>JADJUF010000007.1:130000-430000 GCA_016717005.1 Myxococcales bacterium | reverse complement strand
TCCACGTCGTGCCGCTGCGGCTGCCGGCGCTGCGCGAGCGCCGCGAGGACGTGCCGCTCTTGGCCCAGCACTTCGTGGACAAGCTCGGGCCCAAGACCAACCCGCGGGTGCGGGCGGTGTCCGACGCCGCGCTCGGCCGGCTGATGGCCTACCACTGGCCCGGCAACGTGCGCGAGCTCGAGAACGCGATCGAGCAGGCGCTGGTGTTCGCCGAGGGCGTCGACATCGGCACCGCGGCGCTGCCGGCGTTCCTGCAGGGCTCGGCCACCGCCGACGACGAGCGCCTCGACGTGCCGCGCCAGCTCAGCCTGCCCGACATCCTCGACGACCTCGAGCGCCAGCTCATCCTCAAGGCCTACGAGAAGGCCAAGGGCGTCAAGACCGAGACCGCCCGCCTGCTCGGCATCAAGACCAGCGCGCTCTACTACAAGCTCGAGAAGTACGGCATCCAGTAGCGCGCGCGGCGACGCGAGCCTCGCGATCGCGCGGCCGCCGCGTGATCACCAGCGTCACGCGCCGCCGCGGGCCGCGCGACTTCGCGGCCCGCGGCGTGATCGCCGCGGGCCGCCGCCGGCCGCGCGATCGAGCGGCCCGCGGCGCGGTCGCCACGGTCACGGGCCGACGCGGGCCTCGTGCTCGAGCAGCCACTGCTTGATCGCGACGCCGCCGGCGTAGCCGGTGAGCGTGCCGTCCTTGCCGATGACCCGGTGGCACGGCACGACGATCGCGATCGGGTTCTTGCCGTTGGCGGCGCCGACCGCGCGGGCGGCGGTGGGTCGGCCCAGCCGCGCCGCCAGCTCGGCGTAGCCGCAGGTGACGCCGAACGGGATCGCGCACAGCGCGCGCCACACGTCCCGCTGGAACGCGGTGCCGGCGCCGCCGAGCGGCAGCTCGAACGCCCGGCGCGCCCCGGCGAAGTACTCGCGCAGCTGGCGGGCCGCGGCGTCGAGCAGCGGGTGCCCTGGCGTCGGCTGGGAGGCGAGGCGCGGCAGGCCGGCGCCGAGGTGGATCGCGACGACCGCGTCGGGGGACGCGACGACGGTGATCGGGCCGATCGGCGAGGGCAGGGTGGCGTGGGCGAGCATGATCATCCTCCTCGGGCGCGACCGGCGCTGGCGCCGGCCCACAGGTGCATCGCCGCGTAGGCGCGCCACGGTCGCCACGGCGCGGCCGCCGCCGCGGCCGCCGCCGCGGTGGTCACGCCGAGCTGGCGTTGCAGCACCAGATCGCCGGCCGGGAAGCCGTCGGGCCACGCGAGCGCGCGCATCGCCAGGTAGCTGGCGGTCCACGGGCCGATGCCGCGCACGGCGGTCAGCGCCGCCATCGCCGCGACCGGATCGCGCGGGCGGGCCCAGGTGACGCGGCCGTCGACGACCGCGAGGGCGAGCGCGCGCACGGTCTCGGCCCGGGCCCGCGGCAGGCCGATCGCGGCCAGCTCGTCGACGGTGGCGGCGGCGAGCGCGGCGGCGGTGGGCGCGGCGTGGGTGAGCGCCGGGCGCGGCGTCGCGATCGGCCGCCCGAACCGCGCCACCAGCCGGCCGCACAGGGTCGAGGCCGCGGCCACCGACACCTGCTGGCCGAGCACGGTGCGGACCGCGACCTCGAACGGATCGAACGCGCCGGGCACCCGCCGGCCCGGCGCCGCCGCGAGCGCCGCGGCCAGGCGCGGATCGCGCCCGAGGTGCGCGCCGATCGCCATCGGCTCGGCGTCGAGGTCGAACAGCGCGCGGACCCGCGCGACCAGCGCCAGCAGCCGCGGCGCCAGCGACGCGGCGATCGTCAGCCGCACGCCCGGGCGGACGGCGTCGTCGACGACCTCGACCTCGAGCCAGCCGCCGGGGCCGTCGGCGACCGTGCGCCAGTAGGTCGTGGCGCCGACCTCCTCGACGCCGGCGATCGCGCGGCCGCGCAGGAAGTCGAGCAGGGCGCGCCCCGCGAACGGCGGGCGCGCGTCGAGGCGCACGGTCAGCGGGACGTCGGCGGCGGCGGTCGCGGCGCGCTTGCGGAAGCTCGACGGCGTGGTCGCGAACTGGGTCCGGAACGCGGCGTTCCAGCGGCGGACGCTGCCGGAAGCCCGACGCCAGCGCCACGTCGGCCAGGCTCGCGCGCGAGTCGTGCAGGAGCTGCTTGCCGACCGCGAGCCGACGCGTGCGATCGAGCTGGCTGGGCGTGACCCCGAGCTCCGCCACGACCACGCGCCGCAGGTGCCGCGCGGTGACCCCGAGCTCCCGGGCCAGCTCCTCCTGCGAGCGCTCGATCAGGAAGCCGCGATCGATCGCGGCCACGGCGTCGGCGACGAGCTGCGCGCGCGCGTCGACCGCCGCCGCCGCGGTGCCGGGCGCGACCTCGGGCCGGCACCGCAGGCACGCGCGATAGCCCTGGGCCTCCGCCTGGGCCGCGAGCGCGAAGTACGCGCAGCGATCGGCGCGCGGCGTCCGCGCCGGGCACACCGGGCGGCAGTAGATCCCGGTGGTCGCGACCGCGACGACGAACCGGCCGTCGAAGCGCGGATCGCGCGCCATGACCGCCTGCCGACACGCCGCTGGATCGAGGAGCACGGGTCGGTTCTAGCGGGTGACCGGCGCGCCGTCTGGCCGTTTCCGGACCTGGCAGCGAACCGGCGCCCGATCCCCGCGCCCACAGTTTTCTGAGTGATCGCCCGCCCCGCCCAGGATTTTTCCGCGGCGGCGGGCCGGAACGCGCGTCGTTCTCGGGGGTTGTCGGTGGCACACGGGCTGCTTAGACTCGAGGCGTGCGTCGGTCCTGGTCCCTCTGGCTGCTCGTCGCCGCGTTCGCGGTCGCCGCTCCGCGTGCGGCGACGGCGGGCGGCCCGCGGCCGCGCGTGGCCCAGGCGCCGTCGAAGGTCGACGTCGCGGTCGCCGCGGTCGCCCGGGCCCAGCGGACCCTGACCGGGCTCGCTGGCGAGCGCGCGGCGTCGACCCGGCGCTACGAGGCCGAGCTCGGCGAGATCGATCAGCTCAAGCGCCAGAAGGCGTCGTGGCGGCGCGATCGGGCGCTGCGCAGCAAGCTGGCCGCCTCGCTCGAGACCGCCAAGGCGCTCACCGCGCTGGCCGACCAGGTCCGTCGCGCCGACGGCGAGCTGGCGCGCGCCAAGGCCGCGGCCGTGGTCGCGTTCGACCGCGCGCTCGCGACCGCGCCGCCGGCGCTCCGGGCCGAGCTCGAGCGGCGCCGGGCCGCCTACGCCGCGCCGGTGCCGACCAAGAAGATCGTCCTGCCCGACGACGCGCTCGATCCGCTGGCCGACCCCGAGGAGCTCGACGATCAGGTCGCGGCCCTGCGCGAGGCCGAGGCCGCGCTGGCGGGCGAGGTCGCGCGCCTCGACAAGCGCGCGCACAAGTTCGACGAGGCCGCCGAGCTGCGCCGGCAACACGAGCGCGCCGAGGCGATGGCGCTGACCGAGGACGACGACGTCCGCCGGGTCGCCGTGCGCGCGGGCGGCGCGTTCGCGAACGTCGACTCGGGCGCCGCGGCGCCGACCGACGGCGTGACCACCGAGGGCCCCAGCGGCCGCGAGCTCGCGACCGCGCTGTCGGCGGTGGTCGACGCCCGCACCGTCGACGTGCTGCGGCAGTCGGATCGCTCGAACGATCCGCGCACCTGGGCCGCGGCCGCGCGCCAGGCCAAGGACGCGGTGGCCACCCGGCTCGACACGCTGCGCAAGCGCCGCCAGGCCATCGAGGCCCGCGCGCGCGAGCTGCGCCGGCCGTGACCGTGCGCGCGCAGGTCGTCGCGGCGGTGCTGGTGGCGGGCGCGGTGAGCGCGCCGGCGCCGGTCGTCGCCGAGACCTGGCGCGGCACCGGCGAGGCCGGGCTCGAGTACGACACCAACGTCGGGCGGATCGAGACCAGCGTCGACGCCCCGCCGGTCGCGGCGCCGATGCTGCGGGCCCGGGTCGGCGCCGACGTGCGCGGCGGCCGGGCCCGGCGGGTGCGCTGGACCGTGGCCCTGGGCGGCGGCACCCGCTCGGCGGTGACCGACGCCGGCGCCAGCGAGAGCGCGCTCACCGGCTCGGTCGACGCCTCCGCGCTGCGGCGCTCGAGCGACCAGCTGGCGCTGGGCGCCCGCGCCACCCACTACGAGGTGTTCCCGGTCGACGGCGCGACCTCGGCCCGGGCGTTCGCGTCGAGCGGCGCGGATCTCTCGGCCATCCTGGCGGACGATCGCGGCCGCACCGCGACCGTCGCCGTCGGCCTGCGGCGCCTGGTCTACAAGCCCGATCGCGACTTCGACTGGACCGGGGCGACGCTGACGGCGACGCTCGCGCAGCGGCTGTGGCGCGGGCCCGACGACCGCACCGTCGATCTGACCGCCGGCTACCGCGTCGAGCGACGCGGCTACCGCGGGCTCGCCTACGGCAACAGCTGCCCGCCGGGCGCGATGCCCGACATCCGCTGCTTCGGCCCCGGCGATCGCGCCCGCGTCGACCTGGTGCAGGTGGCGTCGGCCCGGGTCAGCTACGCCGGCGTCCGCGCCGCCTCGCTCACCTACGAGCTGACCGTCGACGACTCGACCAGCTTCGGCAGCTCGCTCGTGCGGCAGCGGCTGATCGGGTCGGTGACGACGCCGCTGCCGGCGCACGTGTTCGCGACCGCGACCGTGACCGGGCAGCTCGATCGCTACCCCGAGCCGCAGCTGGTGGCGCGCGACATCGCCAACCAGCTGTTCACGACGCTCGACGACGAGTCGCGCTCGAGCGCGGCGGTGCGCCTGGGGCGTGGCTTCGGCGGCGGCTGGCAGGCCGAGCTGCGCTGGTCGCTCCACGTCGGCGCGCTCGGCGCCGACGCCGCGTCGTTTCGCCGCCAGCTGATCTACGCCGGGATGACCTGGGAGCGATGACCGCGGCGTGCTACGTCACGCCCATGCGCGCGCGCCTGCTCGTCCTCGTCCTCGCCCTGACCGTCACCGCGGCCTGCAAGCGCCCGTCGGTCGAGTCGTGCGAGGAGGCGCTGCGCAACTACGCCCAGCTCACGTTCTGGGAGAAGGCCGAGCTCGAGATCGCCGCGGCGCCGCCGGCCGAGCGCGAGCAGCTGCGCGCGGCCAAGCTGCTCGAGCGCGACGACAAGATCAAGGAGGGGCTGGACTTCGCGGTCGGCCAGTGTCGGGCCGCGCGCGACTTCGAGGGCGTGAAGTGCATGAAGGCCGCGCGCACCGCGGCCGCGGCCCGGGCCTGCCGCAAGCCCTGGTGACCGGATCCGGATCCGGAGCGGGGACAGGGGCGGGAGTCGGACGCGGAATCGGAATCGGAATCGGAATCGGGGCCGGACTCGGAGCCGAAACGGGATCGGGCGCCGGAGGGGGCGCCGGAACCGGAGCGGGATCCGGAACCGGAGCGGGATCCGGAACCGGAGGGGGCGCCGGAACCGGAGCGGGAACCGGAGCCGGAGGACTCGATCAGCGCAGCGTGCGGGCGGTCGGCAGCGCCTCGTCCTCGGCGACCCGGGCCCAGCGCCGCGCCACGATCCCGAGCGCCAGGCCGGTCGCCAGCCACACCGCGCCGAGCGCGCCGGCCGGGATCAGATCGTAGGCGAGGCCGGCGCTCAGCGGCCGCGGCGGCAGCGCCACGAACGTGGTGGCGATGGCGATCGCGAACGCCAGCGCCCATCGGTACTGCTCCAGGAACCCGGCCCGCCGCCGACGTTCGTCGATGGTCATGGGCCAAGGCTAGCGCGAAACCGCGCGGTCACTCGCCGAGATCGGTGATGCAGTCGAGCTGGGCCTGGTTGGACTCGGGGGTGGCGCGCCCGGTCGCTGGGTCGCAGGTGAAGTGGCGCTGGACGCAGGCGTACGTGCGCTGGTTGGCGCTGGCCTGGGCGACGGCCGGATCGTCGACGCGGACGATCTCGGCCAGGCACTGATCGCGCGGGGCGCCGGCCAGGTGCTCGCAGCACGAGGTCTGGCGATCGGTCGCCGCCTTGTAGTTGTCGGTGTGGTGGCCGCCGCAGGCGCCGAGCACCAGCGCCAGGGCCAGCGCGGCGAGGCGAGCGCGCCCCAGTGTGGTGGAGGCGACCGTGGCCGGGTGTTCACGATCGCGGCCCGGGGTGGCCGAGCAAGTGGGCTGGATCGCAGCGTCGAGGCAGAAGCGAGGCGTCATGGAGGCGGACTATCGCAAGGGATGCGCCATCGGGGAACGGTGGCGGGGCTGGCGACCGGCTTGCACTACTCCGCCGCATGGGTTCGCTTCGCTTGGTCTCGTTGATCGCACTGACCAGCGCCTGTGGCGCCGGTGTCCGTTACCAGCCCGTGGGCAGCGCCCGGGCCGTCGTGACCGGGACCGCCCCTGCGGTCGGCCCTGGCGGCGGGGCGGTGGCCGGCATGGCCGCGGCGGTCGCGCTGGCCCCCGACGCCCGCGACTCGACCTACCGGGTCGACTTCGACGTGTGGCTGCCTCAGGCGACCGAGATCGACTGGACGATCCAGTGCGGCGCCACCGTGGCGCAGGGCGTGGTCGGCGAGGACTTCGAGGCATACCGCGCGCGGCGGCTGGCGGAGCTCCGGGCCGAGCGCGAGCGGGCCCAGCGGACCGCGGCGGCGATCGGTGGCGTCGTCGGCCAGGCGGTGGTGGGGCAGGTGGCCGCGACGTCGACGGTCTCGACCCCGACCGCCGACGCCCAGGCCACCGTCGCGGTCGACGGCGCGGCGCTGGGCGCGGCCGCGGGCGCGGCGACGGTGTCGACCGACGTCGCGCTGGCGCCCGGCGATCTCGGCGCCGGCAACCGCCACGGCCGCGCGACCCTGCTGGTGGCCGAGGCCAACGCCGGCGCCTGCACCATGGCGCTCGCGCCGCGGGCGCCGCTCGCCGGCGACCTGGTCGGGACGTTCGCGGTAGCGCGGCTCGACGACAGCGCCCGGTGGGAGGCCGTCCGCGCGCGCGACCAGGCGATCGTCGTCCGCAGCGATCTGCGGGCGCGGCTGATCGCCCGCGGCGGCGACGTCGAGGCCCGGGCGCGGGCCGCCGAGGTCGCGGCGCAGGCGCGGTACCAGGCCCAGGCCCGGGGCCAGGCCCAGGCCGAGGTCGCGGCGCAGGCGCGGTCCCAGGCCCAGGCCGAGGCGGCGCGCCAGGTCGCCCTCGAGCTCGAGCGCGCGCGGGCGATCCGCGGCGAGCTGGTGGCGTCGCTCGAGCTCCGCGGCGGCGATCGCACCCTCCGGTACCGGCTCGCCGCCGAGGCCAGCGCCCACGCGAGCTGGGTCGCCGGCCAGTGCCACGGCACCCGGCGCGACGTGCGCGATCAGCTGGTCGCCCGCGGCGGCGATCTGACCTTGCGCGACCGCCAGCGCGCGCTCGAGCTCGAGCTGCGGGTGCGCGCCGACGCCGACCTGGCGGCGGCCCGGGCCGCCGCTGACCTCGCGTGGGCCCGCCAGCAGGCCGAGGCCGAGGCCGCCCGCGCCCAGGTGATCGCGCAGCTGACCGCGCGCGGCGCCGCGGTGCGCACGCCGATGCCCGCGCCGGTCGACGAGTTCTACGGCGAGCCGCCGATGCCGGGCTACGCCTGGTCGAGCGGTCACTGGGAGTGGCGCACCGGCGCGTGGCAGTGGACCCCGGGTTACTGGCTGGGCTCGGGGGCCGGCGCCACCGTGACCACCGTCGTGGCCGCGCCGCCGCCGCCGCCGTCGGGCGCCGCCGCGGTCGCCGGTGCGGTCGCCGGCGCGGTCGTCGGTGGGGTGACGATCTCGGTCGGCGCCAGCGCGACCGTGGCCGCGCCGCCGCCCGCGCCGCCGCGCCCGCGGGTGCAAGACCACCGCTGAGCCGCGGCCGCGACCGTTGGGGCGCCGCGCCGCGCCCAGGGGACAGGACCGCCGCTGACGCGGGGGCCGGGCCGCCGCGACCGTTGGGGCGCCGCGCCGCGCCCAGGGGACAGGACCGCCGCTGACGCGGGGGCCGGGCCGACCCGAAAATGCCGACGCCGGCGCGAGGCCGGCGTCGACGCGTGCGTGTGAGGCTGGACCTAGAAGTCCATGCCGCCCATGCCGCCCATGCCGCCCATGCCGCCCATGCCGCCCATGCCGCCGCCGCCGCCGCCGCCGGCCGCCTTCTCGTCCTTCTTGGGACGCTCGGCGATCATCGCCTCGGTGGTCAGCAGCAGCGCCGACACCGACGCGGCGTTCTGGAGCGCGGTGCGCACGACCTTGGTCGGGTCGATGACGCCGGCGGCCAGCAGGTCCTCGTACTCGAGCGTCGCGGCGTTGAAGCCGAACGAGCCCTGGCCCTCGCGGACCTTCGACACGACGATCGAGGCGTCGATGCCGGCGTTGGCCGCGATCTGACGCAGCGGCTCCTCGATCGCGCGGCGGATGATCGCCACGCCGAACTGCTGCTCCTCGTCGAGCTTGATGCCCTCGAGCGCCTTGAGCGCGCGGATCAGCGCGACGCCGCCGCCGGGGACGATGCCTTCCTCGACCGCGGCGCGGGTGGCGTGCAGCGCGTCCTCGACGCGCGCCTTCTTCTCCTTGAGCTCGACCTCGGTGGCCGCGCCGACGCGGATGACCGCGACGCCGCCGACCAGCTTGGCCAGGCGCTCCTGGAGCTTCTCGCGATCGTAGTCCGAGGTGGTGTCGTCGATCTGCCGGCGGATCGTCTTCACCCGGCCTTCGATGTCGGCCTTGGCGCCGGCCCCGTCGATGATCGTGGTGTTGTCCTTGTCGATCGTGACGCGCTTGGCGGTGCCGAGATCCTTGATGGTCAGGCCCTCGAGCTTGAGCCCGAGATCCTCGGTGACCGCCTGGCCGCCGGTCAGGACCGCGATGTCCTTGAGCATCTCCTTGCGGCGGTCGCCGAAGCCGGGCGCCTTGACCGCGCAGATGTGCAGCGTGCCGCGCAGCTTGTTGACCACCAGGGTCGCCAGCGCCTCGCCGTCGACGTCCTCGGCGATGATCAGCAGCGGCCGGCCGCTCTTGGCGACCTGCTCGAGGAGCGGCAGCAGCTCCTTCATGTTGCTGATCTTCTTCTCGTGGGTCAGCACGAAGCAGTCGTTGAGCACGACCTCCATGCGCTCGCTGTCGGTCACGAAGTACGGCGACAGGTAGCCCCGGTCGAACTGCATGCCCTCGACGACGTCGAGCTCGCTGTTGAGCGACTTCGACTCCTCGACGGTGATCACGCCCTCCTTGCCGACCTTCTCCATCGCCTCGGCGATCATGTCGCCGATGGCGGTGTCGCCGTTGGCCGAGATGGTCCCGACCTGAGCGATCTCCTTGTGGTTCTTGGTCTCCTTCGACTGCGCCTTGAGCGCGTCGATGACCGTCGCGACCGCGACGTCGATGCCGCGCTTGATCTCCATCGGGTTGTGCCCGGCGGCGACCAGCTTGACGCCCTCGCGGAAGATCGCCTGGGCCAGCACGGTGGCGGTGGTGGTGCCGTCGCCGGCGGTGTCAGAGGTCTTGGAGGCGACCTCCTTGACCATCTGCGCGCCCATGTTCTCGAACTTGTTCTCGAGCTCGATCTCCTTGGCGACGGTGACGCCGTCCTTGGTGACCGTGGGCGAGCCCCAGCTCTTCTCGATCACGACGTTGCGGCCGCGCGGGCCGAGGGTGACCTTGACGGCGTTGGCGAGGACGTCGACGCCCCGGCCGACGGCAGCGCGCGCGCGCTCGTCGAAAATGATGTCCTTGGCAGCCATGTTCCGGACTCCTCTTGCTTCAGCCGATGATGCCGAGGACTTCGTCCTCGGACAGGATGAGGTGCTCGACGCCGTCGAGCTTGATCTCGGTGCCGGCGTACTTGCCGAACAGCACCCGATCACCCGCCTTGACGTCGAGCGCGACCAGCGTGCCGTCCTCGGTGCGCTTGCCAGCGCCGACGGCGATCACCTGACCCTCGAGCGGCCGCTCCTTGGCGGCGTCGGGGATGATGATCCCACCCTTGGTCTGCTCCTGTTCCTCGACCCGGCGCACCAGAAGCCGGTCCTGCAGCGGACGAACGTTCATTGGATCCTCAAAGCGTGTTGGTTCGTGGCCCCGCGCACGGACGCCGTGCGGGCGGGGCTCGTTTGTTAGCACTCACCTCGTGCGAGTGCTAACGGGCGCATACTAAGCGCGGTCGCCGACCGCGCAAGGGGCTAGTTCTCGGATTTCGTTCGCGAGTGGTCGACCAATCGGGTGCGACAGGTCACTACACGGGCCGCGGCGATGAACCGGGTTCCAGCAGGTGTTCCAAGGTGTTGAGGTCCCACAGGAACTTGCACCTGGGCGGATGTCGACGATAACGGGATCATGGACGCTGTTACACCTGCCGCATCGGTGGATGGCTACTTCTACGAGGTCCTGGCCGAGTCGCTCGAGGCGGTCCGCTGCAAGGCGACCGAGCCTGCGGGCTGGTACCTGGTCTCGCTCATGGGCGAGTTCACCCGGGCCCGCCTGCCCGACACGCCGCTGGCGCTGCGCCTGGCCGAGGCCAGCGTGGCCTCGCCCGCGGAGCGGGTCCGGACGCTCAAGGAGGTCGGCGACACCTCGCTCTACGTGGCCGGGTTCTTCGCCGAGTCGCTGTCGCGCAAGCTGGTCGACGTCGACTACTACGTCGGGCTGGGCCGCGGCGCCTACGCCCAGCTCGCCGGGCAGCTGTCGGGTTCGCTGACCGAGGTCTACGGCGAGCTGGCCGAGAACTTCCCGGAGTTCGTCGAGGTGCTGGCCGAGGTCCGGCGGCGGGTCGACTTCGCCAGCGCCGATCTGATGAAGCTCTACGAGCAGTGGCTGCGCACCCGCGACGCGTGGATCGAGAAGAAGCTGCGCGCGCTGGGCGTGCTGGTCGACCCCGACGCGGCGATCCTCCAGTGACGACCGCGGTGCTGGGCCGGCTGCAGGGCGGGCTCGAGCGCCTGTACCGGGTCGCGACCGGGCTCGCGGTCGAGGCGTTCCTGATCGACGCCGCCGGCCGCGCCTCGCTGGGGCTGGCCCGGGCGCCGCGCGAGCAGCTGGTCGTGGTCGAGTCCGACGACGGCCTCGATCTCGGGCTGTTCGTCGACGGCGAGGTCCTGGCCAGCCTGGCGGCCCACGACCCCGGGCGCGGCCTCGACGATCGCAACCTGCCGGCGTTCCTGTACGCGCTCGAGGGCGTGTCGCACTTCGTCTACGCCGCGGTGTGCGCGCAGCAGGCGCGGGCGGTGTCGGCGCTCGAGCTCGAGCTGCAGGCCGAGGTCGACAAGTACGTGACCTGCCTGCTGGCCGGGGACGCCGGCCCAGCGCGTCGAGCGCGCGCTGGCGGGCCCGGCTGTTCGAGCAGTGCACCTACGAGCCCGACCTCGACGCCGACGAGCGCGACCGCTACCAGGTCGCGAACGACAACGCCCGGCGCTACGCCGCGTCGCTCGAGCGCCGGTTCGTGGCGCGGCGGGCCATGGTCGACATGTTCGTCGAGCTGCGCCGGTTCTACCGGCTACCGCTCGCCGGCAAGCTCGACGCCATCGGCCGCGCCGCCTGAGCCGGTCGCGGGCACGGTCACGGTGAAGGTCGAGCCGTGGCCGATCGCGCTGGTGACCGCGACGGTGCCGCCCAGGACGTCGGTCAGGCGCTTGACCAGCGCCAGGCCCAGGCCGACGCCGCCGAAGGCGCGCTCGTCGGTGCCGTCGACCTGGCGGAACGCCTCGAAGATCGCCTGCTGGTCCGCGCCGGCGATGCCGATGCCGGTGTCCTGGACCGTCAGCACCAGCCACTCATCGGCGACGCGGGCGCGCACGTCGATCTGGCCGCCCGCGGGCGTGAACTTGACGGCGTTCGCGATCAGGTTGACGAGCACGTGGCTCAGCAGGCGCCGGTCGCTCGTCGCCGCGCCCGGGCCGACGTCGGTCGTCAGCCGCTGGCGCTTGGTGCCGAGCATCCAGGCGACCGAGGCCGTGACCTGCTCGATCAGGTCGGTCAGCGCGAACTCGGTCGGGTGGACCTCGACCCGCCCGACCTCGGCCTTGACCAGCGCCAGCAGGTCGTCGACGAGCTGCAAGAGCGACTTGGCGCTGCCCTTGATCGAGCGCGCGGCGTCGCGCTGGCGATCGGTGGTCGGGCCGTAGACGCCGGCCTCGATCAGCTCGGCCAGGCCCGAGACGCCGTGGATCGGGGTGCGCAGCTCGTGGGTCACCGACGCCATGAAGACGCTCTTCTGCTTACCGGCCTCGAGCAGCTCGGCGGTCCGGGCCTCGAGCGCGGCCTCGCGATCGCGCAGCTTGCCGAGCATGCGGGCGGTGAAGAACGTCGGGACGCCGATCGCGAACGCGGCGTAGCCCAGCACCACGACCACGTGCCACGCGCTCATCGGCCCGGTCAGCGGCGGCGCGGTCGGCGGCAGCGTCCCGGTCAGCTCGAGGACGCACATCGCGCCGTAGGCGACGAGGATCGAGCCCGCGACCAGGAGCGTCGTGCCCAGGTTCGACAGCAACGCGACGACGGTGATCTCGATGACGTAGATCGCGAACAGGGGGCTCTGGACGCCGCCGGTGAAGTAGATCGCGGCGGTCATGCAGCCGACGTCGGCGAGCGTGTTGAGCGACATCAGCTCGAGCCCGCGCCGCCAGCCGCCGCGCAGCGCCACCAGCGCCGCGGTGTTGGTGGTGGCCTTGATCAGCAGCAGGACCAGGAACTCGCGCCCGTACGGCACGAGGTCGAACGCGACCGCGCTCGTCGCCAGGAGCGCGAACGCCGCGGCGATCAGGTAGCCCGACCAGACCCCGGCCAGCAGGCGCCCCCGGTACGACGGGTGGCGCAGCGCCTCGACGAACGGCGGCAGCAGCATCGCCGCGCTACGCGGCGGGACCGATCAGCGAGCGCACGGTCGTGAGCAGCGTGCTGAGGTCGAACGGCTTGGTCAGGTAGCCGGCGGCCATGCTGGGCGCGGCCAGGCGATCGCGCTCGTCGCGCGGCGTGTACACGGCGCTCATCAACAGCACCGGCATCGCCGCGCCCGCCGGCGTGCGCTTGACCTCGAAGCACACCTCGAAGCCGCTCTTGCGGGGCAGCTGCACGTCGATCAGCATCAGATCCGGGCGCTCGTCCCAGAACTGCTTGACGCCATCGACGCCGTTGGTCGCGCCGCGCAGATCGTAGCCGTTGGCCGACAGGTAGTCGGTCAGGATCTGCAGGTTGATGGGGTCGTCCTCGACCACGAGGATCTTCTTCATGGCAGGCCTCGCCCCAGGGTATCGCGTCGCCGGGGCGGTGACCACCAGGTGTGGCCGATCTGGCCCCAGGCGATTCTTGCGTCACACCGCGCGGGCGGTGGGCTCTGTCTGGGCATGACGAACCAAGGCTACGTCCAGACTCAATGTCCTCGCTGCGGCGCTGGCGCCTGGGCGCTGTCGACCCACCCGGTCCCGTGCCAGGGCTGCGGCCAGGCCATCGGCCCGATCGGCGCGGCGCCCGTGGCGGCCCCGGCGCAGATGGCCTACGGCGGCGCGCCGATGGCCGCCCCCGGCTACGGCACCAACGGTGCGAACGCCGCCTACGGTGCGAACGCCGCCTACGGCGCGAACGGCGCCTACGGCGCGAACGGCGCCTACGGCGCCAATGGTGCGAACGGGGCCTACCCCGGCTCGGCCCCGGCGCCGATGCCGGCGGCGGCACCCATCGCGGCGGCGCCGGCGGCGGCCGGCCCGGCCCACCAGTTCTCGGTCAACGTCGGCGGCTTCAAGATCCCGTTCAAGGTCGGCGGCGGCGGGGGCAAGTTCAAGATCATCGGCTCGATCGTGCTGGTGGTCGCGCTCGGCATCGCCGGCGTGATCTTCAAGATGAAGTTCGGCTCGACCGCCAAGGGCAATCTCTCGTACGCCAGCCTCGGCGTCGACGCCAAGAGGCCCGACGGCGACAAGCTGATCGCGGCGCTCGCGGGCCCGGCCAAGAAGTGGAAGCGCGACGCGATGTGGTGGTCGGCCAACTTCCAGTCGGTCGACGCCGAGGGCCGGATCGACGTGTCCAAGGGCGCCGAGGTGGTCTACATCTCGCAGGGCGCGGTCCAGTCGCACGCCAAGAACGTGCGCAAGGACTCGATCAAGAAGTACGGCGCCGGCTCGGCCGGCGTGTCGCACCGGCAGCTGTGGGGCGCGACCGATCCGTGGGAGGGCGTCGAGCAGCACGCCGAGGCCAAGTGCTCGATCAAGGACGTCATGGCGATCGTCGGCAAGCAGCTGCCCGCCGGCAAGACCGTGCGCGTCACCTTCGACCCCAAGTTCGCCGATTACTACGCGTGGCGGGTGATGAACAGCGACCTGAAGATCGACACGCTCTACGCGTTCTCGGACTGCAGCGTCATCAAGTAGCGCTCACGCCGGCGGCGTCAGGACCCGGTCGTCGATCCGCCGGGTGGTCCGGTCGCGCTCACGCCGGCGGCGTCAGGACCCGGTCGTCGATCCGCCGGGTGGTCCGGTCGCGCTCACGCCGGCGGCGTCAGGACCCGGTCGTCGATCCGCCGGGTGGTCCGGTCGCGCTCACGCCGGCGGCGTCAGGACCCGGTCGTCGGTCCGCCGGCCCCGTGGGCCGGTCGGCGCCGGTCCCACGCCGGCGGCGTCAGGACTCGGTCGTCGATCCGCCGGGTGGTCCGGTCGCGCTCACGCCGGCGGCGTCAGGACTCGGTCGTCGATCCGCCGGGTGGTCCGGTCGCGCTCACGCCGGCGGCGTCAGGACTCGGTCGTCGATCCGCCGGGTGGTCCGGTCGCGCTCACGCCGGCGGCGTCAGGACTCGGTTGTCGATCAGCCGGGTGGTCCCGAGGAACGCCGCCACCGCCAGCACGCCCGGCCGATCGAGCCGGGGCAGCGGCGACAGGTCGGCGGCGTCGCGCAGCTCGACGTAGTCGATCCGCGCGTCGGGCGCGTCGGCCAGCGGCGCCCGGGCCAGCGCGCACAGCGCCGCGCCGTCGCGCTCGCCGGCCGCCACCGCCGCGGCCGCCGCGGCCAGGCCGGTCGACAGCGCCAGCGCCTGGCGCCGCTGGGCCGGCGCCAGGTAGACGTTGCGCGAGCTCATCGCCAGGCCGTCCGGTTCCGGGACGATGGGCATCCCGACGATCTCGACGCCGAAGTCGAGATCGCGCGCCATCCGCCGCACCACCGCCAGCTGCTGGTAGTCCTTCTCGCCGAAGAACGCCAGGTGCGGCCGGGTCAGGTTGAACAGCTTCGCGACGATCGTGGCGACGCCGGTGAAGTGGCCCGGGCGGGTGGCGCCGCACAGCGGCTGCTCGAGCGCGCGCACCGACACGAAGGTCTGGGCGCCGTCGGGGTACATCGCCGCCGCGGCCGGGCAGAACGCCAGGTCGAGCCCGCACGCCCGGGCCTTGGCCAGGTCGCCGTCCTCGTCGCGCGGGTAGCGCTCGAGGTCCTCGCTCGGCCCGAACTGAGTCGGGTTGACGAAGATCGACAGGATCACGACGTCGGCCCGGGCCCGGGCCGCGCGCAGGAGCGACAGGTGGCCGTCGTGCAGGAAGCCCATCGTCGGGACCAGCGCGATCGTGCGCCCGTCCCGGCGGAGGTCCTCGACGCGGGCCGCCATGGCCTCCGGGGTGCGGATGATCTCGAACGGCGGCCGGCTCGCGATCACGCCTTGCCCCCGGAGTACAGCGGGATGGGCGCGCTGGCCTCCTTGTCGCGGTTGAAGCTCTCGGCCTCCGACGGGAACCGCGCGCCCTTGACGTCGGCGAAGTAGCGCTGGCACGCGTCCTTGATCGTCGTCGACAGGTCGGCGTAGCGGCGCACGAACTTGGGCTTGAAGCGCTCGTCCATGCCGAGCAGGTCGTAGATCACCAGCACCTGGCCGTCGCAGTCGGGCCCGGCGCCGATGCCGATCGTCGGGATGTCGATCGCGGCGGTGACCTCGCGCGCGACCTCGGACGGGATGCCCTCGAGCACGATCGCGTAGGCGCCGGCGTCGGCCAGGGCCCGGGCGTCGGCGGTCAGGCGCGCGGCCGCGCCGGCGTCCTTGCCCTGGACCTTGAACCCGCCGAACTGGTGGAACGACTGCGGCGTCAGGCCGAGGTGGCCCATCACCGGGATGCCGGTGGCGGTCAGGCGGGCGACCAGCGGCGCGTGCTGGGCGCCGCCCTCGAGCTTGACCGCGTGGGCGCCGCCGTCCTTGATCAGGCGGCCGGCGTTGCGGAGGCCCTGCTCGACGCTCTCCTGGTACGACATGAACGGCATGTCGCCGACCACCTGGGCGCGCCGGGCGCCGCGCGCGACCGCGCGGCAGTGGTAGACCATCTCGTCGATGGTGACCGGCAGGGTGGTGTCGTGGCCCTGGATCACCATGCCGAGCGAGTCGCCGACGAGGAGGATGTCGGCGCCGGCCTGATCGAGCAGGCGGGCAAAGGTGGCGTCGTAGGCCGTGAGCATGGTGATCTTGTCACCAGCGACCTTCTGGGCGCGGAGCGCCTGGATCGTCACACGCGTCATGTTGTCTCCGGTCGCCGTCCGTGGAGTGGATCGACGCCACCTCTACTGTAGCGCCAATTCCCCGCGCGCGCTCACCGCGCCCGCACCGGCACCCGGATCGTGGCCCAGGCGCCCGCGTTGGGGGCCGGGAGCCGCAGGCTGGCGCCGACCCGCTCGAGGCAGCGCAGCGCCTCGTCGCGCGCGTCGGGCGCGTCCCCGGGCAGCGGCGCCAGGACGTAGTACGCCGACACGCCCGGCGTGATGGTCGTCGGCGTCGGCGGCGGCCGTGGCCGGAGGTGGCCGCGGACCGGCCGAGGCGGGGACCGCGGCGGGGTCGCGCCGCCGCGCATGAACGGCGATGGCTTGAGCTGCGCCGGCGTCGCGACGGTGATGCGCACCTCGGCCAGCCCGGTCGGCACCGCGCGCATGCACGCGGCCAGATCAGCGGCGCGCAGGTCGACCGCGGCGCGCAGCGGATCCTGGGCCGGCCCGTCGCCGCTGCTGGCCTGGACCGCCGCCTGGGCCCGGGCGCTGTCGGCGGTGGCGATCGCGATGTGGTCCTCGGCCCGGGCCCGCCACGGGCTGGCCGCCGGCGCCGCGCCCAGGTAGCGGCGCAGGTAGACGATCGCGTAGTCGGGCTGGTCGCGGTAGCGCGCGGCGATCCCGAGCAGGTAGTCGGCGTCGCTGGCCGGGGTCAGCGGGATCGTGCCCGACGCGGCCCGCGCGGCCAGCGGATCGTCCTTGGCGGCGCGCTCGGCGGCGGTCTGGGCCTCGGCGTCCCGGCGCGCGCGATCGAGCGCCATCACCTGCAGCCACGCGGCGCCTTGCTCGCGCGAGCGACCGAGCGCGTCGATGGCGTCGGTCAGCCGGCCCTGGGCCAGCGCGACCTCGCCGGCTCGCAGGTACAGCTCGCTGCCGACCTCGCCGCGCGCGATGGCCGCGTCGACGGTGGCCCGGGCGCCGACGAGGTCGTCGCTGCGCGACTGGCACAAGGCCAGCGACAGCGCGGGCGCGCGCACGAGCGGGTTCTTCGACGACGTCCGCAGGTCGATCAGCGCCTCGGGCCGCCAGGCCGGCGCGAGCGCGTAGGCGCGCTGGTACGCGCGGGCGCAGGTCGCCCAGTGGCGGCGGCGCTCGGCGGTGATCGCCAGGTAGCCCCAGGCGTCGGCGACGTCGGGCGCGGCCGCGGCGAGCAGCTCGAGGTCGCGCTCGACCGCCGCGAGATCCGCCGACGTCAGGCGGAGCGCGCGCACCGCGTCGGCGATGCGGGTCGCGCGGGCGTGGGTGCCGGGGGCGGTGGCCTCGTCCCAGAACCCGCTGCGGGTCTCGGCGGCCAGGTCGGGATCGGCCGGCGGCGCCGCGGCCGCCGCGCGGGCGAGCGCGAGCCCGAGCGCGGCGATGACCACCCGCCCGGTCACCGGCTCCCGCGCAGGCGCTGGGCGAGCCGCGCCTTGAGCGCCGCCAGGTGCGCGCGCGCCCGGGGCTGGTAGCGCGGGTGGGCGCCGCTGGCGACGAACGCCTCGAAGTGCTCGAGCGCGGCGACGACGTCGCCCTGGTGCTCGGCCGCGAGCCCGAGGTAGTAGGACACCTCGCCGGCCGGGACGAAGAACACCCGGCCCCGATCGATCTCGTCGACGAAGCGGTCGATCGCGTCCGCGCCCTCGCCGCGCAGCACCTCGTACGCCGCGCCGGTCTGCTCGTCGCGATCGAGCGCGACCGCGAGCCCGAACGCGCGGCTCAGGTCGGGCACGAGCCGCTGGGCCTCCCGGTAGGTCTCGATCGCGCGGTCGAGATCGCCCAGCATCATGTGAGTCTCGGCCAGGTTGCCGAGCGCGAACGCGCGCCGGTTGGCGTTGGACGACAGCGCGTCGACGCGGGCGTGGCCGCGGATGCGGTCGAGCACGCGCAGGTAGTCGACCCGCGCCGCCGCGAGGTGGGCCGGGGTCGCGAGCTTGGTGTGCAAGAGCGCGCGCGCGGTCAGCACCTCGTCGGTGAGCCGGGGATCGAGCGGCGCCAGGCGCTCGGCGGCGTCCCAGTGCTCGATCGCGAGCTCGGCCGCGCGCTGGCTGGGGCTGGGGCCGCACAGCGCGCCGCGCTTGGGCGCGCACTCGATGTAGAACGCGTTGACGACCGCGGCGGCGCGCCAGTGCGGCTCGGCCAGATCGGGGCGGGCCAGCGCGGCGGCGTCGTAGGCCGCGAGCGCCGCGGTGACCAGGCGGCTGCGCATCTCGGTGATGTCGGTCGCGACCGCCGACGCGACCCGGTCGTCGCCGGCCAGCATCGCCTCGTCGTAGCTGCGCCGGGCCTGCGCCGCGTCGGCGGTCTCGGTCGCCGCCTGCCACAGCGTCGGCGGGGCCGCCGCGGCCACGCTGGTCGCGAGCGCCACGGTCGCGAGCGGCACGATCGCGAGCGCCAGGGCCGCGCGGATCATCGGTGCCGCTCCGGCCGGGCGGGCTTGCGCCGCGCGCGCTCGAGCTCGAGCGCCAGCGCGAGGCGATGATCGCGCGCCCGGGCGGTCAGCGCCGGCGGCCCGCCGGCCTGCTCGTACGCCCACCAGGCGCGGTGGGCCTCGGCGGTCAGGTACGGCCAGGTCTCGTACACCAGCGCGCGGTAGTAGTGCGCGTCGATCGCGATCGGCGGCGGGAACGCGCGCAGCGCGTCGTCGGCGAGGCGCACGTACTCGCTGTCGAGCGCGGTCCGCAGGCGCAGGAGCACGTCGAACGCGGCCGTGATCTGCTCGTCGCGATCGTAGATGACCGCGAGCGCGACGTGGCCGGCGACGCTGGCGGGATCGCCGTCGAGCGGCACCGCGTCGACCAGCTCGCGCAGGGTCGCGACCGCGGCGCCGACGTCGCCGCTGGCCTCGAGCGCGTGGGCCAGCGCGATGCGCGCGCGCACGATCGTGAAGCGATCGGCGACCTGGGCCGAGGCCTGGCGCAGCCGGTCGACGGCGAGGTCGGTGCGCCCCTGGCGCAGCGCGATCCGGCCGATCCGGACCAGCGCGTCGGCGCGCTGGGCGCCGGCGGGCGCGGCGCGGAGGTAGATCGTCAGCAGGCGCTCGGCCTCGAGCGCGCGCCCGGCGGCGTCGGCGAACGCGCCGGCGTAGTAGGTCACGTCGTCGTCGTTGGGATCGAGCGTGCGGGCGTAGCGCGCCAGCCGCACGCCGGTGCGGACCATCTCGATGCGGCTGCGATCGGCCGCGCCGTAGGGATCGTCGAGCTGGCGCAAGGTCATCGAGAGCTGCTGCACCAGCTCGGCGACCTGGGCCGCGTGCGGATGCAGCACCCGGCCCCAGAAGTCGGTGGGCTCGGCCGGGCGCGGCGGCACGTCGATCATGCGATCGGCCCGGGCCGGGGCCACCGACGCGAGCAACGCGAGCCACAGGGCGGCGACCAGGGCCGAGCGCACCACAGGATCAGTATGCAGCCCCGCTGGCGGGGAGGCCAGGCCTCGGTATGGCGACCCCAGGCCGCCCCGACCGCCGCCCAACCGCTCGAAATTCGGTGGTCCGACGTTGGCCACCCGCTTGCTTGGCTGCGGCGGGTGGACTCGGTCTCGATCGTCGCCGCCGCGCGCGAGCTGTACCTGGCGCGCCAGTACCCCGGCGTCGTCGCGGCCTGCGCCGACGCGCTGGCCGAGCTCGCGCCGACCGATCGCGGCTCGATCGCGCTGCGGCTGCTGGCGGCCCGGAGCCTGATCGCGCTCCGGCGCGACGTCGACGCCCAGGTCGAGATCCGCGCGTGCCTCAACCTCGAGCCGCAGTGCGGTCCGGCGTACCGCCTGCTCGGCGAGCTGGCGGCCCGCGCCGACGAGCTGGCGTCGGCCAAGATCTTCTTGCGCGAGGCCCTGCGGCTGGCGCCCGACGACGACGAGGCCCGCGAGTGGCTGGGGATCGTCGAGAACCTCGGGCCCCGGCGCGCGCCGACCCCACGGCCGACCCGCCCGGCGGCGGTGCGCCCGCCGCCGCCGCGCGTGGCCGCGCCGGTGCCGGCGCCGCGCGTGGCTGCGCCGCTGCCGCCGCCGCGCGGGGCCGCGCTGCCGCTGCGGCCGCCGACCGAGCACCCAGCGCCGCGGCCGCTGCACGCGCGCGCCGGCTCGCCGCCGCTGCCGATCGCGCCCGGCTTCGGCCAGCACCTCGTCGACGCCGGCCTGCTGTCGCCGCTCCAGCTCAAGGCCGCGCTGGCGTACAAGCGCTCGACCGGCGTGCGCCTCGGCGCCGCCGCGGTCGCGCTCGGGTTCCTGTCGGCGCCGAAGGTCGAGTGGGCGTCGCTCGCCTACCACGGGCGTCATCGCGCCGCAGGCACCGGCGCCGAAGCCCGCTGAACTGCCTTGAGGACGACCCCCGCGGATCGTACCGTCAGGCGAACGTGCTCGAGCCGGGGTCTGTCGTCGCCGAGAAGTACTGGGTCGAGCGCGTGCTCGGCCGCGGCGGCATGGGCGTCGTGGTCGCGGCGACCCACCTGCAGCTCGGCCAGCGGGTCGCGCTGAAGTTCCTGCGGCCCGAGGCCGCGCGCGACAGCGAGCTGGTCGAGCGCTTCCTGCGCGAGGCCCGGTCGGCGTGTCGGCTGCGCGGCGAACACGTCGGCCGGGTCGTCGACGTCGGCACGCTCGACGACGGCCTGCCGTACATCGTGATGGAGTACCTCGAGGGCCACGACCTCGCGACCGCGCTCGGGCGCGGCGGGCCGCTGCCGGTGGTGACCGCGGTCGACTACCTGCTGCAGGCCTGCGTCGGCCTGGCCGAGGCCCACGCCGCCGGCCTGGTCCACCGCGATCTCAAGCCCGCGAACCTGTTCCTGACCCGGCGCCCCGACGGCACGCCGCTGGTGAAGGTGATGGACTTCGGCATCGCCAAGGCGATCGGGCGCCTCGACGCCGCGATCACCGAGTCGGCCGCGGTCATGGGCTCGCCGGGCTACATGTCGCCCGAGCAGCTCCGCAGCGCCCGCGACGTCGACGCGCGCGCCGACCTGTGGTCGCTGGGCGTGGTGCTCTACGAGCTGGTCAGCGGCCGGCGCCCCTACGACGCCCAGACCATCACCGAGCTGGCGATGCTGGTCGCGACCGAGCCGGTGCCGCCGCTGACGGCGCCGGTGCCGCGCGGGTTCGCGGCGGTGGTGATGCGCTGCCTCGAGAAGGATCCGGCGAGACGGATCGCCGACGTCGCGACGCTCGCGACCGCGCTGGCGCCGTTCGGCTCACCCGGGGCCGCCGCCATCGCCGCGTCGGTCGGGCGGGTCCGGAGCGGGACGCCGGCGCTGCCGCGGGGCGAGGCGATCGACGCGCTGATGAACGCCACGACGCTGTCGCGCGCGACCTCGGTGCGCGTGCCGGCGGCGGCGTCGCCCGGCAGCTTCACCGTGCGCCACCGGCGCTCGATCGCGGTGCTGGCGACGGCGATCGCCGCGACCGCGGTCGCGATCGTGCTGGTCGTCGCCCGCAGCGGCAGCGGCGCGCCGTCGCCCGCTGCGGCGCCCGCGGTCGCGCCGCCCGCCGGTGAGCCGCTGGTCGCGCCGCTCGCGGTCCCGCCCGACGCCGGCGTCGACGGCGACGCGACGGTGACCGCCGCCGCGGACGTGGACGCCGCGCCCGCGCCGGTCGCCGCGACCGATCCCGAGCCCCCCCGCGCCGGCAGCGGCCGCGGCTCGTCCGGACGCCGCACCGGCGGTGGCTCGAGCCGCGGCAGCGCCGCGCCCGGCGCCGGCAGCGCGACGGCACGGGCCGGCAGCGCGACGCCTGGGCCTGGCACCGGCAGCGCCGCGGTCATCGCCAGGCCACCCGGCGGCGGCACGGCCGGCAGCGGCAGCGCGGGGACCGCGCGCGGGAGCGGCAGCGGGAGCGGGGGCGGCACGAGCGCGCCGGTCGGCATCCCCGGCGACACCAACGGCGACGGCATCCCCGACATCCGCTGAGCGGACGGGCCGGGCGGGGCGAGGCCTCGCGGCCAGTCGCGGCGCGGAGATCGCGCGCGCACGCAACCGCGGCGCCGACCGGTCGATACCTGGGCATGACCTCGCTCCACGCCCGCCGTCCCGGCCTCAGGTCCGCACCGCGATCGACCTGGTGGCACCCGCTCCTGGCCGCGACGCTCGCGGCGTCGGCCTGCCAGTTCCCGCAGCCGCCCGATGTCCTGCCGACCGACGCCCAGCTCGACGCGCCCATCGTCGACGCCATGCCGACCGAGGCCCGGCTCGAGGCGACGCAGGACCTCCACGACTTCGGCGCCGTCGTGCTCGGCGGCAGCTCGGCGGTCTTCCAGGTGACGGTCCGCAACAGCGGGGAGCTGGCGACCGGGGCGATCACCCTGACGCTGGCCGGGGCGGCGCCGGGGGAGTTCGAGGTCGTGCCGACCGGCGACTCGAACGACTGCGCCGGCATGACGCTGACCGGCGGCGGGTCCTGCCGGGCCCAGGTGCGCTATCGCCCGACCGCCGACCAGCCGTCGGGCGCGTCGCTGATCGTGGGCGCCGAGCCCGGTGGCTCGGTGGCGATCCCGGTGACCGGCGACGCGCTGACCGCGGCCCGGCTGACCTCGCTGACCGCGACCGACAGCTTCGGCGGCGTCGTCGTCGGCACCAGCTCGCCGGTGCACCGCTTCATCATCCAGAACGACGGCGAGCAGCCGAGCGGCGTGCTCGGCGTCAGCAAGAGCGGCACCCACCAGGCCGAGTTCGTGATCGTGCCGGTGCCCGGCAGCGACTGCCAGGGCGCGACCCTGGGCCAGCAGGGCACGTGCGACGTCGAGGTGCGGTTCGCGCCGATGGCGCCCGCGGCCCAGCGCATGGCCACGGTCGTGGTCACGGGCACCCCCGGCGGCGCCCACACGATCGCGCTCAGCGGCGACGCCCTGACGCCCGGCGATCTGACGATCGAGCAGCCGACCGGCGGGGGCACCCTCGATTTCGGCGCGCGCGACCTGGGCACGGGGACGACCTCGACCACCCAGACCGTCCGCGTCCGCAACCAGGGCGGCGTCGCGACCGGCGCGCTGGTCGTGGCCATCACCGGCGGCGGCAACGCCAGCTACGTCGCGGCCCTCGACGGCTGCAACGGCAACCCGCTCGGCGCGGGCGCGGCCTGCGACATCCAGGTGCGCTTCAACCCGGCGGCGATCGGCGCGCAGCCGGCCACGGTCACGATCCGCGACAACGCCAGCGGCGCGACCCAGGCCGTCAACCTCACCGGCGTCGGCACCGGCACGGTCACGGTCACCAAGACCGGCGGCGGCGTCATCGCGTCGGCGCCGACCGGGCTCATGTGCGGCGCGGGCTGCGCGACCCAGGCGGCGTCGTTCGCGACCACGCCCGTGACCCTGACCGCGACCGCCGATCCGAGCTGGCAGTTCGAGCGCTGGGGCGGGGCGTGCGCGTCGGCCGGCACCGCGAGCGTCTGCGCGCTGCCGATCGCGCTGGCGATGACGTCGGTCAGCGCGACGTTCCGGCAGCTGTTCACGCTGACCGTGACCACCGCCGGCATGGGCGGCGTGATCTCGAGCCCGTTCGGCGTCAGCTGTGGCGCCGCCGGCACCGACTGCGCCGAGCCGTTCGCGATCGGCACCAACGTCGTGCTCACCGCCGAGCCGGCCCCGGGCTGGGAGGTGGCGAGCTGGACCGGCGCCGGGGTCGCGTGCAGCGCGGGCCAGCGGACCTGCGCCACGTCGATGACCCAGGCGCGCACGGTCGCGGTCGAGTTCCGGCCGCTGTACACGCTGACCGTGACGACCAGCGGCTCGGGCGCCGGCTCGGTGACCGGCGGCGGGATCGCGTGCGCGAGCCCGGGCACCGGCGTGTGCACGATCCCGGTCATCGACGGCACCAGCGTCACGCTCAACCGCGTGCTCGGCTCGGCCGCGAGCGGCTCGCAGCAGGTGTTCGGTGGCTGGGGCGGTGACTGCGCGAGCGCCGGCACCGCGACCGCGTGCACGTTCACGATGACCGCGGCGCGATCGGTCGCGGCCACGTTCACGCTGCAGCACCGGCTGACCCTGACGATCAACAGCGTCGGCGGCGCGCAGGGCACGATCCTGGCCAACCCCGGCGGCGTGCTGTGCACCAGCGGCACCTGCCAGCGGTTCTTCGACGCCGGCACCACGGTGACGATCAGCGCGACGCCGGCGACCGGCCTCGACGTGCTGCAGTCGGTCGCGGGCGACTGCTCGGCGACGCCGTGCACGCTGGCCAACCTCGACGGGCCCAGGACCGTGACCGCGTCGTTCCTGCCGGCGCCCGGCGATCTGGAGGTCGCGCTGCCGGCCAGCGGCAGCCTCGACTTCGGCGCGCGCGACGTCGCGAGCGGCGCGGCCTCGGCGACCCAGACCGTGCGCATCCGCAACAGCGGCGGCAGCGCGACCGGCGCGCTGGCGGTGTCGATCAGCGGTGGCGGCGCGTCGAGCTTCACCGCGCCGAGCGACACCTGCGGCGGCGTCGCCCTGGGCGCGGGCCTGACCTGCGACGTCGCCGTGCGCTTCAACCCGACCGCGGTCGGGGCCCTGGCCGCGGTGATCACGGTGCGCGACAGCGTCAGCGGCGCGGCCCGCGGCGTGAACGTCGGCGGCACCGGCACCGGCACGGTGGTCGTCACCCGGACGGGCAGCGGCACGGTCACCTCGACGCCGGCCGGCCTGGCGTGCGGCGCCACCTGCACGGCGTCGTTCGCGACCACGCCGCTGGTCCTGTCCGCGGCCCCGGATCCCGGCTGGGTGTTCGACGCCTGGAGCGGGGCGTGCGCCGCCGCCGGCACCGCGACCACGTGCGCGCTGCCGCTCGGCTCGGCGACGACCAACGTCGGGGCGACGTTCCGGCCGCTGTACACGCTGACCGTGATGCGGACCGGCAGCGGCGGCGTGACCTCGGCGCCGGTCGGCATCACCTGCGGCGCCGACTGCGTCGAGAGCTACGTGGTCGGTACGTCGGTGGTGCTGACCGCCGAGCCCGATCCGGGCTGGGAGGTGGCGAGCTGGACCGGCGCCGCGTGCGCGCCGGCCCAGCGGGCCTGCACCGTCGCGATGACCCAGGCCCGGGCCGTCGCGATCGAGTTCCGACCGCTCTACACCGTCGCGGTCACCGTCGGCGGCAGCGGCGCCGGCACGGTCACCGGCGGCGGCCTGAGCTGCGCCAGCGGCAGCGTCGGCACCTGCGCGATCCAGGTGATCAGCGGCGCCAGCATCACGCTCACCCAGGCCGCGGCGAGCGCGGCCAGCGGCTCGCAGAACCTGTTCAACGGCTGGGGCGGCGACTGCGCCTCGGCCGGCACCGGCGCGTCGTGCACGCTGACCGTCAGCGCCGCGCGCTCGATCGCGGCCACGTTCACGCGCCAGCACCGGTTGACGCTCGCGATCAACAGCATCGGTGGCGCGATGGGCGCGCTGACCGCGAACCCGGGCGCGTTCACCTGCGGCGCCGGCAGCTGCCAGCGGTTCTTCGATCAGGGCACGCTCCTGACGGTGACCGCCACGCCGGCCACCGGCCTCGACGTGCTCCAGGGCGTGACCGGCGACTGCACCGCGTCGCCGTGCACGCTCGGCGTCGACGCGCCCAAGGCGGTCACGGCGGCGTTCCTGCCCGCGCCGGGCAGCCTCGAGGTGGCCGTGCCGCTCGGCGGCGGCACCCTCGACTTCGGCGCGCGCGAGGTCGGCAGCGGCCCGTCGTCGCCGACGCAGACGATCCGCATCCGCAACAGCGGCGGCAGCGCCACCGGCGCGCTGGGCGTGACGGTCACCGGCGGCGGCAGCGCGAGCTTCACGACCGTGCTCGACGGCTGCGCCGGGCTGATGCTCGCGGCCGGCGCGACCTGCGACGTGACCGTGCGCTTCAACCCGACCACCGTCGGCAGCCTGGCGGCGACGACGACCGTGCGCGACACGGTCAGCGGCGCGGCCCAGGGCGTGACCGTCACCGGCGTCGGCACCGGCCGCGTCACCGTGAGCCGGACCGGCAACGGCTCGGTCACCTCGGCGCCGGCGGGCCTGTCGTGCGGCACGACCTGCACCGCGTCGTTCTCGGCGCCGCCGGTGACCCTGACCGCGACCGCCGACCCCGGCTGGGTGTTCGACAGCTGGGGCGGCGCGTGCGCGTCGGCCGGGAGCGCGCCGACCTGCGCGCTGGCCCTGACGTCCGCGTCGACCGCGGTCACGGCGACGTTCCGGCAGCTCTTCACGCTGACGGTGACGGTGTCCGGCTCGGGCACCGTGACCTCGGCGCCGACCGGCATCACCTGCGGCGCCGACTGCAGCGAGGCGTACGTGGTCGGCACGTCGGTGACGCTCACCGCCGAGCCCGGGCCCGGGTACGAGGTGTTCGCGTGGACCGGCACCGGCGCGACCTGCACCGCGTACCAGCGCACCTGCACCGTGGCGATGAGCCAGGCGCGGGCGGCGACCGTCGAGTTCCGGCTGCTGCGGCCGCTGGGCGTCTCGGTCACCGGCAACGGCACCGGGTCCGTCGCCGGCAGCGGGATCAGCTGCGCCAGCGGCGGCGCGGGCACCTGCGCCGTCAGCGTCTTCGACGGCGCCAGCGTCACGCTGACCGCGACCATCGGCGCGCCCGCGACCGGCCAGCGCAACGTGTTCGCCGGCTGGGGCGGCGACTGCGCCGGCACGGCCACGACCTGCACCTTCACGATGACCGCGGCGCGGAGCGTCACGTCGACGTTCACGCGCGAGTACCAGCTGACCCAGGTGGTCCAGAGCATCGGCGGCGCGGCCGGCTCGCTCACGGCCGATCCCGGCGGGTTCGTGTGCACCAGCGGCAGCTGCCCCCAGTACTACCCCGCCGGCACGACCTTGACCGTGACCGCGGCGCCGGCCACCAGCGCCGACGTGCTCCAGAGCGTCAGCGGTGACTGCGCGGCGTCGCCGTGCTCGCTGACGATGGACGCGGCGCGGACCGTGACCGCCACCTTCCAGCCGACCGCCGGCGACCTGGCGGTGGTGACGCCGGCCAGCGGCACGCTCGACTTCGGCACGGTGACGTTCGGCACCGCGTCGCCGACCCAGGCCATCACGATCCGCAACAGCGGCGGCAGCACCACCGGCGTCCTCGCGGTGACGGGCACCGGCGCCGGCGCGGCCAGCTTCACCACGGTCACCGACGGCTGCATCGGCACCACGCTGGCGGCCGGCGCCTCCTGCACGATCACCGCACGGCTCACGCCGGCGGCGGTCGGCGCGCTGGCCGCGATCGTCACGGTGCGCGACACCGGCAGCGGCACCGCCCGCGGCGTCAACGTCATCGGCGCCGGCAGCGGCAGCGTCACCGTGACCAAGACCGGCAGCGGCACCGTCACCTCGACGCCGGCCGGCCTGTCGTGCGGCACCAGCTGCGGCGCCCAGACCGCGGCGTTCGCGACCACGCCGGTCTCGCTGTCCGCCACCGCCGACCCGGGCTGGGTGTTCGAGACCTGGACCGGCGCCTGCGCCGCCGCCGGCGCCGCGACGACGTGCGCGCTACCGCTGACCGCGGCCTCGACCTCGGTCGGCGCGACCTTCCGCCAGCTCTTCACGCTGACCGTCGCCACCACCGGCGCCGGCACCGTGAGCTCGGCGCCCGCCGGCATCAGCTGCGGCGCGGACTGCAGCGAGGCGTACGTGGTCGGCACCTCGGTGACGCTCACCGCCGAGCCGGGGTCCGGGTACGAGGTGTTCAGCTGGACGGGCACCGGCACGGTGTGCGCGGCCGGCCAACGGACGTGCACGTTCCCGATGACGCTCGCCCGCAACGTGACGGTCGAGTTCCGCCAGCAGTTCACGCTGGCGGTGACGGTCAGCGGTACCGGCACCGGCACGGTCACTGGCAGTGGCATCAACTGCGGCAGCGGCGCCACCGGCACCTGCTCGGTCGTGTTGTTCCAGGGCGCCAGCGCGACGCTGAGCCAGGCGCCCGGCACCGCCGGGACTGGCTCGCAGCACGTGTTCGGCGGATGGGCCGGCGCCTGTACCGGCACGGGGGGCTGCACGTTCACGATGACCGCGAACAAGACCGTGACCTCGACGTTCACGCTGCAGCACCGGCTGACCCTCAACGCCACGCGCTCGGGCACCGGCATGGGTACGATCACGGTCAACCCCGGCGGCCTCACCTGCACGACCAGCGCGACCTTGACCACGGTGACGTGCACCCCGTTCGTCGACGCTGGCGTGACCTACACGGTAACCGCCGTCGGCGCGACCATGCTCGACGGGGTCCAGTCGGTCGTCGGCGATTGCAGCGCGACGCCCTGCACGCTGGCCAGCCTCAGCGCCCCGCGGACCGTGACGACGACGTTCACACACTTCGCGTGCGTGCCGTCGAGCGCGACGTGCAGCCTCGGTCAGTTCTCGCAGTGCGACGCCACCGGGAGCTTCGTCTCGCACGTCGTGCCCAACGGCAGCGCCACCGGCACCTCGACGACGATCACCATGAACAACTACAGCTGCCCGCTCGGCTGCCACGCGAGTGGCACGCGCTGCAACGACGTCGACGCCGCCAACGGCCTCAACGCCGCCATGGACACGGTCGCCGTCAGCCCTGCCGGCATTGACCTGATCTTGCCGCGAAGCGCGAGCGCGCCGGCCGGCAAGGTCGTGCTCAACACCAGCACCTACGACGCGACCAACGGCGAGGCGTCGATCACCGATCCCGACGGCGTCGTGATCCGCGTGCCGGCGAC
Organism: Myxococcales bacterium; assembly: GCA_016717005.1. Taxonomy (NCBI): domain Bacteria; kingdom Pseudomonadati; phylum Myxococcota; class Myxococcia; order Myxococcales; species Myxococcales bacterium. The sequence goes on along the minus strand of JADJUF010000007.1, from coordinate 401,005 downwards.
GATCATCACGCAGACGAACGCGCCCGATATCCTGGTCCTGAAGGTGCGGTCGTTTACCGTGCGCCCGGGCCGTGTGCTCGAGGTGTACGGCGCGCGGGCGCTCGCGGTCGCGTCGCACTTCGACGTGTACATCGGCGGGACGCTGGATGGCTCGGGCGAGAGCCTGAACTTTGCGGGACATGCCGGGCCCGGAGGGCGCAATGGGCTCTCGATGTGCAGCGGCTCCTTTGGCACCGGCGGGGCGAGTGGTGGTGGTGGCTGGAGCTCAGGAGGGATGGGGTCCGGCGGGACGCTCGGGGGATCGCGTGGCGCATCCTTTGTGCCGCTCAGTGGCGGTTGCGACGGGGGCTACAACGACGGCACTGTTGGCGCAGGTGGCGGGGGCATTCAGCTGGCGTCGCGGACCCGCGTGGCGATCGGCGCGGCCGGGGTCGTGAATGTGAGTGGTGCAGGGGGGGGCGTGCTCGATTTCCTCGGGTACCTCACAACGGGTGGCGGTGGTGGCGGTGCGGTCCTTGTGCAGACCCGTGCTCTCACTGACGAGCGGTGCTGTTGTCGCGGGTCGAGGTGGAAGCGGTGCTGCCGCGAACGGAGCAAGTTCGGTTGGTGCGATCGGGATCGAGGGACCGATCACTGGATCTACCGCCGCCCCTCCGTGATGTGCACTGGTTGCCTGACCAGCGGCAGTGGAGGCTACGAGGGCTTTGGCAGCGGAGGATCGTCTGCGACGGGTGCGGCCCCGGCGTACGGCGGGGGGGGAGGCGGATGTGGCGCCTTCCGTCTGATGAACGCGTCCGGCATCTTCACGCCACCGGCGGGCGCGCTCAAGTTGCTTGTACCCAGCGGGGTCTCGGCGCTCGACGTTCGGTGACAGCTGCCTGGTTGGGCACCGTCTGGTGCCTTCGGACGAATTCTGCGACGAAACCTCGCGCTCTGGATCCTAGTCCTGTAATAGGATGGACCTATGACGCGACTTTGCGTGCTGACGTGCAGCGTTGTGATCGCGGCCTCGGCCTGCCAGTTTGCGAAGCCTGCGGACGTGGACGAGGTCGACGCCGCCGTCGACGCGCCGGTGATCGATGGGCCGCCGGGACCGGCGCGGCTCGAGGCGCCGCAGGACCTCCACGATTTTGGCGGCGTGGTCATCGGCGGGGTGTCGGCGATGTTCCAGGTCAGCGTCCGGAACGCCGGCGATGAGATCACCGGTGAGGTTGGGCTCACCCTGACCGGGGCCGACGTCGGTGAGTTCGAGATCGTGCCGACCGGCGACAGCAGCGACTGCGCGACGCGGACGTTGGCGGGCGGTGCCTCGTGCACGGCCCAGGTTCGCTACCGCCCGACGGCGGATCGGTCGGCGTCAGCGTCGCTGGTGATCGGCGCGACCCCAGGCGACTCGGTCGCGGTGCCGCTGACCGGCAACGCGCTCACGACGGCGCAGCTGACCTCGCTGACCTCGAGCGAGAGCTTCGGCGGCGTGGTGGTCGGGCAGAGCTCGACCGTGCACACGTTCACGATCCGCAACGACGGCGAGCAGTCGACCGGACCGCTGGCGGTGACCAAGAGCGGCGCGGCGCAAGCGGAGTTCGTGATCGTGGCGGCCGCGAGCGGCGACTGCCAGGGCGCCACGCTCGGTCAGCAGGGGACGTGCACGATCGACGTCCGGTTCACGCCCGGCGCCGCGGGCGCGATGCGCATGGCGACGGTGACCGCGACCGCCAACCCCGGCGGCATGCACTCGATCACGCTCGCCGGCGACGCGCTGTCGCCCGGCGATCTGATGGTCGAGCTGCCGACCGGCGGCGGGCCGCTGGATTTCGGCATGCGCGCGCTCGGCAGCGGCGCCACATCGGCGACGCAGACCATCCGCATCCGCAACGGTGGCGGCGCCCAGACTGGCCTGCTGGCGGTGGCGGTGACCGGCGGCGGCAACCCCAGCTACACGCTGCCGCTCGACGGCTGCGACGGCAACCGCCTCAACGCGGGTGCATCTTGCGACGTCCAGGTGCGCTTCAACCCGGCGGCGATCGGCACCCAGCCGGCGACCATCACCGTGCGCGACACGGCCAGCGGTGCGGCCCAGGCGGTGGGCGCCACCGGCGTCGGCACCGGCAGCGTGACGATCACTCGGACCGGCAACGGCACGGTCACGTCGACGCCGGCCGGCCTGATGTGCGGCGCGACGTGCGCCAGCTCGTTCGCGACCACGCCGGTGACCCTGACCGCGACCGGCGATCCGAGCTGGCAGTTCGAGACCTGGGGCGGCGCGTGCGCGTCGTCGGGACCGTCGACCGTGTGCTCGCTGCCGATCGCGGCTGCCATGACCGCGGTCAGCGCGACCTTCCGGCAGCTGTTCACGCTGACCGTCGCGACCACCGGCTCGGGCACGGTGACCTCGGCGCCGGCCGGCATCAACTGCGGCGCCGACTGCAGCGAGCCGTACGCGGCCGGGACCAGCGTGCAGCTCACCGCCGAGCCCGACCCGGGCTGGGAGGTGTTCAGCTGGGCCGGGACCGGCGGCGCGTGCGCCGCGGGCCAGCGGACCTGCACGGTGGCGATGACCGTGGCCCGGACCGTCACGGTCGAGTTCCGGCGCTCGTTCACCCTCGCGGTCTCGGTCGCTGGCACCGGCACCGGCACGGTCACCGGCAGCGGCATCAACTGCGCCACCGGCGGCGCCGGCACGTGCTCGGTGGCGGTCTTCGACGGCACCAGCGTGACGCTGACCCAGACCGCCGGCACCACGGCCGCGGGCTCGCAGATCATCTTCGGCGGCTGGAGCGGCGACTGCACCGGCACCGGCGGCTGCTCCTTTACGATGACCGCGAACAAGACGGTCACGTCGACGTTCACCCTGCAGCACCGGCTGACGCTGACGGTGGCGAGCACCAGCGGTGGCATGGGCACCATCGCCGCCAACCCCGGCGGCTTCACCTGCTCGACCAACACCTGCACCCGCTTCTTCGACGCCGGCTCGAACCTGACCGTGACCGCGACCCCGGCGACGACGCTCGACGGACTGGTGTCGGTCACGGGCGACTGCACGTCGACCCCGTGCACCCTGGCCAGCCTCAGCGCCCCGCGGACCGTGACGGCGACGTTCACGCACTACGCCTGCGTGCCGTCGAGCGCCACGTGCGCGGTGGGCCTCTTTTCTCAGTGCGACGCCACCGGAAACTTCGTCTCGCACGTCGTGCCCAACGGCAGCGCCACCGGCACGTCGACGACGATCACCATGAACGGCTACATGTGCCCACTCGGTTGCCACGGCAGCGGCGCGCGCTGCAACGACGTCGATGCCGCCAACGGCCTCAACGCCGCCATGGACACCGTCGCGGTCAGCCCGACCGGCATCGACCTGATCCTGCCCCGCAGCGCCAGCGCCCCGGCCGGCAAGGTCGTGCTCGACACCAGCACCTACGACGCGACGAACGGCGAGGCGTCGATCACGGATCCCGACGGCGTTGTGATCCGCGTGCCCGCGACGGTCATCACCCAGGTCAACGCGCCCGACATCCTCGTGCTCAAGGTGCGGACCTTCACCGTCCGGCCGGGCCGCGTGCTCGAGGTGTACGGGGCCCGCGCGCTCGCGGTCGCGTCGCACTTCGACGTGTACATCGGCGGGACGCTGGATGGCTCGGGCGAGAGCCTGAACTTTGCGGGACATGCCGGGCCCGGAGGGCGCAATGGGCTCTCGATGTGCAGCGGCTCCTTTGGCACCGGCGGGGCGAGTGGTGGTGGTGGCTGGAGCTCAGGAGGGATGGGGTCCGGCGGGACGCTCGGGGATCGCGTGGCGCATCCTTTGTGCCACCAGTGGCGGTTGCGACGGGGCTACAACGACGGCACTGTTGGCGCAGGTGGCGGGGGCATTCAGCTGGCGTCGCGGACCCGCGTGGCGATCGGCGCGGCCGGGGTCGTGAATGTGAGTGGTGCAGGGGGGGGCGTGCTCGATTTCCTCGGGTACCTCACAACGGGTGGCGGTGGTGGCGGTGCGGTCCTTGTGCAGACTCCCGTGCTCTCACTGACGAGCGGTGCTGTTGTCGCGGGTCGAGGTGGAAGCGGTGCTGCCGCGAACGGAGCAAGTTCGGTTGGTGCGATCGGGATCGAGGGACCGATCACTGGATCTACCGCCGCCCCCTCCGTGATGTGCACTGGTTGCCTGACCAGCGGCAGTGGAGGCTACGAGGGCTTTGGCAGCGGAGGATCGTCTGCGACGGGTGCGGCCCCGGCGTACGGCGGGGGGGGAGGCGGATGTGGCGCCTTCCGTCTGATGAACGCGTCCGGCATCTTCACGCCACCGGCGGGCGCGCTCAAGTTGCTTGTACCCAGCGGGGTCTCGGCGCTCGGTGTTCGGTAACGCTCCCTGCGGCCCCGGCACCATCCATGCGCCGGTCCCGACGGGTGTGGATCTCATCCTGAGCAGGGCGGAGAGATCCGGACCGCGGCTTGATCCGCGGGCCGCTTGAAGTTGGGGCAGAGCCCGTGCCATCGAGGGGTTGCTTAGGCTCTCTCGACGGAAGGATGCCCCGTGCGCATGGTGATCGAAGTGCCGGATGAGTTCAAGGCGTTGAGCACCGCGGTGCGCTGGTCACCCTGGTCGTGGCTGAGGGCCGCCGCGGCGCCGGTGGCAAGGCGATCGACTACGGGCGGGTCGAGCAGCGCGTGGCGGCCGCGACGGACGAGGTCGAGCGGGCGGCCCATGCCGGGTTGCTGGGCGGGCTCGATGTCGACGAACTCCTGATCAAGTGACCACGCCTGAAGGTGGCCTTGCTCAGCGACGGCGCGCACGACATCGTCGACCAGATCGCGACCGAGGTCGGCGGGCGCGTCGATCGTGGCGTGACGCAACTCGTCGACTTCTGGCACGTCGTCGAGAAGCTCGCCCCGGCCGCCGCGCTGCTCGCCGGCGACGCGCAGGCGCGGCTGGCGCATTGGCGCATGCGCTTGCTCAACGTCGAGCACGCCGCGATCGACATCCTCGGCGAGCTGCGCGCCGCCGACCGAGCCCACGTCCAGGTCGGCGACGGTCGCCCAGTCCACGAAGCGATCACGTACCTCGCGCACCACCACAGCCGCATGAACTACGCCGCCGCCCGCGCCGCGGGCCTGCCGATCGGCAGCGGCAACGTCGAGGCCACCTGCAAGACCCTCGTCCAGGTCCGCATGAAGCGGGCCGGCTCGCGGTGGAAGGAGCCGACGGGCCGGCACGTCCTTCAGCTCCGCGCGCTCGCCGTCAGCGACCGCTGGGCCGACGCGATGGTCCTCACGATGCTGCCGCTGCGGAAGTCCGTCCGGGTGGCCGCTTGATCAGCATGAGAGCCACACCCGCTGCCGCTGCGGAAGTCCGTCCGGGTGGCCGCTTGATCAGCATGAGAGCCACACCCGTCCCGACCGCGCGGATCAAGGCCAAACGGCCGCGGCCGATCCTCACCTGCTTCGGACAGCGCCGACATTGCCGACGGGTGCGGCTCTTCTGGAGCGGTCGTCGACGGGAACAATTCCGATCACTTGACGAGGGAGAGGTGGGGGCGGCGCGGCGGCAGCGGGGGCAGCGTCGAGGGGACGTCGCCGTCGGCATAGCGTGACTGGTGGTTGCGCTCGTGCTCCTTCGCGAGGTGAAAGTGCCAGTAGTCGTCGAAGTCGCCACTGGCGCGCAGCGCGCGCAGGCGCAGGACGGCCTCGGCGCCGGCCAGCGACCACCGCGCGCCGGTGCGGCCCATGCGATCCTGGACGAGGTGGCGGCACGCGCCCTCGATCACGCCGGTGGCGATCGGCAGCCCGGCGTCGATCGCGCGGTCGTAGTGGAGGAGGCGCGTGTGCCTGACGAGGTAGCTGGCGGCGCGCTCGACGGCGCGCGTCGCCTTGGCGTCGAGGGTGTGGGTCGTGAGCATCAGGCGCAGGCTCTTGGCGATCTCGCCGCCGCTGCGGCCGGCGAGCAGGGCGAGCAGGCGGCACTCGACCCAGCGCTCGGCCGCGACCTGATCGTCGGCGTGGTCGCCAGGATGGAAGGCGTGGGCGGCGCGCCACAGGTACTCGAGGACGTGGACCAGATCGAGCACGATGGTGATCGCGACGCCGGCCGCGCGCGCCGCGCGCTTGATGCGCCGCAGCTGATCGAGGCTGCCGTCGACGAGCACGACCCAGCGGCGGCGCTGCTCGGGATCGCGGCGGCGCGCCTCGGCGAAGGCGTCGTCGATCACCTGCTGCGCGCCGTGCTCGACGCTGGCCCACACCCGCTTGTGGATCGGGCGCGGCCGGTCGGTGCGCTTCGCGTGCGCGCCGTGCAGCACGTCGGCGACCACGCGTGGCCACGGCGCGATCGTGTACACCGCCGCGACCTCGGCCATCCGCTTGCGGTTCGGCTTCTCGCCCTTGGTGAGGCGCGTGTGCAGGCGCCGCGGCGTCGCCTCGGCGGCCTGGCGGGTCGCCGCCCGCAGGCTGTCGTGGCGCATCGCGATGCCCTTCCCGTCGAAGCTCAGGACCAGCAGGTGGTCGGTGTCCTCGGGCGCGCACAGCCGAGTTTGGTAGAACTCGTCGAAGTCGCGCGCCGCGCGGACCGCCAGCTCCTCGGTCTGTCGCTTCGGCACCTTGGCGCCGCTGTACTTCTGGATCGCCGCCACCACCTCGTCGAACGACGACCGCGCGCTCTCCTCGGCGACCACCCGGCGCACCTCGTGCAGTACTTGTCCGCCGGCAGGTCCATCGCGGCGTCGAGCGGCGCGCGCCCGGTCACGCCGGGCGCCTGGTACAGGTTGCGCTCGAGCTCGACCTCGCCGAACTCGGTCATCACGGTGCGCCGCCCCCGTCGCGCCGCCTCACGGGCGATCCCATCCTCGCCCCGCACCGCGACCGGCAACTCGCGCTCCGAGCGCCCGTCGAAGTGCGCCTGCATCATCGCGCGCATCATCTCCCGCCCCTGCGTTCGCATCATCCGTTCGATCTCGCTCAGCGACGCGTGCATCGCCTCCGGGCTCAGCAGGTCGTCTTCCAGCTTCTTCATGCTCCGCCGAGCTTCGCAGAAGGGGCTGTCGTTGGCGATCCGCGCGGCGTTGGTCTTCGACATCAGGCCGGCGACGCTACCCGCCCACGATCGATCCGGACAGCCCGTCCGAAACCAAGTTGCCGGAATCGATCAGCTTTCTGCCGTCGCAGAAGATCCGCACCCATTGCCGACTGCGGATCTGGTCGAGGCAGGATAGGTCGGGCGACGCAGCCGCCACCGCGGCCGTGTTGCCGAAAGCGGCGAAGCCGGCCTCGCGGCCGGCTTCGCTACTCTAGAACTTATGCGAACGCACGTGTCAGGGCGTCGTGAAGGCCACAAACGCGTGACCGGCGATCGCAGTCATCGCCGAGTTAGACGGGACGGTCTGGCCGAAGCTCGCGCGGATGAACGTCGCCTGGATGCGGGTCGCGCCGCTGTTCATCAGGTATGCCGAGATGCTTGCGGGCACGACGAGCGGGCCGGGCACTGCGGGCGGCGCGGGGTTGAGCGCTGCGCAGCGGACCTGCACGCGCTTGGTGACGGGCGCGGGGAAGGAGAACGGGGACAGGCCAGTGATCGAACCATCAGTGGTGACGATGTTGATCAGACCGCCAGTCGAGCCTGAACAGTTGGTGCAAGCCACCTGGAATTCCGAGCCGTCGGTGGGGATGTTGCGGAGCACATCGGCGGTCGCGGTGTTGATGTCGAAGTCGTCGCCGATCAGTGGGAAGTTCACATCGAAGTTGGCCAGGTGAGCTCCTCCACCCGCCGCGTTGGTGGTGAAGTGAGCCGTTGCGGTAGCGGTGTCAGCGAGCTGGCCGGGGTCCGCCGCGAACGCGGGGCTGGGCCCGACGCCCGCGAGGGTCGTGAACGTGCCGGCGCTCAGCGCCGCGATGTTCATGCCCGTGCCGAGCGGCAGCCCGATGATCGGCGTGCCCGCGTTGACCATGACGATCGGGAAGGCCGAGGTCGGCGAATCGAGCGTCAGCACGCCGGTGCCGCTGAACTTGACGAAGCGACCCACGTCGTCAGCGACGAACGAGGCCGCGTGCCCGCCGGGCAACGTCAGGGCCGCCGCGGCGGTCGCGCCAGCGCCGACGCCCGTCAGCGTCACACCGACCGCGGTGCCGCTGCTGGTCGGGTCGGGGCAGATGTAGCCGGCGCCCGGCGCGAAGATGCAGGCCGGCAAGGGCGGCGCCGCCGGGGTGGTCTGGGTCACCGTGAACTCTGCCGTGCCCTCGTTGACGCCGAACGATGTGGCGAGCTGGGCCGGGGTGTACTCCCAGACCTTGCAGCCGAGCGGGGTACCCGGTGCGGTGTCGATGACAGGCGCCTGGGAGGTGTCGTTGCCGATGATGGTGAAGCCGAGCTGGACGCCCTGGCTGATGACGGTGTTCGACGGGGCGGGGGGCGGCGCGCCGAGGAGCTGGGCCTCGATGAGCGTCGCGGTCCCGCCATAGACGACGGCGGGGGCGTCGATGCCCGCGTCGATCGGCGGCGGCGCGTCGATGGTCTGGCCGTCGATGGCGACGGGGGCGTCGACCGGTCCGTTGACCGTGTTGTTGTCGCCGCAGGCGGCGAAGGCAAAAGGAATGGCAAGGCAGGCGAAACGCTTCATGAGCTCCTCCAGGACAGATCACGGTCGACCGGGCGCGAGGCAACCTCGTCGATCGGCCGCCCACTCCGTTCGTGATCGCGACATTACGCCAACCGCGGGGGTAGGTCCAAGCCCCGTGCCATCATCTGCGAGGCGGAATGTCGCGGATCTCGCGGGGTGGGATACGGATGCACATCCATAAGCGCGCCCTTCGTGCTGATGGTCGGGGCCGCCGACCCCGGGTCCGGAGCCCGGCCGGCTCGGGAGCCTCACCCCGATCGTCAGATCTGCTGGGCTCCGAACCTGGGCTCCGAACCTGGGCTCCGAACCTCACCCGATCGTCAGATCTGCGCGGCTCCGAGCCTCACCCGATCGTCAGATCTGCGCGGGCCCCGAACCTCACCCGATCGTCCGATCTGCGGGGCGCCGAGCCTCACCCGTTCGTCAGATTCCGGCTCCGATTTCCGGCTCCGGTTCCGGCTCCGGCTCCCGGCGGAGCCCGACGCGGTTGCCGTCCGCCACCGCCATCCGCCACCCGCCGCCCGCCGTCCGCCACCGCCACCGCCATCCGCCACCCGCCACCGCCACCGCCACGGCCGCCGCCGCCACCGCCACCCCGCCGCCGCCACCCCCGCACCCCGCCACACCCTCGCCCCGCTACCGCCCCCGGCGCACGAGGACGGGGTCCTTGCTGACCAGGCGGTAGCCGCCCTGGTCGCTGTCGGCCTCGACGGAGAGGCCGGTGGGCTTCACGAGGCCGCGGAGGCGCGAGAGGTTCACGAACAGCGGGTTGTCGTGGCGGAGCGGGTCGTAGGGGCGGGCCCAGGCGGCCTGGGTCAGCTCGTCCTTCGACAGCACCTCGCCGGGGCGCGCGGCGAGGGCGTAGAGCAGCTTGCGCATGACGGGGCGCTTGCCCAAGGACAGCGTGCGCGCGCCGGCGATGACCTCGTGGCGGACGGCGTCGACGACGATCGGCGCGGTCGTGCCCCGGGGATCGCCGTCGAGCACGCCGAGCAGCGCCGGCAGCAGATCGTCGTCGGCGACGCCGGCCAGCGCGTCGGCCGCGGTGGCCTGGGCCTTGGCCCAGGCGGCGGCGCCCTTCTTGGTCTTCTTGTCGCCGGCGCCGTCGGCGGCGCGGCGCGCGGCCAGGCCGAGCGCGAGGTGCGCGAGCGCGGCCTCGACGTGGTAGCCGGGCCGGGCGTCGGGGACGATCTCGATCGCGTCGCCGCGCGCGGCCGCGGCCACGGCCTGGAACGCCCGGGTGCGCACCGAGTGCGACTGCGCGGCGCGCGGGCTGTGGAGCACGACCGCGAGGCGCGCGACCGGATCGTCGTCGGCGCAGTAGCTGGCCGCCCGCACCAGCGCGCTGGCGCCGAGCGCGCGCGCCCGCTCGCTGACCCGCTCGAGCAGCGCCCGGGCCGCGCGGCGCTGGCCGAGCACGAACGCGATCCGCGCGGCGAAGATCTGCACCCACAGCACCGCGAGGGCGTAGCCGGTGTCCTCGGCGCGGTTGGCCAGCTCGACCAGCGCCGCCGACGCGCCCAGGCGATCGCCGTCCTCCCAGCGCCGCAGCGCGCGCACCGCGTCGGTGTGGATGCGCGCCAGCGGATCGTCGTGGGCGGCCAGCGCGGTCTCGAGCGCGGCCAGGGCCCGGGCGCTGTCGCCGGGCGCGGTCCGGATGTCGTAGCCGCCGAGCGCCAGCGCGCCGAGCGCCGCCGCGCGGTAGCCGTGGGCCGACGGCGCGCGGTTGTCGGTCGTCGGGGTGCCGCTGCGCTCGGCGCCGACCGCGTAGCGCTCGAGCCACGCCAGGTAGGTCGCGGTCGCGGCCAGGACCGCGCGCCCGCCGCCGCGCGCGGTCTCGGCGGCGGTGGCCAGGTCGGCCATGGCCGCGGCCAGCGACTCGGTGTGGAACCGGCGCACGGCGTCGAGCCCGGCGAGCGCGGCCCGCACCGACGGCCCGGCCTCGGTGTCGGCGACCGCCCGGGCCAGCGCCAGGCGCGCGTCCTCGAACCGCCCGGCGCACAGGGCCAGCGTGCCGAGCGCCGCCAGCTCCGAGCCGGACGGCGGCCGCGCCGCCAGCGCCGCCCGCAGCGCCTTCTCGCCCTCGGCCACATCGAGCAGCCGCGCCAGCGCCCGGGCCCGCAGCGCGCCCAGGTCGCGATCGCGCGTGGCGCCGAGCTCGGCGGTGAGCGTCGCGACGTCGCGGCTGGCGCCGACGTCGAGCAGCACCTTGCCGGTCGCGACCAGGTGCACCCGCGCGCGCTCGGGCTGGGCCGCCGCCAGCCAGTGGCGCACGGTCGCGACGATCGCCGCGGGATCCCGGCGCGCGGCCAGCGCGGTCGCCAGGCGCGCGTGCAGCTCGGGCTCGGTCGCCGCCGGCAGCGCCGCGCGCGCCGCCGAGCGCACCAGGTCGTGCAGGAGCGGCGCGCCGTCGCCGTCGAGATCGACCAGCAGCGCCCGGCGCAGGACCGACAGCGGCGCGCGGGGATCGCGCCCGGCGATCGCGGTCAGCTCGTCGGGGCCCAGCGGCGCGCCGGCCAGGGCGATCGCCGCCAGCAGCCGCGCGGCGTCGGTCGGCAGCGCGGCGATCGCCGCCACCAGCGGATCGGGCCCCGACGGATCGCCGGCGTGGCTGCGGCGCAGGTGGAACGGGTTGCCGCCCGAGGCCGCGAACGCCCGCGCGAACCCGCCCGCCGGCCCGCGCAGCTCGTCGAGCGCCGCCCACAGCGCCCGGGCCGCGCGCTCGGGCAGGCCGCCGAGGTGGATCTCGACCCGGTCGTAGCCCTGGGCCGAGGCCGGGCGCTCGCGCGACGTCGCGACCAGCCGCCCGCGCTCGAGCCGCTCGCCGACCAGCGCCAGGAGCCGGGCCTGATCGTCGGCCGCCAGCCGGTGGAGATCGTCGACCACCGCGAGCGCGCCGGTGGCGTCGAGCGCGGCGGCCAGCGCCGCGGCCCGGGCGTCGTCGCCGAGCAGCTCGGGCGCCGGGCCCAGCGCGCGGCGCAGATCGTCGAGCACCGCGCCCAGCGTCGGCGCGCCCACCGCGACGTGCGCGGTCGGCCCGGCCCAGCCGCCGGCGAGCGCGTACGCGAGGCTCGACTTGCCGACCCCGGCCAGCCCGCACACGACCGCGACCGGCACCTGCGCCAGCCCGCGCTCGAGCTGGGCCTGCTCGCGCTCGCGGCCCACGAAGACCGTGGGCGCGCGCGGCGTCGACGCCGGCGCGCGGCGCGGTGCTCGTGCCGAGGTGCGGGGGCCCGCCACGCCGCGGTGATACCACGACGGCCACCATCGCTCCGTGGACGGCGGTGGGGGCGCGCGCTAAACTTCGACCGTGTCGGTCTCGACCGCGCTCCTGCAAGAACTGCTCGAGCTGCCGGCGGGCGAGCGCGCGGCGCTAGCTGACGCGTTGCTCGCGAGCCTGGATGAGACGACGGACCGGGTCCCGGACGAGGTCGTCGCGCTGGCGTGGGAGGCAGAGATCCGGCGCCGGGTCGAGCGCCTCGATGCCGGCGAGGCCGACGTGATCCCGGGTGACGTCGTGCTGGCTCGGCTGCGCGCGACGGCCGACGGCGGATGAGGCTCGAGTTCCTGGCCGAGGCCGTCGCCGAGCTCGAGGGACATCGCGACTTCGACGACGCCAAGGAGCCGGGGCTCGGGACACGGTTCGTCGGCCTGGCGCTCGGCGCGATCGACCGCGCGCTGGCGATGCCGGCGTCGGGCGCGGTGATCGCCGGGGTCGCCCGCGCCAAGCCCGTCGACCGATTCCGATCCGCGCGGTCTACGTCGTGCGCGGCGATCGGCTCGTGGTCGTCGCGCTCGCCCACGCGGCGCGGCGCCCGGGCTACTGGATCACCCGGATCCGCTGACCCGACCACGCGCTCACACGTCGAGGTCGTCGATCTCGTGAGCGTGCTCGGTGATCAGCTTGAAGCGCGCGGCCACGTCCTTGCCCATCAGCTCGGCGATGACCGTGTCGGTGCGCAGCTCCTCGCCGGGCTTGACCCGCACCTGCAGCGCGCTGCGCAGCTTGGGATCGAGCGTCGTCATCTTGAGCGTCTCGGGGTTCATCTCGCCGAGGCCCTTGAAGCGCGTGATGCTCGGCCGCGAGTTGGCCTTGGCGTGCTGCTTGATCAGCCGCTCCTTGTGGACGTCGTCGAGCGCCCAGTAGGTCTGCTTGCCGATGTCGATCCGGAACAGCGGCGGCTGCGCCAGGTAGATGTGGCCGGCGTCGAGCAGCGTGCGCATGTGCCGGTAGAAGAACGTCAGCAGCAAGGTCGCGATGTGGTGGCCGTCGGCGTCGGCGTCCATCAGGAGGAAGATCTTGCCGTAGCGCAGCTTGCCCAGATCGAGGTCGGGGCCGAAGCCGCACCCGAGCGCGCTGACGATGTCGCCCAGCTCCTTGTTGCCCGACATCTTGGCGTCGTTGGCCTGGAACGTGTTGAGCACCTTGCCGCGCAGCGGCAGGACCGCCTGGGTGGAGCGATCGCGGGCCTGCTTGGCCGAGCCGCCGGCCGAGTCGCCCTCGACGATGAACAGCTCGCTCTCCTCGGGGTCGGTCGAGGCGCAGTCGGCCAGCTTGCCCGGCAGGTTGAGCCGGTGGCTGATCGCGGTCTTGCGGCTGATGCCCTCCTTGGCCGCCCGCGACGCCTCGCGCGCCCGCGCCGAGATGATCGTGCGCGCCACGACCGCCTGGGCCCAGTTGGGGTTGCCGTTGAGGTAGTTCTCGAGCGCCGGCCGCACCAGCGCCTCGACCTGGCCCGCGACCTCGGGGTTGTTGAGGCGGTTCTTGGTCTGGCTCTGGAACTGCGGGTCGTGGACGAACGTCGACAGCACCGCGACGACGCCCTCGCGGATGTCCTCGGCGGTCAGCGACACGCCCTTGGGATCGAGGCCGTGGGTCGCGATGTAGTTGCGGACCGCCTTGACGATCGCCGAGCGCAGGCCGGCGTCGTGGGTGCCGCCGTCGGGCGTCGGCACGCTGTTGACGTGGCTCTTGATCAGGTCGTCGGTGGCCTCGGTCCACTGCAGCGCTAGCTCGACGCCGAGCTGGGCGTCGTCGTCGCGCTTCTCGAGGTAGAACACCGCGCCGGTCGAGGGCACCGCCAGCTTGCCGCGGGCCGCGACCAGGGTCGGCAGCCACTCGGCGATGCCCTTGTCGTGGACGAAGCGGTGGGTGACCGGCTCGCGGGCGCCGGCGGCGTTCTTGGCGGTCTCGTCGATGAAGACCATCTCGAGGCCGTGGTGCAGGTAGCTCTTGGTCTCGAGCCGCTCGGCGATCAGCGCGGCGTCGAAGCAGAGCTTGGGGCCGAAGACCTCCTCGTCGGGGGTGAACGTGACCCGCGTGCCGGTGCCGCGGGCGCCGCCCAGGTTCTTCAGCTTGCCGCCGACCACGCCGCGCGCGAACCGCAGCTCGTGGCGTTCGCCCCCGAGCTTGACCTGCACCACCAGCTCGCTCGACAGCGCGTTGACCACCGCCGAGCCGACGCCGTGCAGGCCGCCCGACACCGCGTAGCTCTCGCCGCGCTCGAACTTGGCGCCCGAGTGCAGGCTGCTGAACACCACCTCGAGCGCGGGCTTCTTCTCCTCGCGCATGATCTCGATCGGGATGCCGCGGCCGTTGTCGTCGACCGTGATGGTCTTGCCGTCGGCGTGCAGCGTGACCTCGACCCGGGTGGCGTGGCCGTTGATGGCCTCGTCGATCGAGTTGTCGACGATCTCCCAGAGCAGGTGGTGGTAGCCGTCCTTGCCGGTCCCGCCGATGTACATGCCGGGGCGCTTGCGCACCGGGTCGAGGCCCTTCAGGACCTGGAACGAATCTGCGCCGTACTTCTTGGCCGACGCCATGGCTACTTGCCCTCCGCGGTCGAGCCGAGGCTCGGGATGGTCACCGGCACGGGCGGCCGCGTGAAGGTCGTCTTCTTCTGGAGCTGGTGGCCCTTGCCGCCGCGCGCGGTGCACGAGCGCGGATCGGCGTGGAGCGTCCAGGCCTTGCCGGCGGCGTTCTCGATCACCATCGCCGTGGCCTTGTCGCCGGCGATGAACCCGATCACGCGGTCGTCGGCGCTGGCCTTGATCACCGTGACGCCGCGGCCGGGGCCCTCGAGCTTGTTGATCTCGTCGGCCTTGCAGTGCAGGACGTGGCCGGCGCTGGTCGCGGCCACGACCACGTCGCCGTCCTTGACGCCGATCACGCCGATCACCTCGTCGCCGTCGCCGGGCCGGGCGTAGCGGCGGCCGGCCTTGGTCGTGACCTCGGCGTGGGCCGCGAGCGCGAACCGCAGGCCGTAGCCGCCCCGGGTCACCGCGAGCATGGTCTCGGGCAGGGGCAGGCGCGGGTCGAGCGACATCGCCGCGACGATCCGCTCGCCGTCGCCGAACTTGAAGTACTTCTGGGCGGGGTCGCCGTAGCCGGCCGAGGCCGCGATGTCGTTGATCTTGACGACGTAGGCCGAGCCGCGGCTCGAGAAGAAGATGACCTTCTCCTTGGTCGAGCCCGGCAGCACCGCCATGACGCTGTCGCCCTCACGGGTGCGGGTCTGGGCCGGATCCTTGAGCTCGCGCACGCGCTTGATCCAGCCGTCCTTGGTGACGACGACGTTGGCGTCCTCGTCGACGATGAACGCGTCCTCGCTGACCTCGAGCTCCTCGGCGCCGCCGCCGACCGCGGTCCTGCGCTTGGTGGCGAGCTCGGCGGCCACCGCCTCGAGCTCGGCCTTGATCACGCTCCACAGCTTGGTCGGGCTCTTGAGGATCGTCTCGATCTTCTTGGCCTCCATGGCCTTGTCGCGGAGCTCGTCGCGGATGATGTTGATCTCGAGCTTGGCCAGCTTGTAGAGCTTGAGCTCGAGGATGGCCTCGACCTGGAGCTCGTCGAGCCGGAACCGCTTCATCAGCTTGCCGGCGGCGTCGACCTTGCCGTCGGACGCGCGGATGATCCGGATGGTCTCGTCGAGCGCGTCGAAGATGGTCGCGAAGCCGTCGAGGACGTGGATCCGCCGCTGGAGCTCGGCCAGCTCGTACTCGAACCGGCGCCGGGTCACGTCGGCGCGGAAGTCGAGGAAGTGGACCAGCACCTCCTTGAGGCCGAGCCGGTGGGGCTGGGCCGGGGGCTCGGGATCGTCGGGGCCGGCCTCGGGCGCGCGCGGCGCCGGCACCAGCGCGGTGATGTTGAGGTTGAAGTTCTGCTGCAGCGGCGTGTGCTTGTACAGGTACGCCATCACGATCGCCGGATCGGCGTCGCGCTTGATCTCGAGGACGATGCGCACGTCGGTGGTCGACTCGTCGCGCACGTCGAGCAGGTACGGCAGCTTGCGCTCGAGGATCACCGCCGCGATCTTCTCGACCAGATCGGCCTTGGTCATCGCCCACGGGATCGACGTGATGACGATGTCCTGGCCGCCGCGCTTCTTGTCCTCGAGCTTGTACTCGCCGCGGACCCGGATCGCGCCCTGGCCGGCCTCGTAGATGGCCCGCAGCTCGGGCTTGGTGTTGAGGAGCTGGCCGCCGGTCGGGAAGTCGGGCCCCTGCACGTACTTCATCAGGTTGGTCGTCGTCAGCGACCGGTCGTCGATCAGCGCCACCAGGGCCGAGGTCACCTCGCGCAGGTTGTGGGGCGGGATGTTGGTCGCCATGCCGACCGCGATGCCGGTCGAGCCGTTGACGAGCAGGTTCGGGAACCGGGCCGGCAGCACCTGGGGCTCGGTGGTGGTGCCGTCGTAGTTGGGCCGGAACGCGACCACCTTCTGATCGAGCTCGCGCAGGAGCTCCATCGCCGGGGGCGCCAGGCGGCACTCGGTGTACCGGTAGGCGGCCGGGGCGTCGCCGTCGAGCGAGCCGAAGTTGCCGGAGCCGTCGACCAGCGGCAGGCGCAGGGTGAAGTCCTGGGCCATGCGCACCATCGCGTCGTAGACCGAGGTGTCGCCGTGCGGGTGGTAGCGCCCGAGCACCGAGCCGACCACCTTGGCGCTCTTGCGGTGCTTGGCGTCGGGCCGCAGGTGCTCGTCGTGGAGCATCGCGTACAGGATCCGGCGCTGGACCGGCTTCAACCCGTCGCGGACATCGGGCAGCGCGCGGGAGGTGATGACCGACAGCGCGTAGTTGAGGTAGCGGGTGCGGGCGAGGTCGGCCAGCGAGCCGTCGTCGCCGTCGCCGCCGCTGGCGCCGCCGTAGATGTCGGTGGGAGGGGCAGGGGGCTCGTCGGAGCCGGATGAGCGGGCGGTGCGAGGCGCGACGGGAGGTTTGCGGGACATGGTGCTCGTGGGAGGCACGGGGCTGGCCGAGGGAGGCCCGACCGGGCGAACGCCCGGGGGCGCGACCTTACTTGCGTCGCCGAAAAGGTCCAGTTGCTCACGGTCCACCGGGATCGCTCGGGTCACGGGGCCTCCTGCGGACCTGGACGTACCACGGGGGGATGACCCGAGGTTTTTGCCGCCAGGGCCGGCGCTGTGGTATTGGGGGTGTCCACGGAACCGCTGCATGGTCGACAGGCGATCGTCTTCGCGCAAGAAATCAGCACGCGCCCCTCTGGTCGAGGTCGGCGCGCGGCCCCCGGCTAGCCGCGGCACGATCCGGCTGTTCTTCATGCTGGGCGTGCTCGTGCTGGTGAACCTGTACGTGTTCGTCTGGCGCGACGGCACCAGCATCGGCGACGTCCGGGCCAAGGCCCAGAACATCGGCGCGGTGCCGATCGACACCGCGCCGCCGGCGCCGCCGGCGCCGGTCGCGGCCGAGCTCGCCGCCGGCCCGCGCGTGGTCGCGGGCAAGGTCGCCAAGGGCGAGAGCCTCGGCAAGATCCTGCGCGGCGCCAAGGGCGCCGACCTGTCGGCGGCCGCCGCCGACGAGCTGATCCGCGCGGTCGGCCCGGTGTTCGACCTGCGCGGCCTGCGCGACGGCCAGGCCTACACGATCAAGATCGACGAGCACGGCGTGGTGCAGTCGTTCGAGCTGGTGGTGAGCAAGACCGTCACCGTCCGGGTCGTGCGCGACGCCGACGGCGTGCTCGGCACCGTCAAGGACGAGGCCGCGACCCGGATCGAGACCAAGGAGATCGGCGGCGACATCACCAGCTCGCTCTACGCCTCGGTCAAGGCCGCGGGCGAGGACGGCGCGCTGGTCAGCTTCTTCGTCGACGTGTTCGCCTACGACGTCGACTTCTACAACGACACGCGGGCCGGCGACACGTTCAAGGTGATCGTCGAGAAGGAGTACAAGGACCAGGAGTTCTTGCGCTACCGCCGCATCCTCGCCGCCGAGTACAGCGGCAAGAACGCCGGCACCTACCGCGCGTTCTACTGGCAGGCGGGCGACGACAAGCCCGGGCGCTACTACGACGAGACCGGCCAGTCGGTCGAGAAGAGCATGCTCAAGACCCCGCTCAAGTTCGCGCGGGTGTCGTCGGGCTTCAACCCCAAGCGGATGCACCCGGTGCTGCACCGGGTCAAGGGCCACTTCGGCACCGACTTCGCGTGCCCGGTCGGCACGCCGGTGTGGGCCGCCGCCGACGGCGTGATCACCCAGCGCGGCCCCCACGGCGGCGCCGGCAACATGCTGACCATCCGCCACGCCAACGGGCTGGTGACGATCTACATGCACCTGTCGAAGTTCGTGTCCGGCTTCGACGTCGGGTCGCGGGTCTCGGCCAAGACCGTCGTCGCCTACTCGGGCAACACCGGCCTGTCGACGGGGCCGCACCTGCACTTCGGCGTCAAGCTCAACGGCGCCTGGACCGACTTCCAGTCCTTGAAGCCGGCCCGGGCCGCGGGCGTACCCAAGGCGCTCCTGCCGCGCTTCAAGGACGAGGTCGGGCAGGCCGTGGCCCGCCTGGCCGAGATCTCGACCGCGGCGACGCCGGCCCTGGCCAGCGACGCGCCGGCGGCCGCCCCGACCCTGTGACGCCCGGACCGGGGCACTCCCCGGGCACCGCGGCCGCCCTGGACGCGATCACCTGCGCCGAGCTGGGCCTCCCTCGCGCCCGACCGGGGCCCTCCCTCGCACCCCGATCACGGTGTGACGCCGGCCGCGACGGCCGACGATCGCACGGCCGTGGTGTGACGCCGGCCGCGACGACCGACGATCGCCCGGCCCGTGGTCGACAGCGGTTGCCGGGGCCCGGGTTTGCGCGCATCCTGTGATCAGGTGCTGAAGCTCTTACTCGGATTGATCAAGGGCGCGCTGGTCGGCGGCGCGGTCGGCTATGGCGCCTTCGCCGCGGGCCTCGACGGCGGCCTGAACTGGGTCACCTACGGCGTCGCGGGCGCGCTGGTCGGGCTGATCGCCGGGCGGCCGCTGTGGGCGCTCATCACCGACAAGGACGGCACCACCTGGGTGTCGGTGCTCAAGGCGCTGTTTGGCTTCGGCGTCGGCTGCGGCCTGTACGCGCTGGTGGGCAAGGTCTGGGGCGGGTTCGAGCTCGAGCTGTCGTTCCTCGACGACCGGCCCCGGATGTTCCAGCACTGGCAGCCGGTGTTCGCGGCCTCGGTCGGCGGCTTCCTCGGCGCGTTCTTCGAGATCGACGACGCCATCGGCGGCGACGCCCCGCCGAAGGGCCCCCCCCCGCCCCAGCGCGGGCAACCGCGCGCAAGTACCGCTGGCAACCGCGCGCAAGTAGACCTGGTCCGCCCTTGGTGATACCCACGAGGGATGACCAAGGTCGCCGGTTCCCTCGTCGCGCTCGCCCTCGTCGCTGCCTGTGGTGGCGACGATGAGAAACTGCCCGATGCCCGGGTCGTCGACGCCCAGGTGATCGACGCCGTCGTGGTCGACGGGCCCGCGCCCGACGCCGCCGACGTCGACGCGATGGACGTGGACGCCAGCACGGTCGACGCGCTCTCGATCGACGCCGTCTCGATCGACGCGACCGTCGATGCGCCCTGAATCGTGAGTTTCAGGGACAGGCTGGGTCATTGATGACCGCAGCATCGTCGAACCAAGCGCGTTCCGGTGACACGGCAGTTCCGCAGGTCGTGGCGAGGGTGGTGGTTAGCTGCACCACGATCGGTTCAGGACGTCCAACGTAGTCCGGGTCGAGGCACGTCGTGGTGCTCGTCCACGTGCCGGTTTCGGTGAGTGGGACGTTCGCAATCGTCGCTTCAGAACCAGTGTTTGAAGTGACTATTCGGTGGAATATGCTCAACGCGGCTCCGCCGCTTCCTGAGTGGTCAGGGACGATTGGCATGAGGTAGTACGTCGATGGCTGGCACGCCTGCTCGGTCGCCAATTCGAGGACGTCATCTCCCCCGTGCGGTCCCGCGGGGAGCGCGGTCGGGCCGGCAACGCCGTTTCCGCCGGCATGAGCGAGTGGAGCACTCTCGAAGCCGGGATCGAGCAGGGCGTCACCCCCACATCTCGGGTCATCAACGATTCGGAGGTTGTCGACCACAAGTTCGTGGTGCCCGGTGCCGGCGCAAGGTACCGCGGCTCCGAATTCGAACTGGATGCGGGTGGATTGTCCGCGGAGGTACGTTGGCAGGCATATCCTGGTTGTGGCTTCGCCGGCGGTGCTCGAACGCCACAAGGCGCCGCCGGGCACCATCAATTCTGCGATAGCGCCAGCACCAGCAGAGAGCCTCGAGTAGAACTCCACCGCGGGCGCTGCCATCGTCGTGGCCGCCGGGATATTCACCTGCGTGCGCGCGATGGCACTGCCACATCCCTCGGAGTACATCACGACGCCACGCGTGTTCGCTGCACCAGCGTTCGGGAACAGGTCTGCGGTTCCAATGAACTCCCATCCGCCCGCGCCCTCGGCGTCACCATTTGGTGCTGCTCCTGGCGGGCCGCACTCGCCTGGGTGCGCCGCCACAATATCGACGCGATCGATCCGGAGACTCGCTGTGGGCGCAGTGCACGCGGAGAGCTTGTTCATTGGAGAGAGTACAAGGTCCAGGGCCGCGCCGCGGCCTGGTGTCCCCGCGGGCGCGTAGCCAGCTTCGCCGAGACACAATCTCCTCGTGGCGAACACGCCCGTGAAGTCGGCGGGCAACGATGTCCATGCACCAGCCAGAGAGATGCCGAGGCTTGGGCCGATGGCAGTGAACGTCACCTCCAGGACGAGGGGCTCCGCCTTGGCGTAGGTGGGCATTTCAATGGTTTGACGCAGGCTGCCGAGCGCGCAGAGGGCAGGCGTTTGGAACTCGACCGTTCCGGGATCCAATCCGTCGATCGCGCTTACGTCGATCACGACACCGGCCGTTGTGGTCCAGGGGGCTTGTGTGCTGAATCCGGGGGCGGCGACGGTGCCGGTCCACGCGCATCCTGTTCCGGAATTCGAGTACCCCGCGACGCACCTGCATACACCTGACGAAGGCTGAGCTTCGTCACAGTATTGATGCACTCCGCACTCGACATCCGCGTCGCACTCGTCGATGGCGTCGGTCAACGGCGCATCGATCTCCACGACGTCGGTCGGGCGTTCGAACTGGCAGCCGACGGCGCCAATTCCCACAAGCACTTGAAAAGCTACACCCACCTTTGAGAGCAGGCCCGCGTCCTTGGCGAACTGGGTACGCATCAGACTCATGCCCCTTTCCACTCTTGGTTGTTCACGAACGACGCCGATCCGCCTGTTGAAAGCGGATACTCGCACGTCCAGATGACGGCAGCCGAGAAGAACGTGTCATGGATGGACCATTCCGGGGTGCATCGTCCCTACGGCGCGGTCAGCTCGAGGCCGACGCCGATCAGGTCGAGCGAGGCCTCGTGGTCGCCGAGGTTGGCGGGCGCGACGCCGCCGGGGAACGGGTTGTCGAGGGGCAGGCCCGGCGCGCGGGTGGTGACCGTGCGCGCGAGCTGGCGGGCGACGCCGATCGTGATCGTGGCGTCGCCGGCGGCGAGCTCGAGACCGACGGCGAGGGTGTGGCCGCCGAGCGCGGCGCCGACGGTCGACGTCGCGGGCCCGGGCGACGCGGCCGACGCCCACCGGTAGCCGAGCGCGAGCCACGCGAACGCCGGGATGATCTCGAGGTCGACGGCCGCGGCCAGGGTGCCGTGGGCCCGGCGCGGGAACCGGCTCGGCAGCGTGGTCAGGCGCGCGGTCGCGCCGCTCTGATCGACGACGTCGACGCCGGTCAGCGTCCAGGGATCGTCGCCGGTCGGGTAGGCGATCCAGGTCGCGGCGCCCTCGACGGCGTAGCGCTCGCCCAGCCAGCGGACGCCCAGGCTGGTGGTGAGCGCCGAGCCGAACCGGGCCTGGGCTCGGGGCGCCACCGCGCGCACGGTCGCGGCGTCGGCGGTGGGGACGATCACGGCCTCGCCGTCGGCGCGGACGTCGTCGCTCCAGGCCACGCCGATCGCCAGCTCGAGCGGCGTGTCGAGCGGGGCGATCAGCGCGCCGATCGCGGCGCCCGGCACCAGCCCGTCGCCGGCGGCGATCGTGACGTCGAGGTCGCGGCCGGGCTGGGCCAGCGGATCGCGCCCGGCGAAGCCCGCCCACAACCGGCGGCGCTCCTCGAGGTCGACCTGGCCGAGGGTGATCGCGACGCCGACCGCGAGCCAGTCGGTCGGGCGCAGCGCGGCGGCGGCGGCCAGGCTCCGGCGCTGCCAGCTCGCGGTCACGCCGTCGTAGCGGTGGGGGTAGCGCCGGGCGACGTCGTCGGCCGGCAGATCGAGCGCCGGGGTCGGCAGCTCGTGCGTGAACAGCTCGGTGGTCGCGAACGCGACCGCGAGCACCAGCGGCCCCAGGTGGCCCTCCGCGCCGACCGTCGGCGTC
Organism: Myxococcales bacterium; assembly: GCA_016717005.1. Taxonomy (NCBI): domain Bacteria; kingdom Pseudomonadati; phylum Myxococcota; class Myxococcia; order Myxococcales; species Myxococcales bacterium. Next base: position 378,724 of record JADJUF010000007.1, on the reverse strand, counting down.
AGCGTGGCGCCGCCGACGTCGCTGACCCGGGGATGATCGGGGGTGATCAGCGCGGCCTCGTCGTCGAGGGCGAGCCCGGCGAGCTGGGCGCGGCGGACGTCGCGCCGGGCGATCGCGGCCGGGGACCGGAACGCCGCGGCGGCGCCGTCGTCGGACACCACCGTGGCGCCGGCGTGGCCGATCGCGCGCGGCGACAGCGGCCCGAGCTCGACGCCGGCGCGCGCGCTCACCGCGGTCACCGCGACGAGGACCCAGGCGCCGGCGAGGCGGGCGATCACGCGGCGACGTTACTCGCGGCGACGGGCCAGGCGCCAGTCGTCGGCGGCGCGGAGGGCGCCCGGCCCGACCCGGATCACATGGATCACGGGACGAGCACGGCCCGGATCACGGTCGCGAGGCAGGCCGCAGGCGCTCACGGCGCGCAGGCGCAGCAGCGCTGGCTGGCGCGAGGCGCTCACGGCGCGCAGGCGCAGCAGCGCTGGCTGGCGCGAGGCGCTCACGGCGCGCAGGCGCAGCAGCGCTGGCTGGCGCGAGGCGCTCACGGCGCGCAGGCGCAGCAGCGCTGGCTGGCGGTGACGCACGTGGCCTTGCCGGCGTCGCAGCGCTCCGCGGCCCAGTCGTCGCCCGGCAGCTGCCCGGCCAGGTCGCAGATCTTCGAGGCGTTGCCGCAGATCGAGTCGGACAGCGTGCAGACGTCGCCGCAGGTGTCGTCGAGCGGGCGCGCGCACACGCCGACGGCGTCGAGCACCGACATCGTGTGCGCGGCCTCGATCGCGGTCGCGTCGGGCGCGGTGCCGCCCTGGGCGTCGCGGTCGACGGCGATCTGCTGATCGAGCGCGACGATCTGATCGTGGATCGCGCCGACCGGCGCCAGCGGCGGCGCCGAAGTGTCGGCCCGTTGCGGCCGAGCGCCGCAGGCGATCAGCGCGGTCAACGCGGCGGCGGCGAGCAGCGACACGAGCAGGCGGGCGCCGGTCACGGGGTCTCCTCGCGGTTGCAGGTGCAGCAGCGCTCCTGGGCCTCGCGGCACGAGGCCTTGGCGCTGTCGCACTTGTCCTTGGCCCAGGCGTCGTCGCCGAGCTCGGCGGCGATCGCGCAGATGTCCTCGGCGTTCTCGCAGATCGCGCTGCCGAGCTCGCACACGTCGGCGCAGCGCGTGACCGGCGGCGCCGGCAGCACGCACGCCCGGGCCGCGGTGGCCGCGGTGGTGTAGGCCATCGCGAGCACGGTGGCGTCGTCGGGCTCGACCCCGAGGCCGCCCTCGTGGCGCCACTGGCGGATCTGGGTCGCGAGCGCGGTGATCTCGTTGCGCTTGGCCTGCAGCTCGGACCACGCCACCGGCGGCTGGGCCCGACCGGCGCACGCCACCAGCGCGCCGGCGAGGCCGCCGGCCAGCGCGCACCCGATCGCGAGCCGGATCATCGGCGCTCCATCAGTCGCTGCTGCAGCGCCGCGTTGATCGCGATCGACTTGTCGTAGGCCACGATCGCCTGGCGCCGCAGCTCGCGCGCGCGGGTGACGTCGTCGGGTGTGGTCGAGCCGTCGAGCTTGGCGGCCTGGGCCTCGAGCACCTCGCCGCGGACGGTGTAGAGGTTGGCCACGAAGAACGACTCGCGGGTGGCGCTGGCCAGGCCGGCGTCGAGCTCGCTCATGGCGGCGTCCGCCTCGCCGCGCGCGAGCAGGAGCTTGGCCAGGAGCGCCCGGGCGTCGGCGCGGACGTCGTCGGCCTCGGGCGCGCCGGCCGGGAACTCGACCGCGAGCACCCCGCGCACCGCCGCGATCGCCAGCTCGGGCTTGCCATCGCTCATGTAGACCTTGGCCTTGTGATGAAAATTCTTCGCCTGTGACAGGGCCAGCATCAGGCGCTCGTCGATGGCGTCCTCGGGCGCCGTGACCCGGGTCACGCGGCCGGTCGCGCGGCCGTCGTCCGACGACGTGCACGCGCCGAGCAGCGCGAGCAGCGCGGCGAGGAGCGGCAGGATCGAGCCGGTGGGCTTCATCGGGGACCTCCTGCCATCGTACGCTCGCGGAAGCCGCCCAGGCGATCGGCGTAGATGGCATCGATGCGATCGACGGCCGCGCCGGCGCGGTCGCGCTCGATCACCCCGACCAGGGCGTCGGCGGAGCGCGAGCGCTGCTCGAGGGGCAGCGGCGCGGCCGTGGCGGTCGGCGCGCCGCGGTGGTCGCCGCGGTCGCGCAGCCACAAGGTCAGGGTCGCCGCGGCCACCAGGCTGGTCGCGGCCGCCACCACCCAGGGCACCGCGCGGGCGGCCCGGCGTCGGGGCGCGGCGGTGATCGGCACCACCGGCAGGGCGCCGCTGGTGCTGGCGCCCACGCGCCCGCCGCGGCGGTCGATCGCGGTGGCGAGCGCGGCCTCGACGATCGAGGCCCGACGGCTGGCGCCGAGCTCGACCGGGCGCATCGTGGCGCGCAGCGCGGTCGCGACCTCGACCAGCGCCTGGTCCTCGGCCGGGACCGCCGCCGGGGTCCGGCCGGCCACGACCTTGTCGATCAGCTCGGCGAACGCCCGCGCCCGCGCGCGCTCGCCGGCGTCGGCGTCGGCGTCCGGCGCCGGGACCGTCAGGTCGTCGTCCGGGTCGAGGTCGGTGGGGTCGTCGGGGCGCATGGGTTGTTCTCGGGGGGCTCTGGGGTCGTGGGGTGCGGCGGGGCGGTGAGGCAGCGGGGCGGGTGCGGGGCGGCGGGACGTCAGCGGGTGAACTGCTTGCGGAACGAGCGGACGGCGCGGTGGAGGAGCACGTCGAACGCGCCGACCGAGATCTCGAAGCGGCGGGCGCACTCGTCGCGCGACAGCTCGCCGATCAGCCGCAGCTCGATGGCCAGGCGGTAGCGCTCGGGCAGCTCGGCCAGGGTCGCCTCGATCTGGGTGCGGTGGAGCGCGCGCTCCTGATCGGCCATCAGCTGGGCGTCGGCCGAGCTGTCGGGATCGGTCTCGGCCGGCAGCTCCCGGGCGATCGCATCGGCGAGCTTGCGCGCGCGCTTGGCGCCGCGGTGGACGTCGAAGATCTTGTTGATCGCGATCTGCCGCAGCCACGGGTAGATCGTCTTGCCCTGCCAGGTGAACCGGTCGATCTTCTCGACCGCGGTGGCCAGGGTGTCGCGCAGGACCTCCTCGGCCGACACGGCGTTGCCGAGCCGCGGCAGGATCACCGAGGCGTAGAGCGGCGGGGCGTAGCGTTCGAGGAGCGGGCGCATGGCGTCGAGGTGCCCGCCCTGGGCTTCCCGGATGAGCCGCTCTTCTGCTTCGAGCGGTAGCTCGCTGGCGGGTTCCGAGACCACGGCGGACGCCTCCTCAACGGCTGTGCGGCCGCGAGCTTACACGAGTCCCGTCGTAGCGGACCTCGACGAGGGTCAGCCCCTGTGGCGGGGCGGTCTGCCCGGCCCGGGCACGGTCGAGACTCGCAAGGATCTCGGGGACATCGGTCGCGGGCCGGCGGCCTTCGCCGATCTCCACCAGGGTCCCCACCAGGATGCGCACCATGTTGCGCAGGAACGCGTTGCCGTGGACATCGACCGCGATCAGCCCCGGCTCGGGCTGCGCCAGGGTCACCTGGGTGATGTGGCGCCGGGTGGTCCGGGCGGCGCACCCGACCGCGCGCAGGGCCGCGAAGTCGTGCTCCCCCACGAAGTCGGCGGCGGCCGCGGTCATGGCCGCGACGTCGAGCGGGGCCCGGCGGTGCCAGGCCCAGTTGCGCCAGCGCGGTGAGCGATCCGGGCGCGCCAGCACGACGTAGCGGTAGTGCTTGCCGGAGGCGTGGAACCGCGGGTGGAAGTCGAGGTCGACGTCCTGGGCCTCGAGCACCGCGATCGCCGGCGGCAAGAGCGCGTTGAGCCCGCGCCGGATGCCCTGGACCGGGATGGTCTTGTCGGTGCGGAAGCTCGCGACCTGGCCGAGCGCGTGGACGCCGGCGTCCGTGCGCGAGGCGCCGCGGACCGGGGTCGGCGTGGTGAGCAGCTGCGCCAGCGCGGCCTCGAGGTGGCCCTGCACCGTCGGGGCGTTGTTCTGGCGCTGCCAGCCGCCAAACTCGGCGCCGTCGTACTCGACGGTCAGCCGCACCTGACGGGCGCCGGCGCTGGGGCGGTCGTCGGCGTCGCTCAAAACTCGAAGTTGATGCCGCCGAACCAGGTGGTGTCGCCGACCGAGAGCTTGGTGTCGTTGCCGAACCCGTCGACCCAGCCCAGCTCGACCTCGGCGAAGAAGCCGGCGTGGGCGAGCCCGGAGTTGCGCATCGAGATCGCGGCGTCCTCGTCGATGCGCTCGGCGCGGACGGCGAGGCCGACCGCGGCGACCAGGCCGATCGTCCCGCCGATGGCCTTGTCGGAGCAGGTGGCGCAGCTCATGTGCGTCGACAGCTCGTCGGCCGGGTTCTTGATCCACCAGACGTCGTAGGCGACGCCGCCGCGGACGTACGGCACGATCGGCACGCCGAGCTCGTCGTCGATGATCGTCGCCCGGTAGATCGCGGTGAGCGCGGTCGGGACGATCGACAGGCGCGTCAGGTTCTTGCTGGCGCGCGGGCGCATCGGATCGCTCGGCAGCGACCCGTCCTCCCACGCCAGCGCCGAGTTCGAGTAGTAGCCGGCGGTGACGCCGACCCCGAGCTGGCCGCGGGCCAGGTTCCAGACCCGGTGGAGATCGACCGCGAACAGCACGCTGTCCTTGAGGAACGTGCGGGCGTAGGGCCCAGGGCTCGAGTCGAACTTGGCGTCGATCGACGGGCGGTACGGCCCCAGCCGGATCCCGAGCGCCCAGGTCGCCTCGTCGAGCCCGGTCGCGTCGGCCGGGTCGTCCTGCCAGTACGGCGAGTAGCTCTCCTGGGCCGAGGCGATCGTCGGCGCCAGCACCAGCGCCAGCGTGATCAGGCCCGCGAGGCGGCGGCCGGGGCGGCGCCGGCGCCGGACGGCGATCAGGGTCGCGAGCGTGACCAGCGCGACCGCGCCGAGGCCGCCGGTGGTGCCGACCTGGGCGACGCAGAAGCCGCCCTGGACGTAGGGGTCCTCGTTGTTGAGCTCCTCCCAGAAGTCGGTCACCGGCTGCGGGGTGATCGGCCGGTCGACGTAGACGCCCGCGACGTTGCCGGCGGCGTCGACCGACAGCAGCACGACCCAGTAGGCCTGGCCGTTCTCGAGGCCCTCGAGGCTGATCGAGCTGCCGCCCGTGGACTGCCCGCACACGAAGCTGCTGCTCAGCTGGGACAGCGCCACCGGCAGGGTCCCGGTCGGCGCGCCGGTGTCGTTCTTGATCGTCGCGGCCGGGAGCGCAGGATCGGTGGCGGCGCCGCACAGCGTGCGCGTGGTCTGGTACTGCGCGCTGTGGGTCGGCGTGGTGTGGGCCAGCGAGCCGTCCTCCTTGGCGCACAGCGCCTGGTAGTAGGCGATGTCGTCGGCTCGATCGGTCGGCGCGTCCCACTCGAGCGTGATGCCGCTCTCGAGCGGGGCCAGGGTCACCGTGGTCGGCACCGGCGGCGGCAGCAGATCGGCGGCGACCGTCAGCTGGGCCCGGTTGTCCGCGTCCCAGACCGCGTCGGAGGTCTCGGTCACCGCCCAGTGCTCGCCGACGCGGTCGGCCACCTCGCAGGTGGTGAGCTTCGGGAACAGCAGCGTGCTCACCGAGTACTCGCGCTCGACGGTCTGGGTCAGCGCGTCGGGATCGACGATCTGCGCGAGCTTCGCGCAGTTGTCGCGGGTGGTCTGGGGGTTGTCGCTCTGGCAGCCCAGGCCGACCCAGATCTCGAGCGGCTGCGCCACCGCGCTGGTCGGCGCGGTCTGCCACGTGTAGCGGATCTGATAGAGCTGATCGGTGCCGCTCTTGTCGCAGGCGCACCGGGCCTGGTTGAAGTACTTCTTCAGGTAGGTCGGGGTCGGCGCGGCGTAGTTGCTCGGGTTCGACTCCGACGGCAGCCGCAGCTCCATGCTGACCACGCCGCCGTTGAGCTGGTCGGCGCGGGCCGCGGGGATCGCGGGAGCCGCCAGTGCGACCACGACAGTGAGGGCGAGCGGTCGGAGCGACATCAGGGCGAGCCTTTGCAAGGGCGGTGCCGCCAGCAGCGGCGGCCGGAGCCAGCACCATGGCTAACATGCCGATCGGAGCCGCTCAACATCCCAGCGCCGGCGCGCCAGATTGGCAAGATCGCCGGGTGGCGGTTGTCACGCCGTCACCGGCGCGGTCGGGCCCGGGCGGCGGCGGCGATCCGCTCGGCGAGCACACGGGCCCGGGCGAGGGCGTCGTCATCGACCGCGCCGCCCCACTGGCCGGCGTAGTAGATCTCGGTCAGCTCCTCGAGCTCGGGCGCGCCGGCGGCGCCGCGGTCGCGCAGCTGCCGGGCCAGCTCGCGCGGCGTGGTCGCGGGCGGACGGGGCGCCAGGCGCCGGGCCGCCCGCTCGTACAGACGGCCCAGCTCGCTGCGCTCGCGCCGGGCCCGGACGACGTCGGCCGGGGCGGGGCGGCGACCGCGGGTGCGCCGCCAGTACCAGCCGACGCCGATCACGACCGCGAGCGCGATCAAGAGCGCCGCCCACCGGCGCGCGAACCGCTCGATCGCCTTGCCGGCGCTCGAGATCGAGCGGGCGCCGCCCGAGAACTTCTTGCCGAGCGAGCGGAACAGCGACAGCTGCTGGGTCAGGTCGTAGTCGATGACCCACTTGCTCCACTGGAAGCGCAGCGTGTCGAACCAGCGCCGCAGCTTCGCCGACCACGCGCTCGAGCCGCGGCCGAGCCGGTCGGCCTCGCCGGTCGGGGTCGCGTCGAACGTGACCCAGCCGTGGCCCTCGAAGTACACCTCGGTCCACGAGTGGGCGTCGCCGGCGCGCACGGCGATGTAGCCGTCGTACTCGTTCCACTCGCCGCCGAGGAAGCCGTTGACGCTGCGGGTGCGCAGCCCGACCGCGCGGCCCATGATCGCGAACGCCGACGCGAAGTACTCGCAGTGGCCGGCCTTGCGCTCGAACAGGAAGAAGTCGATCGGCTCGCGCTGGCCGGGGTCGCGCAGGTCGAGCGAGTAGCGCAGGTTGGTCTGGAGCCAGTCGCGCAGCCGCACGGCCTTGTCGTAGTCGTTGGTCGCGCCCGCGGTGATCTCGGCGGCCTTGGCCCGGGTCGCGGGCGTGATCTCGTCGGGCAGCTGGCGGTAGGGATCGCGCGCGGGGTCGCTGCCGGGCGCGGACGAGTAGGTCGCGCGCAGGGCCGCCGCGATCGGCGGATCGAGCACCGACCAGGCGCGGTAGTGCAACGGCCCGTCGTGGCGCAGCCGGATCTCGTCGTTGCGCTCGAGCGGTCCGCGGCCGCCCGCGGTCGGCGGGGTCACCTCGAACGCCAGCGGCGTCGAGGCCGCGAACAGCACGTCGGCGCCGATCGGATCGAGCCAGATGTCCTGCTGGACCGCGTCGGCGCGCGCCACCGTCATCGCGTTCTCGGTCGACAGGTTGACGCCGGGCACCTGCAGGTAGCGGCGCTCGCGGTTGCCGGGCAGGCGCTCGGTCCAGCTCGCGGTCGCGGGCGCGGTCCGGGTCCGGGTCCACTCGCCGCGCCCGTAGTGGTCGAACACGACGCCGCGCCAGTAGACGTACGGCGCGTTGCGGCCGCGCAGCGCCGGATCCGAGACCTGCGCCCGCATCACGATCGTGCTGTCGGACTTGAGCCGGCCGTGGCCGCCGAGCTTGACGCCGTCGGAGAACCCGACCATGTGCGTGCCGCCCTTGCCGCGGAAGAAGAAGCCGGTGCCGACCCGGGGGATCGACAGGAACAGCGCGATCGCGACCAGGAAGAACCCGACCGAGGTCAGGCCGGTGCCGACCAGGAACCGGCGATCGACGATCCGGCGCGACTCGAGGATGCGCCGGATCTCGACCCGCTGCGACGCGCGCGGATCGGCGTGGCGCAGGAGGAAGTTGTCCTCCATCTCGCGCCGGAGGTGGAACAGGATCAGCGCCCAGGTGCCGGTGATGACGAAGCCGAAGAAGCAGACCGCGTAGCCGAGCTCGCCGTTGAGCACCGAGCCGGCGACGAGCATCAGGAACGCCAGCAGGTACAGCTGCTGCCAGTCGCGCGCGGCCCGCCGGGTCGAGGCGCGGGCCACGGTCAGGATCACCAGGAAGCCGCCGCCGTGGCCGAGGTAGTCGTTGGTCGCGAACGCCATCAGCGCCGAGTAGACGAAGCCGAGCAGGGCGATGATCGTGAACGCCCAGGCGAAGCGATCGAGGTTCCAGCGGGGCGGCTCGACGAACCACGACCCGATCAGGCCGAGCGCGCCGAGCAGCACGATCAGCGGCGACACCGCGCCGCCGCCGATCATCGCGAGGAACGCGAACGCGACCGCGAGGTAGCTGGTGGTCTTGTGGGTGGCGGCGAAGCGCATGGTGCGGTGGCGGCTAGCTCTCGAGCAGGTGGTCGGCGGCGGGGCGGCCGGCGGCGCCGACGCCGCCCGGGACGATCAGGACGCGGTCGACGCCGCCGTCGCCGGGCGTCAGCGGCACGTCGTCGGTCGTCGCCGGCACCAGCGCGAGCTCGCGCAGGATGCGGGCCAGGTGCGCGCGGCCGCGCCCGAGCGGGACCGTCAGCCCGCGGGCGACGACCGCGACCGCCCAGCCGCCGTCGAGGTAGGCGGCGGCGTGGCTGGCGGCCAGCGACACCGCGCGCTCGAGCGCGTCGGCGATCGGCGCGTCCTCGCGCAGCCGCTCGCCGGCGGCCAGGGCCCGCGCCACCGGCGCCGGGACGGCGTTGTCGAGGACGATCGTCACCCGTCGCTCGATCTCGTCGTGGACCTCGCGCACGAGCAGGCGGCCGGTGCGCGCGGTCGAGCGCCAGTGGATCGCGCGGCGATCGTCGCCGTCCTTCCACTCGCGCAGCCCGAAAAACTCGCCGCGCCGCCCCAGCCGGTCGCTGGCGCCGCTGCCGAGCTGGCGCGGGCGCGGGGCCAGGCGCGCGACCGGCACGAGCTTCGGGTAGACCAGCACCTCGCCGGCGTCGGTGGTGTCGCGCGACTTGCGGAACAGCGTGAACGGGAACCGGGTGGCGATCCGGAAGCCCTCGAACTGGTAGCGCCCGCGGCGCGAGAACGTGTGGCGGTACGAGGTCCGCTGGACCTTGCCGGGCGGGATCTTGAGGAAGTAGCACTTCTTGTCGAGCGGCCGGCCGTCGATCAGGTCCTCGATCTCGATCGAGAACGACGCCAGGCCGGCCTTGCCGTTCTCGACCGCGATCTCCATCAGGAACGGCTGGCCGGCGAAGACCTCGGGCGCGGGGCGGCGCGTGACCCGCAGCCCGCGCATCGTCAGCTCCGACAGCACGCCCGAGGCGAGGATGAACGACAGGAGCCAGGCCAGCAGCAGGTAGAGCAGGTTGTTGCCGGTGTTGATCGCCGCCAGGCCGATGGCCAGGGCCAGGAACACGAACCAGTTGCCCTCGCGCGTGAAGCGCAGGCGTCGGGGCGGACGCAGGCGGCGCCACAGCCGCCGCCAGCGGCTCGGCGCGGTCATCAGGTCGGGACCGACACCCGCGCGACGATGTCGGCGATGGTCCGCTCGGCCTCGGCGCGGGCCCGGCCGAGCGAGTCGTGGGCGGCGGGCAGCGTGATCCGGTGGGCCAGCGCCGGCACCGCCAGCTGCTTCCAGTCGTCGGGCACGCAGTAGGTGCGGCCGTCGACGAACGCGTGGGCCTGGGCCGCGCGGGTCCAGGCCAGCGCGCCGCGGGTCGAGACCCCGACCGCGACGTGCGCGCTCTTGCGGGTCTCGTCGATGATCGTCAGCGCGTAGTCGTAGAGCGCGTCGTCGATCTTGACCCGCTCGACCGCGGCCTGGGCCGCGGCGATCGTGGCGTGGTCGATCACCGGCGTCAGCGCCGCGACCGGATCGTCGCCGGTGCGATCGCGCAGGAGCGCGCGCTCGATCGCGCGCTCGGGGTACCCGAGCTGGATCCGCAGGAGGAAGCGATCCATCTGCGACTCCGGCAACGGGTACGTGCCGAAGTGCTCGACCGGGTTCTGGGTCGCGAGCACGACGAACGGCGTCGGCAGGCGGTGGGTGACGTCGTCGATCGAGACCTGGCCCTCGCTCATGGCCTCGAGCAGCGCCGACTGGGTGCGCGGCGCGGTGCGGTTGATCTCGTCGGCCAAGACGACGTTGGCGAAGATCGGGCCGCGCCGCAGCTCGAAGCTCTTGCCGGCCGGGTCGTAGATCGACACGCCGGTGATGTCCGACGGCAAGAGGTCGCTGGTGAACTGGATCCGGTGGAACGTGCCGCCGACCGACGCCGCCAGCGCCCGCGCCAGCGTGGTCTTGCCGACGCCGGGGATGTCCTCGATCAGCAGGTGGCCCCGGGCCAGGAGCGTGGTCACGGCCAGGCGGATCGCGCCGGGCTTGCCGCGCACGACCGTCCCGATCTGGGCTTCGAGCCGGCGCACCGCCGCGACCAGGGTCGGGGTCGGGACGTCGACCGGGTGAGGAGCGATCGCGGCCATTCGCGCCAGTATAGCGAAGCATGGCCACCGCGGCGGCCGGCGCGGGCGATTCCGGCTGGGCGGGCCGCGGTCCGGAACGGGCGGCCCGTCGGAGCGCGCCGATCAGCGCACCGGGAAGCCGCGCTTCTTGAGCAGCGCGCCGACCTCGGGGTCGCGGCCGCGGAACTGGCGGTAGGCCTCGGCCCGGTCGGTCGAGTTGCCCGGCGCCAGGATGAACTGGCGCAGCTTGCCGGCCACGGTCGGAGCGAACACGTCGCCGGCCTCGGCGAAGGCCTCGCGGGTGTCGGCGTCCATCACCTCGCTCCACAGGTAGCTGTAGTAGCCGGCCGAGTACGAGTCGCTGGTGAACAGGTGGTTGAACTGCGGCAGGCGGTGGCGCATCGCGACCTCGCGCGGCGCGCCGATCTTGGCCAGCGTGTCGCGCTCGAACGCCCCGACGTCGACCGCGCTGGCGTCGGGCAGCATGTGCAGCTCCATGTCGAGGATCGCCGAGGTCAGGTACTCGACGGTGCCGTAGCCCTGGTTGAAGGTCGCGGCGCGCTCGATCTTGTCGACCAGCGCCTGCGGCATCGGCTCGCCGGTCTGGTAGTGCTTGGCGAACTTGTCGAGCACCGGCCGCGACAGCACCCACTGCTCGTGGACCTGCGACGGGTACTCGACGAAGTCGCGCGGCGTCGTCGCCAGGCCGGGGTAGTTGACCTCGGACAGGAGCCCGTGCAGCGCGTGGCCGAACTCGTGGAACAAGGTCTCGGCGTCGTCGAGCGAGATCAGCACCGGCGCGCCCGCGGCGCCCCGGACGAAGTTGTTGTTGTTCGAGGTGATCGCGGTGACGGTCGCGCCGGTGAAGGTCTCGTGGCCGCGGTAGCCCGAGGCCCACGCGCCCGAGCGCTTGCCGGCGCGCGCGAAGTAGTCGCCGTAGAACAGGCCGACGTGCGTGCCGGCCGGGTCCTTGACCTCCCAGACCCGCACGTCGGCGTGGAACGCCGGCACCTGGCCGGTGACCTCGGTGAACGACAGGCCGTAGAGGCGCTCGGCCATCCAGAACGCGGCCGCGACCATGTTGCCGAGCTCGAAGTACGGTGTGATCTGCCCCTGGTCGAGGCTGTACTTCGCGGCCCGGACCTTCTCGGCGTAGTAGAGGTAGTCCCAGGGCTCGATGACGAGCTTGGCGTTGCCGGGCTCCTCGTGGGCGATCGCGGTCATGTCGGCGACCTCCTCGGCCACCCGCGCGACGGCGGCCGGCCACACCCGCATCATCAGCGCCGTGGCCTTGGCCGGATCGACCGCCATCGTGTCGGCCATGCGCCAGTGGGCGTGGGTGGCGAAGCCGAGCAGCGTCGCGCGCTCGGCGCGCAGCCGCACGATGTCCTTGATCAGGTCCTTGGTGTCGTGGGCGTCGCCGTTGTCGCCGCGGCTCTTGAACGCCTTCCAGACCCGCTCGCGCAGGTCGCGCCGGCTCGACGCCGCCAGGAACGGATCGACGCTCGAGCGGGTGTTGACGACCGCCCACCCGCCGGGCAGCTTGCGCTCGGCGGCGGCGGCCTTGAGCGCGGCCCGCTGCGACGGCGGCAGGCCGGCGAGGTCGGCCTCGCGGTCGAGCACGATCCAGGTGTCCTCGTCGCCGAGGACCCGGGTCGAGAACTCCGAGAACAGCCCGGCGAGCTGCTCGTTGATCGCGCCGAGCTTGGCCTGATCGGCGGGCGCGAGCTGGGCGCCGGCCCGGACCATCCGATCGTGGCGCAGCGTCACCAGCCGGGCCTGCTCGGGCGTGAGGCTGGCGCGGCCGGCGTAGACCGCCGAGATCCGCGCGAACAGCTTGGCGTTGAAGTTGATGCGATCGAACGCCGCCGAGATCTTCGGCGACCACTCCTTGTCGACGGCCTGGACCTCCGGGTTCGACAGGTTCGAGGTCATCACCGAGAACAGCGTGTCGATGCGGTCGTGGTGCCGGCCGGCGCCCTCGAGCGCGGCGATCGTGTTGGCGAAGGTCGCCGGCGCCGGATCCTCGGCGATCACCGCGACCTCGGCCTCGAGCAGGGCCAGCGACGCGGTGAACGCCGACGGCACCTGCTTGACGTCGAGCTTGTCCCAGGGCGGCACGCCGCCGTACGGGCCGGTCCACGGCGCCAGCAGCGGGTGCTGATCGGCGGCGGGCCGGAGGCGCGCGGCCTCGGCGCGGGCCGCGGCGTAGGCCTCGCTGTTGGGCGCGGACGTCCCGGCGCCGGAGCCGCCCGCGCCCTCGGACTTCGACGCCTTCTTCGGACAACCGGCGAGCGCCACGGTGGCGCCGAGCAGCAGGGTGGGCAGGAGCGCGGGACGACGAGCCTTCGACATGGCCCGCACTCTACGCGAGGCGCACGGTGTCGCGATCGCGCGATCGGCACGGTCGCAGGCGTCGCACCGCGGTCGCAGAGGCCTGGCCGCCCAAGTTAACGCTGGCGCCGCCACCGGGGACCGCCTAGTTTCGCCGTTTCCGGTCGTCCACGTCACGGAAATCCAAAGGACCAACCTCGATGCGCACCCTCTCGCTCTCGCTCTCGCTCGTCACCGCCCTCGCCGTCGCCGCCACCGCCTGCGGCAGCGACGACACCCTGACGGCCTCGGACTTCATCGCCGACTACGGCGGCGGCGTCTGCGCCAAGGCCTTCGAGTGCATGAGCACCTTCCCCGGCACCCCGGCCGAGTTCTCCGCGTCGTTCGGCGCGTCCGAGGCCGCGTGCCCGGGCACGCTCGGCATCATCAGCGGCGCGCAGCTCCAGACCTCGGTCGACGCCGGCCGCGTGATCTTCGACGCCACCCTCGGCGGCCAGTGCGTCAGCGCGATCGCCGCGTTCACGTGCCCGAACTTCTGGACCGCCTCGGCCCCCCCGGCCGCCTGCAGCACCGCGCTCATGGGCACCGTCGCCGTCGGCGGCACCTGCACCATCGGCGCGGAGTGTGTCAGCGGCGCGTGTGACGGCACCTGCCTGGCGCCGGGCGTCACCGGCGGCGCGTCGGACGCCGGCGCGGCGGTGCTCGCGTCGCACGCCGTCGAGTAGCGCGCGGCGTGCGCGCCGCGGCTCAGCTCGCGCCGAGCGCGTAGGTCCGGCCGTAGCCGCGCGAGCGGTTCTCGATCCGGACCGAGATCGTGCCGTCGGTGGCGTAGGTGTAGGTCTCGACGATCTCGTTGGTCATCAGCTCGACCCGGCGCGGGTTGGGCTCGGTCGCCAGCTCGCCGCGCTCGGCCAGCGCCGGGTCGTACGGGAAGTAGATGTCGCGGCAGGACACGAGGTCCTGGATCGGCTGGCCGCGATCGTCGAGCGCGCCGCACTCGAGGAAGCGCAGGTGGCCGATCGGGTGGGCCGGGCGGTAGCGGCGCTCGATCACGACCGGGCCGGCGGTGTCCTTGCCGATCAGCGGGTCGAACACCTTGTCGGCGCCGGCGGCGGCCTCGCGCCAGACGCCGAAGTGGCGCGTGACCGCCTCGCGGATCAGCACGTGGGCGTCGGGATCGGCCGCGATCGCCAGCCCGATCGCGGTGGCCGCGAACGGCTGGGGCGCGAGCTGCAGCTTGCGCGCGAACCGGGCGCGCAGGGTCCGGGCGACCGCCGGGAACGAGGCGCCGCCGCCGACCAGGTAGATGCCGCCGAGCTCGCGGGCGTCGTCCGGATCGATCCCGCGCGCGCGCAGCCGATCGAAGAGCTGCTCGAGCTGCGCGATCGTGGCGTTGATCAGCGGCTGGGCCCGGGCGTAGAGCGCGGCGACGTCGAGCGTGGTGGGCTCGCCGTGGCCCAGGTCGAGCAGCAGGCGGCGCGTGGTCGGCGCCAGGGTCTCCTTGGCGGCGCGGGCGCGCTCGAGCGTGGCGGCGGTGGGCGCGACGCCGGCGGCCTCGAGGATCAGCTGGTCGAAGTCGTCGCCGCCGAGGTGGGCCAGCCCGGCCGTGGCGATCAGATCGAAGTGGCGGCCCTGGAGCGACACCGCCGAGGTGTCGAAGGTGCCGCCGCCGAGGTCGTAGACGACGACGTACTTCTTCGGGCTCCGGCGGCCGAGCTCGAGGTGACGGTGCGCGAAGTCCAGCGCCGCCGCGGTCGGCTCGTTGAGCAGGCCCAGCGGCGCGAACCCCGCGCGGCGCAGCGCCTCGAGCGTCAGCCAGCGCTGGCGCGACGCCGCATTGGCGGGCACCGCGGCCATCACCTCGAGCGGCTGGTCGGGATCGAGATCGAGCGTGCTGCGCTCGAGCAGGCCGGCGCGCAGGTCGGCGAAGAACGCGGTCGCCAGCTCCAGCGCGGTGATCCCCGGCAGCCCCGGCACCGGCTCGTCGGGCGCCAGCGCCGAGATCACCCGCTTGATCGAGCGGATCGCGTGCTCGGCGGTGCCGTCGGCCAGGGCCCCGGCGGCGCGCCAGCCCAGCAGCAGCTCGCCGCCGCGCACGGCCGCGATGCCGGGCACGTGCGCGCGGACCTCGCCGTCGTCGTCGAACGACGCGAGCGGGTGGCGGCCGTCCTGGACCGCCGCGACCACCGTGCGGGTAGTGCCGAAATCGATGCCGAGCCGCATGGCGCCGAGCATGCCTCAGGAGGCCGGCCGGGGCGACATTGCGGCGATCGGTGGGGCGGCTCGGGTGCGGGTGGCCCACCGCCGGCGATCGGCCAGACCCGCGGGGCGTCCCCCGGGCCGGCCGGGGGCGGGCGGCGCCCGGCGGGGTGCGATCGCGCCCCACCGACCGGGAGAACGTTGGTACACAAACCGTCGTGGATGGGACGGGCGCGCCGCGCTGGCGCGTGACGGCCCCCGAGCGGCGCTTGGTCGCCGCGCCCCAACGAGCGAGGTTCCCCGTTGCAGACGCCGGCCTGGTTGCACGAGACATTCCTGGGAGTCGAGGTCTCGAACTACCTCATCCTCCTCGGGCTCCTGTTCGCGGCGATGGTCGCCCGGCACATCGGCGAGGTCGTGCTCGGCCGCAAGCTGCAGGCGCTCGCGAGCCGGGCCAACTCGGGGCACCTGCAGGCGGCGCTGACCCGGCTCGACCGCGCGTTCGGCTTCGTCGCGTTCGCGGTCGTGCTGTTCCTGACGCTGCCGCTGGTCGATCTGCCGACCTCGACCGCGAACGTCCTGCGGGTCGCGGCCCGGGCCCTGGTCGCGGGCGGCGGGGTCTGGCTGGCGTTCCGGCTGCTCGACGTCGTCTTCGATCACCTGGCCGCCAAGGCCGAGCGCACCGAGAGCAAGCTCGACGATCAGCTCGTGCCGATCCTGCGCCGGACCGCCAAGGGCTTCACGCTGGTCGTCGGCGGGCTGTTCACGCTCCAGAACATGGAGGTCGACATCGGCTCGCTCCTGGCCGGGCTCGGGCTCGGCGGCCTGGCGTTCGCGCTCGCCGCCAAGGACACGATCGCGAACTTCTTCGGCTCCCTGGTCATCTTCGTCGACAAGCCGTTCACGATCGGCGACCGGATCAAGCTCGACGAGGTCGAGGGCGTGGTCGAGGAGGTCGGCCTGCGCACGACCCGGATCCGGACGTTCCAGCAGTCGCTCCTGACCGTGCCGAACGCGCGCATGACCACGGCGATGATCGACAACTACGGCGCCCGGCGCTACCGGCGCTACTCGACGACGCTGGGCATCACCTACGACACGCCGCCCGAGCTGGTGCAGGGGTTCTGCGAGGGCATCCGCGCGGTCATCGCGGGCATGCCGAACATGCGCACGGGCTTCTACCTGGTCGAGTTCAGCGGCTTCGCCGACTGCTCGCTGTCGATCATGGTCTATTGCTTCATCGACACGACGAGCTGGTCGCGCGAGATGCAGACCCGCACCAGCCTCAACCTCGAGATCCTGCGGCTGGCCGCGCGCATGGGCGTCCGGTTCGCGTTCCCGACGACGAGCATCCACGTCGAGAGCCTGGCCGCGCCGGGCACGATCGCGCCAGCGGTGGTCGCCCCGCCGGCGCCCGAGCTGGCGAGCCTCGTGCGCGGGTTCGGCGAGGGCGGGGTCGACGCGCGCCCGGACGGCATCGACATCGCCGGCGGCGTGCGCGCCGACGGCACCGGGGTGGTCGCGGGCATGGACGAGGGCGAGGCCTAGCGACGGCGCGCGAGGTCCAGCGACGGCGCGCGAGGTCCAGCGACGGCGCGCGAGGTCCAGCGACGGCGCGCGACGGCGCCCCGCGGATCAAAGGTCAGTGACCTCGCCCACCTGCCGGGCTGCGCGCCCTCGGTGATCGGCGCGGCCGGGCGCGGTCAGCGCGCCGCCTTGACCTTCTTGATCTCCTCGATCAGCTCCGGGATGGCCTTCTCCCAGGTCGTGACGACGCCGTAGTCGGCGACCTGGAAGATCGGCGCCTCGGGGTCCTTGTTGATCGCGACGATCGTCTTCGAGCTCTTCATGCCGGCGAGGTGCTGGATGGCGCCGGAGATCGCGACCGCGAAGTACAGGTTGGGCGCGACGATCTTGCCGGTCTGGCCGACCTGCCAGTCGGCCGGGACCATGCCGGCGTCGGTGGCGGCGCGCGACGCGCCCATGGCCGCGCCGAGCAGATCGGCCAGCTCCTCGAGCACCTTGAAGTTCTCGCCGTTCTGCATGCCGCGGCCGCCGGCCACGACCACCTTGGCCGAGGTCAGCTCGGGCCGATCGCTCTTCTGGCTGTCGACCCGATCGATCCGGGCGCCGAGCGCGTCGATCGCGCCGGCGTCGGCGGCGGTGACGGTGCCGGTGGCGCCGGTGGGCTCGGCCGGCGGGAACTCCGACTGGCGCGGGGTCACGCAGATGATCGGCGTCGAGACCTCGATCGTCGACGACGCGTTGCCGGCGAGGATCGGGCGGGTGAACTGGTTGGCGGCGTCCAGCTGGGCGATGTCCGACGCCATGCCGGCGTCGAGCAGGCCGGCGACGCGCGGCAGCAGGTCCTTGCCGACCGCGGTCGCGGTGGCGCACACGATCGTGGCGCCGTGCTCGCCGGCCAGGCGCGCGACGATCGGCGCGTAAGTCTCGGCCAGGTAGCTGGCGAGGTCGTCGTGCTCGACGGTGAGGACCGTGCCGGCGTAGGTGGCGGCGGCGGCGCCGGCGGCGGCGGCGCCCGCGCCGATCAGCAGCGCGATGACCTCGCCGCCGTGGGCGGTCGCGGCCTGGCGCGCGAAGGCGATGTTGGAGAGCGCGGAGGCGCGGAGCGCGCCGCCGTCGAATTCACAGAAAGCGAGGATGTTGCCCATGGCGAGATCCTTTGCGGTGGAGCGTGCCGGGGAGGCCACGCGTCGGGGGAGGAGGGGAGCCGGCGGGGCGCCGCCGCGGGACGGTCAGAGCGCCTTGGCCTCGTCGACCAGCTTCTGCACCAGGGTCGGGATGTCGGCGACCTTCTGGCCGGCCGCGCGGGCGGTCGGCAGGGTCACCGCGAGCTGGCGGGTGGCCGGCGCGACGTCGACGCCGAGGTCGCCGAAGGTCTGCTGCGCCATCGGCTTCTTCTTGGCCGCCATGATGCCCTTGAGCGAGGCGTAGCGGGGCCCGCCCTCGCCGGTGCCGTAGCTGTGGTCGGCCGGGGTCACGTTGTTCTTGACCGAGGTCGGCGCGACGATGCGCAGATCGACCGTGAGCACGCCCGGCAGCGCGATGGTCTTGTACTCGACGCCGACGTCGACCTCGCGGCCGACCGTCAGCGACGCCTTGTCGGCGGCCAGCTCGACCGTCGCGGCGAACGTGGCCTGGGGCCAGCCGAGCCTGCCGGCCAGCATCTGGCCGACCTGGTTGGCGTCGCCGTCCACCGCTTGCTTGCCCATGACCACCAGATCGGGCTTCTCGGCCTCGATCACCTTGGCCAGGACCGCCGCGACGACGCGCGCGTCGAGGGTCTTGTCCTCGCCGTCGACGCGGATCGCGCGATCGGCGCCCATGGCGAGCGCCGAGCGGAGCTGCTGCGCGGCGTCCTCGGGGCCGATCGTCACCACCACCACCTCGCCGTGGGTCTCGCCGGAGGCGGCGTTCTCGCGCAGGCGCAGCGCGGTCTCGACCGCGTACTCGTCGAAGGTGTTGACCACCCAGCTCGCGCCGGCGAGGTCGATGGATCCGTCCTTGAGCTTCACCTTGAGCTCGGGATCGGGGACTCGCTTGATCGGGACCAGGATCTTCACGCAGGGCTCCTTCGTTCGAGGCCAGTGGTGACGAGCGCCGCCACCCAGTCGGCGGCGCGGACGATGTCGAAATCAGTGCCGGGGGGCGCGGGCATCTTGCCCCGTTCGCGCCCGGTCGCCACCGCCGGCGGCGACTTTTGACCGCGACGGCGTGGCGCACGCCCGAGCAGCCAGGCCAGGGCCAGCTCGTCGAGCATGCCGAAGATCATGCGGGCGGCGTGGGGCGCCGGGACCAGGTCGGCGAACTCGCCGGTGGCCTGGCCCGCGGCGATGACCCCGGCCAGCATGCGCAGGAGCTCGCCGAACCGGTGCGGCGAGTACTCGCGCATGAACTTGGTCGACTGCCGCAGCTCGATCGTCAGCACCTCGGCGGCGGTCGGCTGCGCGGCGATCAGCCCCAGGTAGGCGTGGACGAAGGCGCGCAGCTGCACGCCGGGGACGGTCGCGGTCGCGATCGCGTCGCCGAGGATCTGGATGACCCGCTCCATCCGCGACTCGAACAGCGAGATCAGCAGGTCGTCCTTGTTCTTGAAGTACAGGTAGATCGTGCCGTCGGCGACGCCCGCCTCCTTGGCGATGTCGGCGACCTTCGAGGCGTAGAAGCCGCGCTGCGCGAACACCCGCTCGGCGGCGTCGAGGATGCGCTCGCGCTTGGCGACGCGATCGGGGTCGGCGCTGGCGCGCCCGGCCCGAGCCTCCGATGAATGAACCGTCATTCAGTTAGCCTTGTACCGCCGTTGACGCGGGACGTCAAGCTGGGGCCCCGTCGGGGATCGCCGGACGGCGCTTGCACCCGGCCCGCTCGCTCGCTACAACCCCTGGCGTGCAAACGCCGCGGAAGTGCAACGAAAACCGCTCGCTGTTCGGTCGCGTGATCGGGTCGATCGCCGCCGTGATGACCGTGGGCTTTCTGGCCGGGGCCTCGTGCAAGAAGGACACGGGCACACCCCGGACTGACCCCAAGGACGTGGTCAACGCCGCCGACCACGCCCAGGGCTCCGGCACCACCGGCGCGTCGGCGCCCCTCGATCGCACGCCGATCCCGGGCTTCGACGTCAGCACCCTCGACAGCGCCAAGGCCGATCTGTTCTTCAAGATGGTGGGGACGCTGTCGTCGCCGTGCGGCAAGGCCCACAGCCTGCGCACCAGCTTCGCGCAGGACGGCTCGTGCAAGCGCGCGCCGTTCGCGGTCAAGCTGGTCCACGACCTGATCGTCGACGAGCAGAGCGAGGACACGGTCCGCGCGATCTTCGAGGAGCGCTACGTCAAGAACAACAAGGTCTGGACGATCAACGTCGTCGGCGCGCCGACGGTGGGCTCGGCCGACGCGCCGGTGACCCTGGTCGAGTTCTTCGACTACGGCTGCCCGGCGTGCGTCGCGCTCAAGCCGGTGCTCGATCGGGTGATCGCCGAGAACAAGGGCAAGCTCAAGGTCTACTACAAGATGTACCCGCTGGTGTCGAAGCACCCCGACTCGTTCGGGTGCGCGCAGGCGGCGTTCGCAGCCAGCGTCCAGGGCAAGTTCCACGAGATGCACGACCTGGTGTTCGAGAAGTTCGGCAACCAGAAGAAGGACGACCTCCGCCGCTACGCCGGCGACCTCGGCCTCGACCTGGGCCGGTTCGACGCCGACTACGCCGCGGCCGAGCCGCGCGTGAAGGCCGACATGAAGGACGGGACCGACGTCGGCGTCGACGGCACGCCGACCTTGTTCCTGAACGGGCGCCTCTACGGCGGCCCGGCGGATCCCAAGTACATGGCCGCGGCCATCGACGAGGAGATCGCGGTCCGCGCCGCCGCCGCCGAGCCCGCCCCGGCGGCCCCCGCGCCGGCCCCGGCCCCCGCCGCCGCCCCGAAGTGAATCCCAGCCGCCGCCATCCGTCCCAGGAGTACCCCGATGCGCCGTGCCACCACCGCTGTGTTCGCCACCGCCCTGTCCCTCGCGTTCGCGGGCCACGCTGCCGCTGAGGTCAAGAAGGGCGACCGCGCCCCCGAGCTCGACGGCGCCAAGGACGCCGGCGGCAAGGCGTTCAAGCTCAAGGCGGCGCGCGGCCAGTGGATCGTGATGACCTTCGGCGGCTCGTGGTGCAAGCCCTGCAAGAAGGAGCTGCCGGCCTGGGACAAGCTGGCGGCCAGGTGGAAGGGCAAGGTCACGTTCGTCGCGGTCAACCTCGACAACGACCCGGCCAAGGGCAAGAAGTTCATGGACGGGCTCAAGATCAAGAACCTCGTCCGCGTCTACGCCCCCGAGGAGAAGAGCGCCGCGGCCGACATCTACGAGCCGCCGACGCAGCCGTCGAGCTACGTGATCAGCCCCAAGGGCATCGTCGTCGACCTGCACGAGGGCTACGAAGGCGGCGACGAGGGCAAGCTCGACAAGCAGCTCGCCAAGCTCGTGCCGTGATCCTTCTGCGGTGATGCGCGGGTCGGCGCCGCGCCTCCGCGGCGATCGTGCGCGGCCCCGCGTGGCGGGCTCAGCCGCCCCAGTCCATGCCCAGGGCGAACGCCCAGGTCACGCCGTCACCGGTGGTGGTCGCGCGCCAGGTGAAGTGGATGTCGGCGGTGCCGGGGCGCAGGCCGCCGGCGTCGCTGGTGCGGACCATCTCCAGGCCGAGGCGCGCGCCGATCAGCGCCTGCGCCAGCGCGTGGCTGCCGAGCTGATCGTCGGACACCAGCATCGCGGCGCCGCCGAGCTCGAGATCGACGTGCGGCCGCAGGCGCGTGCCCGAGACGTCGTCAGCGCGGCCGAGCAGCGTGGTCAGCACCGGGAAGCGCACGCCGGTGGTGAGCGCGTGGCCGCGGCCGTGGGCTGGGTCGCCGTCGGCGGGCGACGGCTCGCTCTCGAGGAGGAGATCGTACTCGGCGAACCCGTGGACGCGCCCGACCAGCGCGACGCCCCACTCCAGGCCGTAGTCGAAGGCGAGCCGATCGTGGCCGACGACCGACAGGCGCTGGACCCCGGTCCGGAACCCGAACGACTGCCACCGCGGCGGCGCGGGCGCGGGCGTGGGCGCTGGCGACGCGGTCGCGATGTCGACCGGCGGCGGCGGCGGCGGCGGCGGCGCGCGCCAGCGGTCGTCGGGCGGCCGCTGGGGGTGGGCCGCGACCGGGCGCGCCGCCGCCGCCACCGCGACGAGCGCCAGCGCCGCCCTCACCACGCCACCCCGACGCCGCCGCTGAAGCCCTCGTCGAGCGGCGACGACGTCACGGTCGGTCCGCACGCGCCGCGGCACAGGAGCTGATCGACCCGCGCGCGATCGACCGAGGGCGACAGCTCGATGCGGATGACGAACCGGATCATCACGCGGTGGTGGTCGCGCATCGCGCGGACCTGCCAGCCCCAGCCGGCCCACGCCGACGGCAGCGTCAGGCCGCCGTCCGCCAGGGCCAGGTGCTCGACGCTGGCGCCGACGTCGAGGTAGAGCTGCAGCGCCGCGCTCGAGTCGGGCTGGTACGAGCGCGCGAGCCAGCGCACGCCGGCGCCGGCGCGGATCGCGGGGCCGCCGCCGTCGCGCCCGGCGAACGCCCAGCCGGCGCGACCGTCGACGAGCGCCTGCCAGCGACCCCAGCCCCAGGCCAGCTCGCCGGTGACGCCGGGGGCGGCCACGGACCGGTCCCCGAGGTAGCGACCGCCGGCGGTCAGGTACAGCGCCGTGGTGCGGTGCGGCCAGCGCATCGCGTCGTCGTCGTCGGCGCCGGCGCGCGCGGCGCCAGGCGCCAGCGCCGTCGCGATCAGGATCATCAGCGCCCAGGCCCGCACGGTAGTCGGGAAGACGCGCGAGCCGTGGCCGCGATCTATTCCCGTCCGCGGTCAGCGCACGCGCGCGAGCTCGATCACGATCGGCGGCCCCGGCGCCGCCGTGCACGCGGTCCAGTCGACCGGCGGCGTCGGGCGGGTGACCTCGAGCTCGAGGCGCGCGTCGGCGCAGCGCCGCAGGCGCGCCGGCCGCGACACCCGACAGAACTGCGCGCCGCGCTCGTAACGGCGGGTCACGGTCCCGCTCGGCGGCGCCGCGCCGGCGCGCGCGAGATCGACCACCGCCGGCGCGGCCACCACCCCGGGCGGCAGGTCGCGCGGCAGCTCGTCGTGGAGCGGGTAGAGCTCGAGCCGGCCGCGGCTGTCGAGGAGCTGGTAGTCGCCGTCGGCGCCGCGCCAGACGCCGCCGAGGTCGTCGTCGCAGGTCCGCACCGGGGCCCGCTGGCACCCGGCCAGCGCCGCCACGATCAGCGCGGCCATCGGCGCCGCCACGATCAGCGCGGCCGACCCGCGCGGGTTCACGCCTGGGCCTGGAGCTGGTCGGCCTGATCGTGGGCGTGCAAGGCGTCGATGATGTCGTCGAGATCGCCGTCCATCACGCCCGGCAGGTTGTGCTTGGTCAGGCCGATGCGGTGATCGGTCACCCGGTCCTGGGGGAAGTTGTACGTGCGGACCTTCTCGGACCGATCGCCCGAGCCGACCATCGTGCGCCGGACGTCGCGCTCGGCCGCCTGGCGCTGCGCCAGCTCGAGGTCGTACAGGCGCGACCGCAGCACCTTCATCGCCTTGGCCTTGTTCTTGTGCTGCGACTTCTCGTCCTGGCAGATCACCACCAGGTTGGTCGGCAGGTGGGTGATGCGCACCGCCGAGTCGGTGGTGTTGACCGACTGGCCGCCGCTGCCGCTGGCGCGCTGCACGTCGATGCGCAGGTCGCGGCTCTCGTCGATCTTGACGTCGACCTCCTCGGCCTCGGGCAGGACCGCGACGGTCGCCGCCGAGGTGTGGATGCGGCCCTGGGCCTCGGTCGCGGGGACGCGCTGCACGCGGTGCACGCCCGACTCCCACTTGAGCCGCGAGAACACGTCCTTGCCGTCGATGAGGACGATGATCTCCTTCCAGCCGCCGGCCGCGCCCGACGACGCCGACAGCATCTCGAGCTTCCAGCCGTGGCGCTCGGCGTAGCGCGTGTACATGCGGAACAGATCGCCCGCGAACAGCGCCGCCTCGTCGCCGCCGGTGCCGGCCCGGATCTCGAGCACGGTGTTCTTGGCGTCGTCGGGGTTCTTGGGCAAGAGCAGGACCTTGATGGCCTGCTCGGCGGTGGCCCGGGCCGCCTCGAGCTGGCGCTGCTCGTCGCGCGCCAGCTCGCGCAGCTCGGCGTCGGTCTCGAGGTTGGCCATCTGCCGGGCCTGCTCGAGATCGGCGCGCAGCTTCTGGTACGCGCGCCACGCCGTGACGAGCGGCTCGAGGTCGGCGTACTCGCGCGACAGCTTGCCGAACTCGGCGCGACGGCTGATGACCTCGGGGTCGCCGAGCAGCGCCGTCACCTCTTCGTGGCGGCGGCCCAGCGCCGCCATCTTGTCGTGGAAGCGCGGTTCGTCGAACATGGATCACCCACGACCGGCCCGGGCCGGCGCGAGCGCGCGCGGCCCGGTCCCGACGTGCCGGTGCCTCACGCCTTGGGGGCGTACCGCTTGCGGAAGCGGTCGATGCGGCCGGCGGTGTCCATCAGGCGCTGGGTGCCGGTGTAGAACGGGTGGCACTTCGAGCAGATCTCGACGGCGAAGTCGCCCTTGGTCGAGAAGGTGTCGAAGATCGACCCGCACGCGCAGGAGATCTTCGTGGGGCGGTAGTGCGGGTGGCTGGCGGTATCCTTCATGGCACATCCCTCTCGCGGGCTCCGCATGCCGGCGCGGTAGTGCGCCGGGAGTGGGAGCGTTCGAGCGACGGGTTTCTAGCAGATCTAGCGGCGACGATCTACCGACCGGCGCAGCGGGCGGGATCGGTCAGCGATGTCAGCGGGTTAGCGCCATACCTGGGTCAGCCGTGGCTCGGCCTTGTCGGGGTACAGCGGCAAGATCTCGTGGCCGACGCGCAGCTCGCGCACCGACCGGTAGCGGCGCCCGAGGTCGAGGCTGACGTAGACCTTGCGGGCGTCGGCGACCCCGAAGCTGGTCGACACCACCATCTGCTCGTCGCCGACGCACTCGTAGCCCTCGGGGATGACGTCGTGGCCGTAGATGCAGAACGTGCCCCCGAGCGCGCGGACGAACCGGGCGGCGGCCTCGGTCGTCGCCGACCGCGCCCACAGGATCGGGCCGATGACCGGCGCGTCGAGGATGTCCAGCGCGCTGCCGAGCTCGAAGCCCTCGAGCGGCGTCGCCTCGATCTCGGCGACCGACGTCACGGTCGCGGCGGGGGCGCCGTGGGTGAAGACCGCGCCGCACGGCGCGATCGCCACCAGCGCGAAGCCGCGCAGCACCTCGCGCATCCGGGCCGCGGCCACCGCGCCCATCCGGGCCTCGAGCACCGCGACCTCGTCGGCGGCGAACTTGGCGGTGTGCGGCCCGCCGATGTGGCCGTGCTCGTGGTTGCCGACCAGCGCGTGGACGCGCCCGGGGTGGCGCAGCGACAGCACGACCAGCTCGTCGATCACCTCGTCGGAGGCGTCGCGGTAGTACTCGCCGAGGAAGTCGGGCCAGTCGCGCTCGTCGAGGTGCGGGCCGTGGATCAGATCACCGGTGAACAGCAGGTGCGCGTCGCCGGTGGCGGCGTGGACCTCGTCGAAGATCTCGACGATCCGGTGGAAGTCGCGCAGACAGCCCTGGAGGTCCGTGCACACGATGAGCCGGCCGTGATCCGGCAATCGCAGCACGCGGGCCATGGCCCACCATTATCCACGTCTGGCGCGTGCGCGCGAAGGCGCACGGACGCGAATCAGGCGAGCGCCGCGATCAGCGCGGCCAGGTCGGGGGCGGTCGCGGCGGCGGCCGCCGCGCGGTCGGGCGGGGCGGCCCGGGCCCGGCGCCAGGCGTCGACGTCGTCGACGAGGGCCTCGGCCTGGCGCGAGAACGTGGCGGTCGGGTCGAGCCGCGGGGCGGCGGCGGTGCCGCCTCGGACCAGGACCAGCTCGGCCGACGCGGTCTCGGCGAGATCGTCGGCGATGACCTCGTCGAGGCGCTGGCCCGACTCGCTGGTCAGCGTGCCGACGAGCGTCAACGAGCCGCCGCTGGTCAGCCGGCGGGCCCCGGCCCACAGCCGGCGGACCCGGGTCGCGGCCGCGGCGTCGAGCGCGCCGATCAGCGTGCGGCCGCTGGGCGGGGTGACGACGTTCCAGGCCCGGGCCAGGCGGCCGAGCGAGTCGATCACGACGATCGCGTCGCCGCCGCGCTCGGCCGTGCGCTTGCCGCGCTCGACCATCATCTCGACCAGCTGGACGTGGCGCGCCGGCGGCTCGCCCATGGTCGAGATCGCGACGTGGCCGTCGAGCCCGCGGGCCAGCTCGGCGGCGTCCTCGGGCCGGACGTCGATCGCGACCAGCGTGATCGTGGCGCGCGGGTGGTTGGCGATCAGGGCCCGGGTCAGCGCGCCGAGGAGCGCGCTCTTGCCGGACCGGGGCGGCGCCTTGATCAAGATGCGCTGGCCGAGCCCGAGCGGCGCGTACAGCTCGGCGAGCCGCACCGCCGGCGGCGCGCCGGCGAGCTCGAGCCGCGTCGTCGCCGGCGCCGCCTCGCGATCGTCGAAGTCGGGGCGGTGCGGGTGCTGATCGGGGGCGCCGCCCTCGACCGACTCGACCCGCAACAGCGCGAAGTAGCGCTCGCTCTCCTTGGGCGCGCGGACGCTGCCGCGCACGACGTCGCCGGTGCGCAGCCCGAACCGCCGGATCTGCGACGGCGACACGTAGACGTCGTCGGTGCCGGGCGCGAACATCGCGTCGGCGTTGCGCAGGAAGCCGAAACCGTCGGCCAGCACCTCGAGCACGCCCTCGGCGTGGGTCTCGCCGCGGCGATCGGCGTGGGCCTCGAGCACCGCCAGCACCAGGTCGGCCTTGCGCAGCTCGCGGGCGTCGTCGACCCCGAGCCGCTCGGCGGTGGTGCACAGCTCGTCGGGGCTCATCCGGCGCAGCGCGCCCAGCTCGAGGGACGCGACGCCGCCGCCGGTGGAACCGGACGGGGTCGGAGACGGCGGGGTCGGCGGGGGGGCCACGGGCGGGGTGCGCGGACGCGCGGGGAGGCAGTGTTAGAGTAGGGACCTCCATGGCACCGGGTCAAGCCACGCCGCCGACGCGACGCATCCGTGCGCGGGTGCGCGGGCGGGTGCAGGGGGTGGGCTACCGGGCCGGGGCGGCGCGCGCGGCCGCGCGGCTCGGGCTCGCCGGCTGGGTCGCGAACCAGGCCGACGGCACGGTCGCGCTCGAGGCCCAGGGCCCGGCCGCGGCGGTGGCGGCGCTCCTCGCGTGGTGCCAGCGCGGCCCGGCGCTGGCCGCGGTGGCGGCGGTCGACGTCGACGAGCGGCCGGTCGCCGACGGCGACGTCGGGTTCGCGATCCGGCGCTGATCGATGCTGACCTCGCTGCGCCGGAACGTCTGGAACTGGCTGCCGGCGTTCGTCGAGATCGCCGAGGCCGGCTCGGTCGTGGCGGCGGCGCGGCGGCTGGCGCTGACGCCGGCGGCGGTGTCGCGCACGCTCGGGCTGCTCGAGGACGCGCTGGGCCGGCCGCTGTTCGACCGCGTCGGCAAGCGCCTGGTGCTGACCAGCGCCGGGGTGGCGCTGCGCGACGCGGTGCGCGCGGCGACGCGCGCCGTCGAGACCGGCCTGGCCGACGGCGCCGACGATCCGTTCCTGGGCGCGCTGCGGGTCGCGTCGATCGGCGTCCTGACCGATCACGTCGTGGTGCCGGCGCTGATCGAGCTCAAGCGCGCGCACCCGGGGCTCGCGCCCGAGCACGCGGTCGTGGGGCCGGCCGAGGCCAACGCGCTCCTGGTGCGCGGCGTGCTCGACGTCGCGTTCTACTACGAGGAGCTCACCAGCGACGAGATCGCGGTCGAGCGGCTGGGCGCGCTGGGCGCGTCGATCTACTGCGGTCGCCGGCACCCGCTGTTCGGCGCGCGGCGCCCGACCCGGGCCGCGGTGCTGGCGCACCCGTTCTCGGTGCCGCGGGTCGGCGACAGCGGCCGGGTCCAGGACGGCTGGCCCGCGGAGCTGGCGCGCACGGTCGGCATGCGCATCACGATGCTGCGCTCGAACCTGCAGGTCGCGCTGTCGGGCACGCTCTTGACGGTGCTGCCCGACGTCACCGCCGCGCCGCACCTGGCCCGGCGCGAGCTGCGCCGCCTGACGATGATCGCGCTGCCGCCGATCGAGGTGTTCGCGGCGCGCCACCGGGGAGCGCTCGGCCGCCGGGCCGGGCAGGCGATGACCGACGCCGCCCGGGCCCGGCTGGCCGCGGTGTGCGCGGTGTGATCGCGGCCACCCGCGGGCGGCGCGCCGGTCGCCGGGGCGGCGGCGCGAGGACCTGACCGGCGCCGACCTGCGCCGGCCGCGTCACGCAGGGCGGGCGAGCGCCCGGCCCTGCGGCGACGGCCGCCCGGCGTCAGTCCTTCGACGGGGTCGAGCCGCTCTCGGTGTCGCGCAGGCCGAACTCCTTCATCTTCATCTGCAGGCTCTTGCGGCTGATCTTGAGCAGCTTGGCGGCCTGGGTGACGTTGCCGCCGGTCTCGGCCAGGGCCTTGGCGATGAACTCCTTCTCGACCCGGCTGGTCTCGGCCCGGACGATGTCCTTGAGCGAGGCGTCGCCGGCGAGATCGACCGCGTCGTCGTCGCCGTCGTCGTCGCGCGGGGCCGCGGCCGAGGAGGTCGCCGTCGCCGCCGCGGCGCACAGATCGTCGGGCAGGTCGGCCTTGGCGATGATCTCGGACTTGCAGAACAGGATCGTCCGCTCGAGCACGTTCTCGAGCTCGCGGATGTTGCCGGGCCAGCTGTACGCGCCGAGCACCGCCATCGCGTCGTCGCTGATGCCGACGACGTTCTTCTTCAGGCGCTCGTTGAAGCGGCGCAGGATGTGGCGGACCAGGAGCGGCACGTCGCCGTCGCGCCGGCGCAGCGGCGGGATCAGCAGCGGCACGACGTTGAGGCGGTAGTAGAGGTCTTCCCGGAAGTTGCCGCGCGCGATCTCCTGCTCGAGGTCGCGGTTGGTGGCGGTGATGAGGCGGACATCGACCTTGATCGTCTTGATGCCGCCCACGCGCTCGAACTCGCTCTCCTGGATCGCGCGCAGCAGCTTGACCTGCATCTCGACCGGGATCTCGCCGATCTCGTCGAGGAACAGCGTGCCGCCGTCGGCCAGCTCGAACCGCCCCGGCTTCGACGTGGTGGCGCCGGTGAACGCGCCCTTCTCGTAGCCGAACAGCTCCGACTCCATCAGGGTCTTGGGGATCGCGGCGCAGTTGATCTTGATGAACGGCCCGCCGCTGACGCTCGAGCCCTCGTGCAGGGCCTTGGCCACCAGCTCCTTGCCGGTGCCGCTCTCGCCGGTGATCAGCACCGTCGACGGCGAGTCCGCGACCCGCTCGATCACCTCGAACACGCCGTGCATCTCGGGCGAGTCGCCGACCAGCCCGAACCGGCCGCGGACGTCGTCGGTGGGGCGGTAGAGCCCGGCCTGGGGCGCGGCCCGGTTGGCGGCGGCCTGGCGCACGGCCTTGTCGACGATCGCGCGGATCTGGTCCTGCTCGAACGGCTTCTCGATGTAGTCGAACGCGCCGGCCTTGATGGCCTCGACCGCGTGCCCGACCGACCCGTGGGCGGTCATCATGACGATCGGCACGTGCGGGTGGGTCCGGACCGCGGTCCGCAGCACCTCCATGCCGTCGAGCCGGGGCATCCGCAGATCGGTGATCACGACGTCGACCGAGTCGAGCGCGGCGATCGCCTCGGCGCCGTCGTTGGCCAGGACCACGTCGTGGCCGTCGCGGCGCAAGATCGCCGTGAGCACCCGCCGCAGGTTGGGTTCGTCGTCGGCGACCAGGACGCGCAAGGGCTCGGTCATCGGGTGCTGCACGGTATCCCACGCGCGCCCACAAGCAAACTGGTCACGATGACGCGTCGATGGGCAGGTCGGTCACCGGCGTGAGGTCGTCGGGATCGTGGGGCGCGGCCGCGGCCTTGGGGCGCAGGAGCGGGTTGGTCATCTGGCCGGTGATCGTGGCCTGGGCCGGCGTGCCCGGCGCCACCGGCAAGAACACCGAGAAGGTCGAGCCGGCGCCCGGCGTCGACCGCACCTCGATCGTGCCGCCCGACTGGCTGACGATGCGCTGGGCGATGGCCAGGCCCAGGCCGGTGCCGCGGGCCTTGGTCGTGTAGAACGGGATGAACAGCTTGTTGAGCTTGTCGGCGGCGATGCCGTGGCCGGTGTCGCGCAGCCGGACCTCGGCGAACTGGCCGTAGCCGAGCCGCGACCGCCGCCGCCGGGTGGTCAGGATCTCGAGCGTGCCGCCGTCGGGCATGGCCTGGACGGCGTTGAGGCCGAGGTTCAGGAACACCTGCACCAGCGCCTCGGGATCGGCCACGACCTTGGGCAGCTGATCGTCGTAGCGCGCCTTGATCTCGACGCCCTTGGCGTCGGGCGCCGACGACAGGAGCGCGACGACCTTCTTGACGACGTGGTTGAGCTCGATCGGCTGCGGGCGGCCGCCGTCGGCGCGATCGGCGCGGGCGTAGTCGAGGAACCGGCTGACGACGTTGTTGAGCCGGTCGACCTCCTCGAGGATGATGTCGATGAACTCGGCGGTCTCGGGGCCCAGCGGCAGCGGCTTGCGATCGGGCCCGACCAGGAGCTGGGCCGCGCCCTTGATCGCGCCGAGCGGGTTGCGGATCTCGTGGGCCAGGCCGGCCGACATCTCGCCGAGCGCGGCCAGGCGATCGCGCTCCTTGACGCCCTCGTAGGCCTGGCTCGACTCGATCACGCGCGCCGCCTGCGACGCCAGCGCCCGGAACACGTCGACGTCGTCGAGATCGAACGCGCCCTCGGCCCGATCGTCGCGGATCGTCAGGAGGCCGAGCAGCCACGGGCCCTGCTCGGTCTCGGCCGAGCCCAGGAACGGGAACACCAGCGCGCCCGAGAGCTGCTCGGTCGTGGCCACGACCGCCGACA
Organism: Myxococcales bacterium; assembly: GCA_016717005.1. Taxonomy (NCBI): domain Bacteria; kingdom Pseudomonadati; phylum Myxococcota; class Myxococcia; order Myxococcales; species Myxococcales bacterium. The sequence goes on along the minus strand of JADJUF010000007.1, from coordinate 348,251 downwards.
GCGCCTCGCGCCGATCGGCCGGCGCGTCGGCCGGCAGGTTGGCCAGCTCGCGCCGGACCAGGTCGAGATCGAGGTAGCCGGTGCGCAGGCGATCGAAGAACGCCCGGGCGGCGCCGGCGTCGATGCGCTCGGGCGGCACCGCGCCGAAGTGACCGCCGCGGTCGAGCCCGGCGCCGTCGGGGTCGAGCAGGTACACCGCCGCGTCGGTCACGCGCCGCGACTCCTCGAGCGCGGTGAAGACCCGGCCGATCATGTCGGGCACGTCGACGACGCTGGTCAGCTCGCGGCGCAGCGCCTCGAGCCGGCCGCGCATCTCGTGGCGCTGGCGCACGAGCCAGCGGTTGATGCTGTTCTCGAGCAGGCTGCGCACCGGCTCGAACAGGATCAGGATGACGAACGACGCGACCAGCGCGTTGAGCAGGTACAGGCCCTGCTGGCCGCCGCCGACCCACGACAGGAGCAGCGAGTACACCGCCGACAGCAGCACGACCAGCGAGCCGAGCACGGCCATCTTGCCGACCAGCTCGTTGACGTCGATCAGCCGGCTGCGGAACAGCGTCTGGCTGATGAAGTACAGGTACAGGATCGACAGGACGTTGCCGATCGTCGGCCAGGCCACGCCGAACCGCGGCAGCACGTCGGTGAGCGCCAGCGTCGTCGCGACGAAGCCGCCCAGCGCGAGGTAGCGGATCCGGGCCCGCTCGACCCGCTTCTGGATCGCGCGGTACTGCATGTACATGTCGTAGACGCAGCGGTAGAGGCCGCCGAAGACGTAGGCGCCGAACGGCACCAGGAACCAGTCGGACTCGTGGATCGGGTAGATGACCGCGCCGTAGATCAGGCCGGCGTACGACAAGAGCGTCCACGCCAGCGTCACGCGCGGCGGCCGGTGCGGGCCGCCGATCGACGGCTGGCTGAGGAACTGGCGGAAGAACGCGATCGCGGTCGGCGGGATCGTCGCGGCCGGCCACAGCGCCAGCCAGCGCCACCACGCCGACCCGGTCGCCATCTCGATGAACGTGGCGATCTGCCAGGTCGAGACCACGAACGTGAACGTCGCGAACGAGACGTACGAGCGGTCGCTGCGGTCGCGCAGCAGCACCGACGCGCCGATCGCCATGATCAGCAGCGCGGCCAGCAGCGCGGAGACCGCCTGGACGTCCACGCGCCGACGATAGCAGCCGGCGCCCGCGCTCGGGTACCATCGGCGGCCATGGCCGACCCCACCGCCCCGGCGCGCCTGCGCGAGCTGCCGGCCGTCCACGAGCTGACCGCGGCGGCGACGGCGCTGGCGCCCGAGCTGCCGCGCTGGTCGGTGGTGGCGGCGGCGCGCGCGGCGATCGGGGCGCGGCGCGCGGCGATCGTGGCCGATCCGGCGGCGCCGGTGGCGGTGCCGGCCGACGCGGTCGTGGACGCGGCCCGGGCCCTGGCGCGGCCGCCGCTGCGGCGCGTGGTCAACGCCACCGGCGTGGTCGTCCACACCAACCTCGGCCGCGCGCCGCTGGCGCCGGCGGCGATCGCGGCGATCGTCGACGTCGCCGCCGGCGCGTCGAACCTCGAGTACGACCTCGCCAAGGGCGAGCGCGGCAGCCGCCACGCCCACGCCGCGGCGCTGGCGTGCGCGCTGACCGGCGCCGAGGCCGCGTGCGTGGTCAACAACAACGCCGCGGCGACGGTGCTGGCGCTGGCGGCGCTGGCCGCGGGCCGCGAGGTCGTCGTGTCGCGCGGCGAGCTGGTCGAGATCGGCGGCTCGTTCCGGATCCCCGAGATCCTGGCGCTGTCGGGCGCGACCCTGCGCGAGGTCGGCACCACCAACAAGACCCACGCGCCGACTACGAGCGCGCGATCGGCGAGCGCACGGCGATGCTGCTCAAGGTCCACCGCTCGAACTTCGCGATCGTCGGCTTCACCGCCGAGGTCAGCGAGCGCGCGCTGGCCGAGCTGGCCCGGGCCGCGGGCGTCGTGGCGATGGTCGATCTCGGCTCGGGCTGCATGCTCGACCGGCCGCGCCAGCGGGCCCTGGGGCTGCCCGAGGAGCCGACCGTGGCCGAGGTCGTGGCCAGCGGCGTCGACGTCGTGTGCTTCTCCGGCGACAAGCTCCTGGGCGGACCCCAGGCCGGGATCCTGGTCGGCCGGGCCGCGGCGATCGCGGCGATCCGGGCGCACCCGCTGATGCGGGCGCTGCGCCCCGACAAGCTGACGCTGGCCGCGCTGTGCGCGACGCTGGCGCTGTACCGCGACGACGCCGCCGAGACGGTGCCGGTGGTGGCCCGGCTGGCCGCGTCCGACGAGGCGCTGGCGGCCCGGGCCCAGGCGCTGGCCGCGGCGATCGCCGCCGCCGGTGGGCCGCCGGTCGCGGTCGTGCGCTCGGCCTCGACCGTCGGCGGCGGCGCGATGCCGACCGCCAGCCAGCCGTCGTGGGCGGTGGTGGTCGACGGCGACGCCGACGCGCTCGACGCCCGCCTGCGGGCGGCGCCGGTGCCGGTGGTGGCCCGGATCGCCGACGGCCGGGTCTGGCTCGACGCCCGGACGATCGGGGACGACGAGCTGGGCTGGGTGGTGGCGGCGCTCGGCCGGGCCTGACGGTCGCGCCCGCGGCGGACCGTGTTAGGGTCCCCGCCGTCATGACAGCCCGAGAGCCCCAGGTGGTCGCCGTCGGTGGCGGCAAGGGCGGCGTTGGCAAGAGCCTGATCGCCGCCAACCTGGGCATCTTCCTGGCCACGCTCGGCAAGAAGGTCGTGGTCGTCGACGCGTCGCTGGGCGCGCCCAACCTGCACCTGTTCTGCGGCGTGCCGCGCCCGAGCCGGACCCTGGCCGAGGCGCTGGTGCCGGGCGGCGCGCCGCTGGCCGACCTGGCGGTGTCGACGCCGGTGGCCGGCATGCGCCTGGTCGCGGGCGCGGCCGATCCGGCCTGGGTCGCCGACGTCGATCTGGCGACGGCGCAGGACCTGCTCGCGGCGGTGCGCGAGCTGCCGTGCGACTGGGTGGTGCTGGACCTCGCCGGCGGCCTGAGCGCGGTCGTGCTCGAGCTGTTCCTCGGCGCCGACGTCGGGGTGGTCGCCGCGGTCCCGGATCCGACCTCGGTCGAGCTGATGCACCGCTTCATCGGCGCGGCGTTCCTGCACCGCCTGCGCCAGCACGGGCTCGGCGAGCTGGCCGAGCGCCACGCGGCGCCGCGCGGCGGGATCATCGGCCCGCTCGAGATCTACCTCGACGCGGTCGAGCACGACGACCCGTACCTCGAGCACCTGCGCGCGGCGATCCTGGGCTTCGCGCCCCAGCTGGTGATCAACGGCGCCCGGTCCAAGCACGACATGGAGCTGGGCCGGGCGATCACGTCGGTGGCGCGCCGCCGGCTGGGCGTGCCGATCGGCTACCTCGGCCACCTCGAGTACGACGAGGCGGTCTGGGCGTCGACCCGGCGCCGCCGGCCGCTGCTGGTCGAGCACCCCGAGGCCCGCATCACCAAGTGCATCGAGAAGGTCACGCGCAACGTCATGGCGGTGCGCGCGCCGATCCTCGACGGCGGGGTGCTGCCGTCGGACTCGCACTACGATCTGCTCGAGGTCGCGCCGTCGGCCAGCTTCGAGGACATCCGCCGGGCCAACCGGCGGATCCGCGACGTCTACGGCGCCGAGTCGATCGCGATCGCCGGGCTCTACGATCCGGCCAGCCTCGAGGCGGTCCACCGGCGCCTCGACCTGTCGTACACGACGCTGATGGACGCGGCCAAGCGCAAGGAGTACGACGCCGAGCTGTACCCGGAGGGCATCCCGATGCCGCCGGCGGCGGTGCCGACCGCGGTCGCGATCGATCCGTCGCTGCGCGCCGATCGCGAGGCCGCGGCGGTGCTCCGGCCGCCGATGCCGGAGTTCGGGCCGCGCACCGAGTTCAGCGGCCCGATCCTGCGGCAGATCCGCGAGGCCGCCGGCATCGAGCTGCGCGAGCTGTCGGAGCGGTCGAAGATCGGCATGGGCTTCCTGGCCGCGCTCGAGGCCGAGCAGTGGGCCAAGCTGCCGGCGCCGGTCTACGTCCGCGGGTTCCTGGTCGAGTACGCCCGCATCCTGGGCCTGCCGGCGGTGCGGGTGAAGGAGACCTACCTCGAGCGGTACCGGGCCGGCCGCGGCCAGATCAGCGAGGGGGGCGACGGGCCGCCGGGGCGGCGCAAGACCAAGTCCGAGCCGACCGAGTAGCGCAAGGGAGGGGAGGCGGCCGCTTGACCGCGTGCGCACCCGCCGCCTACGATCCGGATATGGCCAACTTGATCGACAACGCCAAGCGCGCCCGCCAGCTGGCGCGGGCGATCGCGTCGGATCTGACCCTGTACCACGAGGCCAAGATCCTCGACGGCATCGCCAACGACAACCTGTTCGACGTGATGCACGACGAGATCAACGACGGCCGCGAGCTGTTCAAGAGCCGCGTCACCGACGACATCTTCGTGCTCAACATCTACGAGCGGGCGATCGTCGACGTGCTCGTGAAGTCCAAGGGCCACGTCAAGTCCAAGATCTGGTAGCGGCGATGGTCGAGGCGTCGGCGGCGCCGGTGGTGCACGAGCTGAGCGTGCCCTACACGAGCGAGCGGCCGCGCCTCGACGCGTTCGTGGTCGGCGGCGCGCTGGGCATCTCGCGGGCCCAGATCCAGCGGCTGATCGACGACGGCGACGTCACGGTCGACGGCGCGGTGCCGGCCAAGGCCGGGATCCGGCTCAAGGCCGGCGCGCGCGTGGTCGTGACGATCCGGCCGGCGGTGCCGATCGCGCTGGCGCCCGAGGCCATGGCGCTGGCGATCCTGCACGAGGACGCGCACCTGATCGTCCTCGACAAGCCCGCGGGCCTGGTCGTGCACCCGGCGCCGGGCCACGCCACCGGGACGCTGGTCCACGGCCTCCTGCACCACGTCGACGACTTCGGCGGCATCGGCGGCGAGCTGCGGCCCGGCATCGTCCACCGGCTCGATCGCGACACCACCGGCGTGATGGTCGTGGCCAAGGACGAGGCCACGCTGACCGCGCTGGCCGCGGCGTGGCAGGACAAGCGCGCGGTCGAGCGCGAGTACGTCGCGGTGTGCGGGCCGGCGCCGCCGGTGAAGCTGGGCGACGTCGGCACGATCCGCACGCTCTACGGCCGGCACCCGGTCGATCGCAAGCGGTTCTCGTCGCGGGTCGCGACCGGCAAGCCGGCGATCACCCACTGGCGCGTCCTCGAGCGCCTGCCGCTGGCGACCGCGCTGGTGCGCCTGCGGCTCGAGACCGGCCGCACCCACCAGATCCGCGTGCACTTCGCCGACGCCGGCTGGCCGCTGGTCGGCGATCAGGTCTACGGCCGCCGCTACGACGGCGCGCTGGCCGCGGCCGCGACGACGCTGGGGCGGCAGGCGCTGCACGCCGCGCGGCTGGCGTTCGTGCACCCGGCCACCGGCGCCCGCCTCGAGTTCGAGACCCCGCCGCCCGCCGACTTCGCGGCGCTGCTCGCGACGGTGCGCGCGGCGGGCTGAGGTCGTCCTGCTGCAGCAGCGGCCGGGGCCGCGCGCGCCGATCGGGCGGCAGCGGCGCGTCGATCGCGCCGGCCCGCGGCAGCGGATGACGGCGGCGTGGAGGAAGAGCTCGACGAGGTGCGCGCGCGCGCCGCCGCCGTCGAGGATGTCGCCGGCGATGGGCACGCCGCAGCAGGCGAGGTGACGCGCGCCGCACGGTCGCGGTGGCGCGCGCGCTGACCTCGTCGTGGCCAGGCCGCCCGGGCGCGGTCGGCCCAAAAGCGATACAACCGGACGGTGATCAGCGACAGCCTGCTCCAGCTCTTCGTCCGGACCCTCGGATCACACAAGCACGTCAAGCGCGGCGCCATCACGCGCCACGACGGGGACAACGGCGGCCTCCCGCTCGACGTCGGTCGCGTGCTCGGTCACGTCGGGGGCTGGCGCTACGGCGACCTCCGGTTCATCGAGCCTGCGCAGCTCGATCGCGAGCGCGCGAAGCTGACGGACCACGCCACCGCGGTCGAGGCCGGGCGCTCGCGCACCTGGAGCCACGCCCTGTGGAACAGCGCGTGGTATCCGCTCGCCATCTCGTCGATCGAGGTGCACGCCTTCGATCCGGTGGGGTGCTTCGGTGGATCGCCCGAGCAGGTCGTCTCGTTCGACGTCAGCAGCGGCGATGCGTGGTGCGTGTTCCCGACGATCTCGTCGTGGCTGACCGCGCTGACGGAAGGCTTCGAGACCGACGGCAAGGACGCGCTCGAGAAGGCGTACGCGTGGGCGCGCGAGCACAGGGCCTGCGTCGACGTGAAGCTGCCGCCGGGCGAGGACGAGCGGCGGGCCAAGGCGCGGTTCGAGGCCGGCGTCGGCAGCTGGATCGAGCTCCGTCATCCCGACGGCAGGTGCTGGGCGGTCCGCGAGCGCCGCGACGGCTTCGAGCTGCGGATCGGCGAGGGCGACGACGCCGTGACCCGCACGCGCACCGCCGCAAAGCCGAGCGCCGAGGTGCGCCGTCTGGTCCGCGAACAGCAGGCCGAAGGCTTCGTCCGCAGCGGCGCGTGATCACCCGACCTGAACCCGACGCGGACAGGCGCCCGCCGCCCTCGACGTCCTGCGCTGACGCCGCGGGGCCGGCCCATCTGATCGTGCTCGACAAGCCGGTCAGGGGCAGGCGACCGGCGCCAGCGCGTTGTGCGTGACGCGCTCCCAGATCGACGTGCCGTGCGCGACCACGCTCGACTCGCCGAAATAGATCGCGGTGGGGACGTCGTACGGTGACACGAACAGGGCGCCGGTGAGCAGCGGCTGGGCGTCGCGGAACACCGCGATGGCGCCGGTGGTCATGGTCACCTCGATCCGGTAGGTGTGCGGCATGTCGGTGGTCGCCACGGCCGCGCTGGCGCCGCGCGCGTTCTCGCTGGCGAGCAGGAACACCACACCGTCGTCGATGAACAGCGCGTTCTTGCGATCGGTGGGGCCCTCGGCGAACGAGATGGCCGCGCCGCTGCGGCTCGGGCCCTGGCTGCCGCCCGAGCCGAACTCCATGCGCGCCTCGATCACCAGCACCGCCGGCAGCGCCAGCACCGCCTCCGGGTGCAGGTAGTACATGGCCTCGGCGTCGGCGTCGTTGCCGAGGATGAGCTCGGTGAGGTTCTGCACCGGGGCCTCCGGGGTCGAGGTGTCGGTGAGCTCCCACGGCACGCACACCTGGGTGGGCAACAGGCCGGAGGCCGCGGCCCAGTCCGACTGCGTGGTCGCGGCCACCGCGTCGACGTCGAGCGCGTCGGCCGCGGTGGCGTCGACCGCGGCGGCGTCGACCGCGGCGGCGTCGGGCGCGGGCGCGTCGAGGTCCGGCGCATCGACGCGCGTCGCGTCGAGCGCTGGCGCGTCGGGCGCCATCGCGTCGACGATGGGGCTCGGGCTATCGCTGCACCCAGCCGCGGCCAGCGCGGCGACGAGCCCCAGCGCGTGCCAGCGGCGCGGGGCGGGGTGGGGCTCACGACGGCGGGCGCTCGGCATCGCCGCAGTATCGCCGAGAACCCGCGGATCGGTCACATCTGCTGAGCGCTCAGCTCGATCAGCTTGCCGACGGTGTTCCAGTTGCGCACCGTCACGACCGTGGCGAGCGCGCGATCGAAGTAGGCGTTGGTGAGCTTGCTCTTGCCGGCGCCGTTGGGCAGCCACAGATACAGCTCGCGGCCGTGGACGGCGAACGCGTCGGGCGGCGAGCGATCGTGATCGAGCGCGGCGATCCGGGCCGCGGTCGGCGCGTCGGCGAGGAAGCCGACGTGCAAGGTCGCCGGATCGGCGCCGCGCGCGAGGAACGGGTTGGCGCGCGTCACCGCCGCCAGCTCGGCCGCGGTCCGCACCACCACCGGCACGGTCAGCCCGAGCCGGCTGGAGATCGCCGCCGCCAGCGCGGCCGGGAGCCGCTTGGCCAGCGCCGCGCCGGCGTCGACCACCGCGTTGCCGCTCTGGATGTACGTGCGGACGCCGGTGCAGCCGAGCTCGGTGAGCAGCGCGGCCAGGGCGGCCATCGGTAGCTTGTTGTTGCCGCCGACGTTCACGCCGCGCAGCAAGATCACGTGCCGGCCCATGCGGCTCAATCGATCTCGACGAGGACCCGGCCCGGCGCGCCGGTCGCGCGATCGATCGCGACCTCGGTGTAGAGGCCGAGCCAGCGGCCCAGGTACACGTCGCTGGGGCCGTCGGCGACCACGTCGCTGGGGCCGTCGCGAAACCCGCGCAGGTCGGCGACGTGCTGGGCCCGCAGCGCCACGGTGAGCTCGTCGAGCGAGCGGCCGAGCTCGGTGTGGACGAAGTCCTGGGTCGCGAGGTACCCGAGCACCGCGTCGGCGACGACCTGGCGGGTCGCCGCGGCGTCGCCGGGCGCGGGCGGGTGGGCCGGCACCAGGGCGAGCGGCCGGGCGTAGGCGGCGTCGACCGCGCGATCGACGACCCCGGTCAGCACCGCGGCGCGGGTCGCGGCCGACAGGTACCAGCGGCCGCCCTCGCGATCGATCGCGGCGACCGCCGTGGCGCGGGTCGCGGCGGTGAGCAGCCCGGCGTGATCGGCGCCGACCAGGCCGATCGCATCGGCGCCGAAACCGGCCGGATCGGCGAGGCGGGCGTCGACCGCGGCCTCGGCCGCGGCGACGGTGGCGCCGTCGACGAACACCCCGACCTCGCGCGCGCACGCGCGCACCGTCCCGGCGTCGCCGCAGCGCGCCAGGTCGAGCGCGCCGGCGGGCAGCCCGACCAGGCAGGTCCGGGTCACCGCCGTGCAGGTCGGCACCGGCCAGGTGGCGTAGGCGTCGCCGGTCGTGGCGCCGAGCTTCTTGACCGCGAGGCCGAGCGCGGCCCGTCGCACCAGCGCGCCGGTCGCCGCCTGCGCGGTCACCACGATCGGCGTGCCGGCGACCCCGGCGTTGGCGACCACCTGCTCGCGCGACAGGTCGAGGGTGTAGTGGGTCGGGTCGACCAGCGTCGCGGTGGTGGTGGTGCCGCCCGCGGTCGCCGCGATCGCGGTGAGGGGCTTGGTGGCGCGGCCCTGCATCCGGTAGACCGTCTGGCCGGCGACGACGATCGGCGTCAGCTCGGCGGTGAACGCCAGGCTCGACGAGCCGCTGGTGGCGCCGAGGCGCGGCAACACGATCAGGCGCGCGGTGACATGATCGGCGCGGCCGGCGCTGGGGACGAAGCCGAGCCCGAGGAACAGGTTGGTGCCGTCGAACAGCGGGCCGCTCCAGGTCAGGCCGTACGAGATCTCGAACACCCTCGGGCTGGGCTGGGCCCACTCGCCGAAGATGTCGTCGAAGACGTAGGCCTGGATGCCGTCGAGGTTGCGGCTGGTGCGGCCGTGCATGACGAAGTTGTTGCCCTTGCGGGCCAGCGCGCGATCGACCGTCACCCTGGTCTCGCCGACCCGGACGCTGAGCTCGGTGGCGACGTCGGCCTTGCCGTCGTCGTCGGGCGCGTCGACCTCGTCGAGGTCCACCGCCGCGTCGTCCTCGACGCAGGCGGCCAGCGACAGGGCGATGATGACCACGGCGGTGAGACGCATGGGCCCCGACTTCGCAAGCCGCATGCCGAGCGCGGGTGCAATGAATCCAACGGGTTGGGCCGGGGCGCGGTGTCGCCGCCGACGACGGCTACTCGATCAGCCGGCGGCGGGACCGGGCCGGCGTCGCCCGCGCCGCTGATCCCGGTCGACAGCTTCGCGGTCGACGCGACCAGCACCGGCGCGATGGCGAGCGTGGTCACGCACGTGCTGGTCTGGTGATCGATCTCGACGACGCGTTCGCGGTCGACGGGCAGGTGCCGCCGGCCGCGTTCCATCGGGTCCGGCGCGAGTTCGAGGTGCACGCCTTCGATCCGGTGGGTTGCGTTCGATCTCGACATGGCCACGCGCTGATCGGGCGCCGACGGGCGCAGCCTGGGCTAGGATCCGGACATGCTGGTCGGGCTGGTGGTCGCGCCGGAGGTCGCGTGCGAGGCGTGCGAGGCCTCGTTCGCGGTCGCGCGGTTCGCGGACGCGCTGCCGTGTCCGGCGTGCGGCGAGGCCGCCGCCGTCGGCGTCGCGTGCCTCGCCGGCGAGCTGGGCGACGAGGCGCTGCTGCGGCCACCGTTCGACGATCCGTGCTGCCCGTGGTGCGACGCGGCGTTCGCGCTGGCCGACGTGGACGTGCAGCTCGCGCGCGGCGCGATCGCGTGCCCCGGCTGCGGCGTCGCGTTGCCGGTCCGCCCCGCGCCCGCGCCGCTGCCCGCGAGCGGCATCGCGTATCTGATCGGCGAGGACCTCGGCGGCGGGGCCGAGGCGCAGCCCACGATCTTCCGCTGCCCGGGCTGCGGCGGCGAGCTCGAGGCCGCCGCCGGATCGCGCACGCGCTGCGCGTACTGCACCGCCGAGGTCCACCTGCCGCGACGCGCGCGCGGCGGCGATCGCGCGCACGGGTGGATCGTGGCCTTCGATCCGGCGAGCCTGGGGCCGGCGCTGGCGGCGGCGGGCGACGCGACGACCGCGACCGACGCGCTCACCGCGCTCGCCTGGCACGTGGTCGCGACGGTGCGGCGCCAGGTGGCGGCCAACCCCGCGACCCTGGATGTGGCGCTCGCGCGCCTCGCGGCCGACGCGGACGATGGCGTCCGCGCCGCGGTGGTCGCGAACCCCGCGACCGCGGTCGCGACGCTGGTCGAGCTGGCCCGCACGGACGGCGGCGCGGCCGCGGCGAGCGCTCGGCTGCCCGCCGCGGTGATCGACGAGCTGGCGGCGTCGCCGCAGGCGTGGGTCCGCGGCGCGGTCGCGGCCAACCCGGCGGCGCCGGGCGCGTGCCTGTCCCGGCTCGCCGCCGATGCCACGCCCGAGGTCCGCGCCGCGGTCGCGGCCAACCCGGCGGCGCCGGCGGCGCGCTCACCGCGCTCGCGGCCGACGGCGCGACCCGGACCCGCGGCGCGGTCGCGGCCAACCCGTCGGCGCCGGCGGCGGCGCGCTCGCGGCGCTCGCCGCGGCCCGCGACGACGAGCTCGACGACACCAGCGTGCACGCGCTCATCGCCGCGCGGGCCGACGCGCCGCCCGAGGTGCTCGCCGGCCTGGCCGCCAGTCGCCTGGCGGCGGTGCGCCGCGCGGTGGCGCGCCATCGCGCCACCACGCCGGCGGCGCTCAAGCGCCTGGCGAAGGATCGCGATGGCCAGGTCGCGTTCGAGGCCACGCTCAATCCGGCGTGTCCGCCGTGGTGGCGACGCCTCTGGTAGCGTCGCCGCGAACCTGGCTCCGACGTGGCGGCGCGGGCGGCGCGGCGCTCGGGGGTGTCGGCGCGGCCGGGCGCGAGGAACACCAGGGCGCCGAGGGTGGCGCGATCGTGGCCGGCGATGGCGGCGTCAGCGAGGTGAGGGGGCCGGCGGCGACGAGGGCCCGGCGGACCTGGCCGACGTGGAGCTACGCGGCGCGGTCGCGGGCGGCGGCCTCGGGGACGTCGACGAGGCGGCCGGTCTTGACGTCGTAGATGAAGCCGTGGACGGCGATGCCGGCGGGCACCAGCGGGTGGCGGCGGATGCGGTCGACGTCGATCGCGACGCTGCGGGCCTGATCGGCGATGGTGAGCCAGTCGATGAAGTCGCCGGCCGGCGAGCCGTCGGCGCCGCCGGGATCGGACCAGCGGGTGCCGTCGAAGCTGGCGGTGGCGAGGCTCTGGACCAGCAGCCCGCGGATGATGTCGTCGGTGAACAGCTCCATGCCGCAGTTGGTGTGGTGGATGACGAACCACTCGTCGGTGCCGAGCAGCTTGTGCGAGATGACGAGCGAGCGGATCGCGTCGTCGCTGGCGCGACCGCCGGCGTTGCGGATCACGTGGGCGTCGCCCTCGGCGAGCCCGGCGACCTTGGCGGGATCGAGGCGCGCGTCCATGCACGTCAGGATCGCGAAGCCGCGCGCCGGCGGGAGCGCCAGCGTGCTCTTGGTGCCGAACTCCTCGGCGTAGCGGTGGTTGGCGTGGAGGACCTCGTCGCGGATCTTGCTCATGCGGCGCAGTGTCCGTTATAACGGACGACCTGTCAAGTCAGCGGATTGTCCGGCGGCGGCGCTCGAGCGCGGCGAGGTCGCGCTCCTTCGTCGTCAGCGTGGCGCCGATCACCCGCGGGGCCCGCGCCGATCCGCCCGAGCACGCCGATGCGCAGCTCGGCGCCGGAGGCTGGGGTCGCGACTGGTCGGAGGATGGCTCTGATAGAGTTCGGCACGTCATGGCGACACCGACGGCCGCCTCGAAGCAGCCCGCCGCGGAGACCCCGACGAGGTCCTTCGCGACGCCGAAGCCGGCTCGACTCGTCCCGCGGCGATCGACGACTGGCGTGTGCTCGAGCGCCCACCGCCCGGCCGTCCTCGGGGGAGCCGCGTGCTCGGCGGCCTCCGCTTCGACGAGGCTCAGTACAGGCGGTGCAGGTGGCTGCCGCGGTAGTAGTGCGTGAGGATCTGCGCGTGGGTCTTGCCGGCGGCGGCGAGGCCGATCGCGCCGACCTGATCCATGCCGACGCCGTGGCCGAAGCCGGCGCCGCGGAACACGAACGCGGTCGGCGCCGCGGCCGGGCCCTTGGGCGCGACCAGGAACAAGGTCGACTTGAGGCCGCCGAGCAGCCGGCGCAGGGTGAGATCGCCCTCGACGACGACCGTGGCCTTGGCGCCGACGATCCGCAGCGCGCCGACCCGGCCGCCGCGCGAGCGCTTGATCGGCTCGAGCGCGCGGATCGCGCCGACCTTGGGGTAGACCGCGGCCACGCGCTTGCCGAGCTCGGCGGCGTCGATCTCGACGGTCCACCGGAAGTGCCGCGCGCCCCACCTGGTCGCGCCGCTCGGGAACTTCGCCGGCGGCGCCGCCAGGAACGCCTCGAGGTTGCTGTCGTCGATCGTCGCGAACTGCTTCGCGAGCGCGCGGTCGTCGGTGTCGATCGCCCCGCGCAGCGACGGATCGGGCTCGCCGCCCCAGATCCAGTCGTTGTCCTCGGGGCGCCCGCCGGCCGAGGCGCTGTAGCGGGCGTCGACGAGGCCGCCGCCGTCGCGCAGGAGCACCTGACCGCGGGTGTCCTGGACCGCCTTGGTGGTGCGCGGGTGCTCCTTGCCGGCGCCGGCGTAGACCTGGCACTGCTGGGTCGAGCACAAGAGGAACGGCTCGATCAGGCTGCGGTGGCCGATCTTGGACAAGAGCTCGGTGCGGGCGGCGATGGCCTGGGCCTCGAGCGCGGCGGTGGGCGCGTCCGGGAAGATCTCGGCCGGCACCAGCCCGGCCAGGAGCTTGTCCTCGGGCACGGCGTTGACCGCGGTCAGCTTGCCGTCGGCGCCGAGCGTCACGTAGACCGCGCCCCAGTAGCGGCGGTCCTCGCTGCCGGTGGTGAGCTGCGAGCCGCCGGTGCTGGTGGGCACGTCGGTGACGGTGATGGTCTCGTCGGGGCGGGTCGGGCGGAGCCACAGCACCGACGGGTTCGAGATCGTGGTCGCGCCGGCGGCGGCGATCACGGTGCCGCGGGGCCGGCGCACCAGCTCGGCGTGGACCGAGGTCGCGACGTCGTACTTCTCGGCGATGGCCCGGGCTCGGGCCGCGCCCTGGCCGCGCGCGACCGGATCGATCGCGACCACGACCTCGCGGGTGTCGATGACCTCGCCGTCGACGGCGAAGAGCGTGCCGAGCTCGAACGCGCGGGCGTCGTACCCGCGCGGCTGCCACGCCGCGGTCGCGGCCGCGACCCCGGTGGCGTCGTCGGGGCCGAGCCGCTCGACCACCGTCCACTCGCGGATCTCGGCGGGGGCGGTGTCGGCGGCGCGCACGGTCCAGGTGGTGGCGCCGGCCACGGTCGCGGCCGCGCCGCCAGCGCCGTCGGGGACGACCGTCAGGCCGCCGGGGGCCGACAGGGTGATCTGGTCGCGGCCGCCGACGATCTCGACGGTGACCAGCGGCAGGCCGTCGTCGGTGAACGTGAACCGCGACGAGTACAGGATGCGGAGCTTGTCGGTGGTCGAGGTCTCGTCGGCGCGAGCCGGAGACGCCACCGCCGCCACCGCGAGGACCAGAGCGAGCGCGCGCATGGGCCCCAGGCTAGGCACCCCGGCGGATCGGGGCAAAAAAAACGCCCGCCGCCCGCGGCAGCTCAGGGCCGGCCGGCGTCAGGGCTCGACGCCGAGCTCCCGACCTGGCCCGGGGCGAGCCCTCCGACCGCGGCGTGTCCCAACACGCGCATGGGTTCGACGCCGACCGCCAGCACTGCCGCACGCCGGCCCGGATCCTCGACCCGCACGATGTAGTGCAGGTTGATGAAGTTGATCGCGAAGTGCGCGACCACCGCGCCGAGCAGGTCGCCGGTGAACAGGGCCAGCGCGCCGAAGGCCAGGCCCATCGCCAGCGCCCAGGCGGTCCAGACCAGGTGGCGGCGGTTCGGGCCGATGTGCAGCACCGCGAACAGGATCGCCTGGGGCACCAGGCCGACCCACGGCAGGAGCGCGCCGCGGAACACCAGCTCCTCGCCGATCGCGCTGGCGGCGGCGAGGATGAAGATCTCGCGCGGCGGGAGCTCGCCGAGGATCGCGCGGAAGTCGCGGTGGAGCGTGCGCGCCCAGGCCAGCCGCGTCGCCGCCGCGCGGCTCGCGACGACGACCCCCAGGGCCAGCGCCAGGCCCAGCGCCGCCGACACCAGGTGCCACCACGGCGCCCGGCTCTCGTCGATCCGGAAGATGTCGGCGTCGCCGCGCCCGGCCGAGACCAGCACCGCGGTCAGCGCCAGCGCCCCGTACAGCCCGAGCACGAGGGACGCCCGGCTGGGGGGCGGTTCGCGCGTTCCGAGCATCGGACCACTATGCAGCACCGGTGCCGTCGCGGCGAGCCCGGACCTGCGCCGCCGCCGGGGCACCTGACCGGCGCGGAGCAGATCCCGCGATCTCCTCGCGATCTGCGTTGGCGCGCCGCGGGGTGAAATGGCAGCGTCCGAACCTATGGCGCGCGTGCTCCAACTCCTGGCCGTGTCCCTCGCGCTGGTCGCAGGATGTGCCTCCAAGTCAGGATCGCGAGTGACCGCCGCGCGTGACAGCGGCAGCCGGGCCGACGCCGCGATGGAGGTCGCGACGACGCCGGACGCAGCGTTGTCCCCCGACGCCTCGGCGCAGCAGCTCCGGGACTCCGGGACGCGCTGCGGGCAGCGCGCGAGGCGGCGCGCCCGGGGGCCTCGGGGCGACTCGACACCGGCGCCGGTTCGATGGGGAGCTTCGACCTCGACGCGGACGCCCCGCCGAGCCCCGCCGAGCCCGACCGCATGGGCAATGAGCCGGCTCCCACGCCGGGCGCGGGTGAGGGTCGAGGCGAAGGCGGCGGCGGGCGCCCGTCCACGCCTTGACTCTTTGGCCACGCGGCGCCAGCGCCGCCGTGCCGGGTGTCAGCCGATCGGATTGTCGGGCCCGACGGCCGATCGGCCGCAAGCCTGCCGGATGCCAGCGGCTCGGGGCGACGGCACTCAGCCGATCGGTCGGCCGCGGCTGCGCGGGCGGGCGCGGGTGTCAGCCGATCGGATTGTCGGGCCCGACGGCCGATCGGCCGCAAGCCTGCCGGATGCCAGCGGATCGGGGCGACGGCACTCAGCCGATCGGTCGGCCGCGGCTGCGCGGGCGGGCGACGGGTGTCAGCCGATCGGTCGGGCGGGGCTGCGCGGGGCGGGCGACGGGGGTCGGCCGATCGGTCGGGCGGGGGTGCGCGGCGGCGACGGTGCGCGGGCGGGCGACGGGTGCCGCGGGCGGGCGACCGGCGCGCCGATCGGTCGGGCGCGGCTGCGCGGGCGGGCGACGGGTGTCAGCCGATCGGTCGGGCGCGGCTGCGCGGGGCGGGCGACGGGTGTCAGCCGATCGGTCGGGCGAGTGGTCAGCCGATCGGTCGGGCGGGTGTCAGCCGATCGGTCGGCCGGATCGGTCGGCCGACCGGCGTGCCGGGTGTCAGCCGATCGGTCGGCCGGGCGGCGCGTCGGGTGTCAGCCGATCGGAAGGCCAGGTGGTCAGCCGATCGGAAGGCCAGGTGTCCGGCGGGTGTCAGCCGATCGGCGGGCGCAGCCGGAATCGTGACGCGGTGCAGAAAACGCACTGGTCAGGCCGGTTCGACCTGCGTAGAGTCCGCCTCATGAGGGGACCCATCCTCGCGGTGCTGGCGGTGGCCTCGGCCTGCGCTGCCTACGATCCTGACCCGGCTCCGGACGTGGTTCGAGCTCGGTTCGACCCGGACGCCAAGGTGATCCCGATGCCGTCCGACGCGCTGCGCGACGACCTTGCCGGGCACCTCGACATCCCGATCGACGACGACACCTCGGCGGCCGAGGCCGAGCTGTACGGCTACCTCAACACCCTCGACGGCTGGTCGAGCGCGTCGGCGGCCACGGTCGACTTCAGCGCGCCGATCGCCCCGGCCACGGTCACCCCGGACACGGTCCAGGTCTGGCAGTGGGGGCCGACGCCGCACCGGGTCGACGACGTCACCGTGACGGTCGCCGACGACGAGCTGCGGGTGACGCTCGACGCGCCTCGGGTCGGCTGGGATCGCGGCGGACAGTATTATGTGGTCGTGCGCGGCGGCGCCGCCGGGGTCGAGGGCAAGGGCGGGCAGCCGGTGATCGCCGACGCGGCGTTCTACTTCCTGCGCCAGACCACGCCGCTCGACGATCCCGCCCACAACCGCGCGTTCCCGGGCGACACGTTCGCCGAGCGCGCCGACAACGCGCGCAAGCTCGAGGAGATCCGGCAGGAGCTGCTGCCGATGTTCGATCACCTGGCCGAGCGCGGGCTGCCGCGGGCCGAGATCGCGGCGCTGTGGCGGTTCACGATCACCACGCGGACCGAGCTGGCGATGGACAAGCCGTCGCAGCGCATGCCGATCCCGATCCAGCTGTTGATCGATCCGGCGACCGGCAAGGTCGACCTGCCGCCGGCGCGCTGGGACACGCCGGTCGAGCTCGAGGCCAAGGCGGCGCTGCGGGTCTACGACGGCTTCGCGACCAGCGCCAACCTGCTGTTCGAGCTGACCGCGCCGGTCGATCCCGCGACCGTGACCGGCACCACCGTCGAGCTGTGGCAGCTCGGCGCCGCGCCGACGCGCCTGCCGGCGACCGCGCGCGTGCTCGATGACGTCCACGTCGTGATCACGCCCGCGACCGTGCCGCTGGCCGAGCACGCGGCGTTCGCGGTGGTCGTGACCGACGGCGTGCGCGATCGCGACGGCCAGCCGATCATCGCGATGCCGGCCGGCGCGCTGCTCCTGGCCAAGGCCCCGGTCGTCGACGCCGGCGCCTCGACCGTCGGCGCGGTGCCGCTGGTCGACGCGGTCCGCATCGAGGACGCCCGCGACCGCCTGGCCGCGCTCCTGGCGCTGCGCGGCCGCGACCGCGTCGTCGCGGCCTGGCCGTTCGTGACCCAGACGATCGCGCCGCGGCTCGACGAGGTGGCGGCCACCGCGGCGCGGCTGGCGGTGTCGCCGGACCCGGTCGCGGTCGCGTACAAGACGCCGGGGCAGGCGCTGCTCGACTTCCCGCTGGCGATCACGTCGTTGCTCAACGTCGACCGGGTCGCCACCGGCACGCTGCCGATGCCGGTCTTCCTCGACGACGCGACCCGGGCCTGGCGCACCGACGGCGGCCACCGGATCGATCAGGTCGCGTTCACGATGACGATCCCGCGCGGCCTGACGCCGGGCCAGGGCGTGCCGGTGGTGGTGTTCGGCCACGGGGTGATGACCGAGCGCCGGTTCGTGCTGGCGATCGGCGACGCGCTCGCGGCCAAGGGCTTCGCGGCGATCGCGATCGATCTGCCGTACCACGGCACCCGCACCCAGTGCATCGCGGGCGGGCCCATCTCGGTGGTCGACCCGCGCACCGGCAACCTGGTCTCGCTGCCGCCGTGCCAGGCCGGCTCGACCTGCGACGAGGTCGGGCGCTGCGTCGACGCCAGCGGCGCCGGCAACCACCTGGCGCAGTGGCCGGTGCTCAACTACCCGGTGGCGTCGGGCGCGGCGTTCCTCGAGATCGAGCACATCGCCAACACCAAGGACCACTTCGATCAGGCGGTGATCGAGCTGTCGGCGGTGGTGCGGTCGCTCGCGACCGGCGCCTGGCAGCCGGTCCTGGGCGCGCCGGTCGACACGACCCGCATCTACTACGCCGGCCAGTCGCTCGGCGGGATCCTGGGCGCGACGCTCCTGGCGACCCAGCCGACGATCCGGCGCGCGGTGCTCAACGTGCCCGGCGCCGATCTGGTCGACATGTTCGCCGACTCGACCTGGTTCGGGCCGCAGGTGCGCGGCTTCTTCACCCGCGAGGGCATCGCCGCCGACAGCTTCGAGGCCGAGCGCTTCCTCGACGTGGCCCGGTGGATCGTCGACGCGGTCGACCCGCAGAACGTCGGCGCCGCCACCGGCGACCGCGCGCTGATGCTGCAGATGGCCACGCTCGACTTCATCATCCCCAACGCCTACACCCGCACGCTGGCGCGCGTGACCGGCGCGCCGCAGCGCGACTACGTCGCCGAGCACGCGTTCCTGGTCATCCCGATCGAGCCCGAGTTCGGGCGCGGCGGCCGCGAGCTGGCCGGGTTCCTCGACGAGAGCTTCCGCCCATGAGGACCCTGATCATCGGCGCCGTGGCGCTGGCGGCGGCGCCCGGCGCCGCGCGCGCGGGCGGCTTCGCCGTGCCCGAGCAGACCATCACCGCGGCCGGCACCGCCGGCGCCGGCGCCGCGCGGGCCGACGAGGCCGGCGCCGCGTGGACCAACCCGGCGGCGCTCGCCGACGGCGGCGGCTGGCGCCTGGGCGTCGGCGTGGTGCTGGCGCGGCCGCAGATCCGGGCGGCCGCGGCCGACGGCACCTGGTCGGCCGAGACCGACGGCGCGTGGTCGACGCCGCCCCACCTCGACGCCGCCTGGAGCGGCGGCGCCTGGACCGCGGGCGTCGCGATCGGCGTGCCGTTCGGCGGCGGCGTGGCCTGGCCGAGCGACTGGGCCGGGCGGTTCGAGATCGTCTCGACCGAGCTTGTCGTCGGTCGGCTCGCGCCGTTCGTGGGCGTGCGGCTCGGCGAGGTCCGGCTCGCGGTCGGGCCCCACGTCGATCGCGGCCGCCTGACCGTGCGCCGGCGCCTCGACTTCATCGACGTCGAGGGCGACGCCGCGGTCGACGTCGCCGGCACCGGCGTCGGCGGCCACGCGGCCCTGTGGTGGCAGCGCGGCGCGCTGGCGCTGGGCGCGACCTACAAGAGCCGCACCCGGATCGCCATGACCGGCGGCGCTGACTTCGAGACCCCGCCGGAGTTCAGCGGCGCCGCGCCCGATCAGGCCGCGCGCGCGACGATCACCCTGCCGGATCGCCTGGTGCTCGGGGCGGCCTGGGCCCGCGGCCCGTGGCGGGCGCTGGCCGACGTCGAGGTGACGCTGTGGGGCACGTACGATCAGCTGACGATCGACTTCGCCGACGACGCGACCGCCGACGTCCACCAGCACAACGCCTGGCACACGACCGCGGCGGTGCGGGTCGGCGGCGAGCGCGCGCTCGGCGCCGCGACCGTGGTCCGGGCCGGCGTCGCGATCGATCCGTCGCCGGCGCCCGACGCGACCCTGGCGCCGACCTCGCCCGACGGCCTGCGCTGGTCGGTGACCGCGGGCGCGTCGACGGTGGTGGCCCGCGGCGTCGTGGTCGACGGCTTCGCCGAGTACCTGCGCGTGGCCGAGCGCGCGACGACGAGCATGGAGACGATGCCGGCCCGCTACCAGGGTTGGGCGGTGCTGGTCGGCGCCGGCGTGCGCTGGTCGCGGCGCTGACGATCGCCGAGGCGCGCGCCCGCGTTCCAGGACGAAGGCCTGACCCGGTGGGGCACGCTCGCGGCGGCCGCGCGGAAGGAGCTCGCGACCTGCCCGGACCTGCAGGGCGCGTGCGCCGGGGCGCTGGCGTGCTTCGCCGACGCGCGGCGACCTGATCGCGCGATCCGACGGCGCTCGACGCCGGCGCGCGATCTGCCACAGTGGCCGCGTTGTCGCCCGGACTCTGGTACCTGACGGTGGCCGCGCTGGCGTTCTCGGGCATGAGCGCGCTGGTCAAGCTGGCCAGCGCGACCCTGCCGAGCGGCGAGATCGTGCTGGCGCGCGCGGTCGTGACGCTGGTGCTGTCGGCGGTGATGGTGGCGCGCCTGGCCCGGCGCGAGGGCCGGTCGCCGTGGGGCCGGCGCCGCGGCGCGCTGATCAGCCGCGGCGCGTTCGGGTTCGTCGCGCTGGGCTGTTACTACTGGTCGCTGGGCCACATGCCCCTGGCCGAGGCCACGATGATCCAGCAGAGCGCGCCGATCTGGGGCGCGATGCTGGCGTGGGTGTGGCTGGCCGAGCCGGTCGCGCGCCGGACCGCGCTGGCGCTCGCGCTCGGCCTGGCGGGTGTGGCGATGGTGGCCCAGCCCAGCGGCCACGGCCTGGCGCCGGCGGCGGTCGCGATCGCGATCGTCGGCGCGATCATGGCGGCGGCGGCGCTGGTGACCGTGCGCCAGCTCGCGGCCGACGAGCACCCCCTGGTGATCGTCTTCTACTTCCCGCTGGTGGCGCTGCCGGCGGCGCTGGCCTGGGCGGCGCCGACCTTGGTGTGGCCCTCGGGGCGCGAGTGGCTGCTCTTGCTCGGCGTCGGCGCGTGCACCCAGCTGGCGCAGGTGTGCATGACCTACGGCATGGCGCGGGAGCCGGCGGCGCGGGCGATGGCGACCGGGTACCTGCAGGTGGCGTTCGCGGTCGGCTGGGGCCTGGTGGTGTTCGACGAGCTGCCGGTCGCGACCACCTGGCTCGGCGCCGGGCTGATCGTCGTCGGCCTGGCGGCGATGGCGACGGGCCGGCGGGCCGCGGTCGCGCGGCGCTGACCGTGCGCGCACGCACCCGCCGCGGGGTGCCGGTCGCGCGGCGCTGACCCTGCGCGCGCGCCCGCCGCGGGGCGCCGGTCGCGCGGCGCTGACCCTGCGCGCGCACCCGCCGCCGGGCGCCGGTCGCGCGCAACTAGTCGGCGGGCACGCAACCGCCGCCGGGCGCCGGTCGCGCGGCGCTGACCGGCGACACGCAACCGCCGCGGCGCGCGGTCGATAGCAGGGGCGTGTGGCCCTGGGTGCGTGTGGCGTGGCTGGCGGTGGCGGCGGTCGCCGGCGTGGTGATCGCGCGGGTGCTGCCGACGGCGCCGTGGGCGTGGGGGCTGGTCGGGCTGGCGGCGGCGGGCGCGTGGCCGCTGCCGCGGCGGGCGCGGCTGGTCGTGGCGGTCGCGGCGGTGGCCGCGTGGGCGGCCGCGCGGGAGGCGCGCGCGGCGCGCGACGCGATCGCGCCGCCGGGCATCGACGATCGCGCCCTCGACACGATCGAGGGATGGATCGCCGGGCCGCCGACCGCGCTGGCGAGCGCGACCGGGATGCTGGTCGACGGCGACGTCGGGCCGGTGTGGGTGACGATCAGCGGCGCGCCGCGGGCGTGGCCGGGCGATCGCGTGCGCGTCGTCGGGCGCCTGGTGACCCCGCGCGGCTACCGCGATCCCGGCAGCCCCGATCGTGCGCAGATCGCGCGCGACCGCGGTGCGCGCTGGGAGCTGCGCGGGCGCGGCCTCGAGGTGCTGGCGTCGGGCGATCGCGCGAGCCTGTGGCGGCGGCCGGCGCAGGTCGCGCGCTGGGCGTCGCGGGCGATCGCGCGCCGCGGCGGCGACGGGGTCGGCAACGCGCTGGTGCGCGCGGTCGTGGTCGGCGATCGCAGCGCGGTGACGCCGGCGACCGACGACGCCTGGCGCGCGGCCGGCGTCTATCACGCGCTCAGCGTCAGCGGCCTGCACCTGGCGGTGGTGGCGCTGGTGGCGTTCGCGGCGCTGACCCGGCTGTTCGCGATGATCGCGCCGCTGGCGGCGCGGCTGGCGCCGCGGCGGGCGGCGGCGGCGGCGGCGCTGCCGCTCGCGGTCGGGTACACGCTGGTCACCGGCGGCCAGGTGGCGACCGTGCGGGCCCTGGTCGTGGTCGCGGTGGTGCTGCTCGGCGAGGTGTGCGAGCGGCGCGCGCGCATCGGCGACGCGCTCGGCCTGGCGGCGCTGCTCGCGATCGGCCAGCGGCCGTCGGTCGTGTTCGATCCGGCGTTCGAGCTGTCGTTCGTCGCCGCGGTCACGCTGATCGCGTCGGCGCGCGGGCGCGCGGCCGCGCCGGTCCGCGGGTGGCGGCGCGCGGCGCGGGCGCTGGTGGCGGCGGTGCGCACGTCGTGGCACGTCACCGTCGCGACCGCGCCGATCAGCGCGTGGCACTTCGGCCAGGTGTCGCTGGGCGGCGTCGTCGGCAACCTGGTGGCGGGCCCGGCGTTCGAGCTGGCGGCGCTGCCGCTGGGCGTGATCGGCACGCTGATCACCGCGGTCGCGCCGGCGGTCGGCGGCGTCGCGCTCGACCTCGCGATCGCGATCGCCGGCTGGGCCGCGGCGGTGATCGCGGTGATCGCCCGGGCCACGCCGACCCTGTGGGTGCGACCGCCGACGCCGCTCGAGCTGGGCGCGTGCGCCGGGCTGTTCGGCGCGTGGCTCGCGGCGCGCCACGGCGTCGCGCGGGCCCGGGTCGCGGCGATGACCGCGGTCGCGTGCGCGGTGCTGGGCGGGTCGTGGTGGGCGCACCGGGCGGCGGCGCGCCCGGCGACCTTGCGGATCACGTTCCTCGACGTG
The DNA here is from genome assembly GCA_016717005.1 of Myxococcales bacterium. Classification (NCBI taxonomy): domain Bacteria; kingdom Pseudomonadati; phylum Myxococcota; class Myxococcia; order Myxococcales; species Myxococcales bacterium. Next base: position 325,582 of record JADJUF010000007.1, on the reverse strand, counting down.
GGCCAGGGCGACGGCGCGGTGCTCGAGCTGCCCGACGGGCAGGTGTGGTTGATCGACGCCGGCGGCGCGCCCGGCACCGGGGCCCGGGCCCAGCTCGCGCCGGGCCGCGCGGTCGCGGCGTACCTGCGGACCCGGGGCGTGCGGGCGATCGACGTGGCGATCGTCAGCCACCCGCACCCCGACCACTACCTCGGCCTGCTCGCGGTCGCGGCCGAGGTGCCGATCCGTGCGCTGTGGGCGGCGGCGCCGGGCGACGACGCGGCGCCCGATCCATCGGCGCCGTTCGCCGACGCGCCCGCGCACGGCCGCTCGTACGCCGACGTGGTCGCGGCGCTGGTCGCGACCGGGACCCAGCTGGTGGCGCCGCCGCTGGGCCCGCGGAGTTTCGGCGACGTCACGGTCGAGGTGCTGGGGCCGCGCGGGCCCGCGGGCGAGGCCGTGGCTACCGCCGATCCGGTGCGGACGGTCAACGACAACTCGCTGGTCGTGCGGGTCAGCCGCGGCGGCGCCCGCGTGCTGTTCCTGGGCGACGTCGAGGACGAGGGCGAGGACGCGCTGGTCGCGGCGGGCGACGTCGCCGCGACCGTGGTCAAGGTCGCCCACCACGGCAGCCCGACCTCGTCGAGCCCGGCGCTGGTCGCGGCCGCGCGGCCGCGGCTGGCGGTGATCTCGCTCGGGCGCGGCAACCGCTTCGGGTTCCCGTCGGCGGCCGTGGTGGCGCGGTGGCGCGCGGTCGGGGCCGCGGTGGTGCGCACCGACGAGGCCGGCGCCGTGACGATCACGATCGCCGCCGACGGGCAGGTCGAGGTCGCGACGTTCGACCGGCCGCCGGGCGAGACGCCGCCGCCGCCACGGGTGATAATGCCGCGGTGACCGACCTGGGCCCCGCCGGCGTCTCTCCGTTCGATCGGTACGAGCAGCACCTGATCGCGGGCGGTGAGCTCTTGCGCCAGAACCGGCTGGGCGAGGCCCAGCGCGAGCTGCTGGCGGCGCTCGACGCTGACCCCGAGGGGGCCAAGGCCCTGGCGCTCTTGGGCCTGGCGTACTTCCGCGCCAACAAGTACGCCGAGGCGCTGCCGGTCTACCGCCGGCTCGTGAGCCTGACCCCGGGCGACGCCTCGCACCAGCTCAACCTCGGCCTGGTGCTGCTGAAGCTCGGCGACGCGGTCGGCGCGGCCGCCGCCCTCGAGAAGAGCCGCGACATCGATCCCAGCCAGGGGCGCGCGGTCAGCTACCTCGGGCTGGCCTACGCCCGCGGCGGCCGCTTCCCCGACGCCTACCAGGCGTTCCTCCAGGCGGGGCAGGTCGACCTCGCGCGCGAGATCGCCGAGAACCTCACCGCGCAAGAGCGCATGGCGATCGAGCGCGTGGTCAACCGCCTGCGCGCGGCCGCGCCGGTCGAGGTCGACGTCGCGAGCGCCTCGACCCGCTTCGTCTCGACCCCGCCGGCCGACGAGCCCGCGCCGGTCGCGGCGGCGCCCGAGCGGACCGTCCCCGAGCCGGTCGTCGCCGCGCCGGAGCCGGTGGCCGCGGCGCCGGAGCCGGTGGCCGCGGCGCCGGAGCCGGTGGCCGCCGCGCCGGAGATGGTGGCCGTCGCGCCGGCGCCGTCGCCGGCGCCCACCGACGACGACTCGGCGTTCGACGCGCTCTCGGCGCTGGACACGACCCAGGCCGACGACGACGCGGTGGTGGTCGAGGCCGCCGCCGTGGTCGAGTCGGCGCCGGTGCCGATCGTGGCGCCGCCGCCGCCGCCGCGGGAGCCGCGCCCGCGCCTGGGCTCGCGCCGCTCGGCGCCGCCGCCGCCGCCGCCGGCGACGTCCGACGCGGGGGCGCCGATCGACGATCTCGACGCGCTGGTCGAGGAGGTCGATCACGGCGCGATCTCGCGGGCCGTGGCCCAGGCCGCGCCGTCGGCCGCGCGCGGCGCGGCGCGGGTCGCCGCCGGCCATCGGCCGCCGCAGCCGCTGTCGGAGTTCGCGACCACGCGCCTGGTCCGGCTCGAGGACGGCGACGAGCCGTTCGAGATCAGCGCCGGCGGCGTGCTGATCGTGCGCGTGCGCGAGAAGATGTGGAGCCGGACCGAAGGCGTCGACGTCACCGGCGGCCAGCTCGAGTACGAGCCGGCCCAGCGGCGGTCGCGCGGCCAGAGCCGGACCGAGCCGTTCGAGACCGCGGGGCGCGCGATGTTCTCGGTCACCGGCCAGGGCCACCTGATCGCCGCGCCGCTCGGCGGCCAGTTCACCGCGGTCACGCTCGACGACGACATCTTCTACCTGCGCGAGGATCTGGTGTTCGCGTTCGAGCCCCAGCTGCGGTGGGAGAACGGCCACGTGCCGGGCTCGCGCGAGAGCATCCCGATGGTGCAGTTCCGCGGCTCGGGCGCGGTCGCGTTCCGGACCGGGCGGCCGCTCTTGTCGGTCAAGCTGGCGCAGGAGCGCGTGCTCTACGTCGACGCCACCGCGCTGGCGGGCTGGATCGGGCGGGTCGTGCCGCGCGCGGTGACCTCGGCCGACGCCGGGCCCGGCTCGGAGCTGTTCGTCGAGTGCACCGGCGAGGGCGTGGTGCTGGTCGAGGAAGAGCAGGCGCCGACGCCGCCGCGCTCGTGACCGCGCTGGCGCTGGCTCCCATCGCCGCGGCCGCGCGGCTGGCCGGTCGGCCCGGCCGGGTGCTCTGCCACGCCGCGGTCGACGCCACCGGCGAGCGCGGCTCGGTGGTCGCCGCCGATCCGTGCGCGACCCTGACGGTCTGGCCCGATCGGATCGTGGTCCGGCACGGCGCCGAGGTCACGACGACGACCGACGATCCGATCGCGGCGATCGATCGGTTCCTGCGGGCCCACGCCGGTGGGCTCGGCGACGCCGGGCCGCGGCGCCCGCGCGTGGTCGGGTACCTCGGCTACGATCTGGGCCGCGCGATCGAGCGGCTCGGGCCGCGGCCACCCGGATCGAGCGCGCCCGACGCGTGGCTGGCCGCGTACCCGGCGCTGGCGTGGTGGCCGGCCGGCGCCACCACCGCGACGATCGTCGCCGACGATCCGGCCGCCGGCGCGAGGCTCGAGGCGGCGCTGCGCGACGGCCCCGCCGCGATCGGCGCGCCGCCGCGGCTGGGGCCGCTGGTCGCCGACGAGGCCGCCGCCGCGCACGAGGCCGGCGTCGCGACGATCCGCGCCTACATCGAGGCCGGCGACGTGTACCAGGTCAACCTGGCCCGGCGGCTGCGCGCGCCGGTGCGCGCGGCCGGCGACGCGCTGGCGGTCTACGCCGCGCTGGACGCGGTGGCGCCGGCGGCCTACGGCGGGCTGCTCGAGGCCGAGGGCGCGACGATCGTGTCGGGCTCGCCCGAGTGCTTCCTGCGCCGGGCCGGCGCGCGCCTGGTGACCGCGCCGATCAAGGGCACGCGCCGGCGCACCGGCGTCGCGCAGGTTGATCGCGCCGCCGCCGACGATCTGATCGATCACCCCAAGGACGCGGCCGAGCACCTGATGATCGTCGACCTCGAGCGCAACGATCTGGGCCGGGTCGCGGCGCTGGGCTCGGTCGCGGTCGACGAGCTGGGCGCGGTGGTCGAGCTGCCGGCGCTCTACCACAAGGTGTCGACGGTGTCGGCGACGCCGCGGCCAGGCACCACCTGGGCGGCGCTCCTGCGCGCCACCTTCCCCGGCGGCTCGATCACCGGCGCGCCCAAGATCCGCGCGATGCAGATCATCGACGAGCTCGAGCCGGTGGCGCGCGGCCCGTACTGCGGCGCGCTCGGCTGGTTCGGCGGCGGCGGCGGGCTCGACCTCGCGATCGGCATCCGGATCGCGACGATCGTCGACGGCGCGCTGGCGGTGCACGTCGGCGGCGGCATCGTCGCCGACAGCGACCCGGCCGCCGAGCTGGCCGAGACCGACGACAAGGCCGCCGGCTGGCGCGCGGCGCTGGCGCGGCTCGACGCCGCCGCTGAGCTCGCTACGGCAGCGCGACGCGGACGAACGTGATCGTGTCGGCGATCACCTGGACGCTGGGGCTGACGACGGCCCCGCCCGGCGCCAGGCCCGTCAGCGAGTAGGTCGCCGGCAGCAGATCGACGAACAGCACCGCGCCGGCCGGCCCGGTGCCGCCGCCCGAGGCCCAGGCCTGGACCCCGGCCAGATCGTAGAACGGCGGCAGCGAGCCGCCGGCCGGCTGGGTGAACACCACGCCGCTCGCCGGCGCGCCGGCCGCGGTCTCGACGTACAGCGCGATCGAGCCGTGCCCGTCGCTGACGCTGGCGCCGACGTCGGCCAGCGCGTCGGCCCAGGCGGTCACGGTCGGCGTCGGCGTGTGGACCACCGCGCCGTCGTTCTGCACCGGCACCAGCGCCGGCACCAGCGCGGTCGAGCCGACCGCGACCTCGATCAGCTCGATCGGATCGGCCACCGGCAGGCTGAACGCGCCGACCGCGTTCGAGTCGACGCCGGTCAACTCGCCGAGGCGGCGCACCAGCACGCCAGCGGCGGCCGGCACGGTCGGGCACACGTCGGGTGCGCGCAGATCATCGACCACGCACACGACCCCGACCAGCGTCGCGTTCGCGTCACCGGTCGGTCCGCTGTCGACGCCCGCGTCGGCGCGGCCGTTGGTGCCGGTGCCGTTGCCGGGCGGCCGGACGACCCAGTCGCCGTCGTCGCTGGTGCACGCGGTGGAGGCGAGGACCGCGGTCGCGAGGAGCCCGATGATCAGGTGCGAGGCACGACCCATCGGCGGATCGTGCCAGCTGCAGCCGTGAAAGTCGAGAAAGCAGCGGTTCGAGGCGAGGTCGCTCAGCTGGCGCCGTCGGCCTTGGCCGCAGCGGTGTCGGCCTTGGCCTCGGCGTCGGCCTTGGCCTTGGCGGCGGCGTCCTCGGCGTCGGCCTTGGCGATCCGCTCGGCCCGGGCCGCGGCCTTGGCCTGGCGCTTGGCCTTGTCCTGCTTGCCGTCGCCGCCGACGTCGAAGAACATCATGCCGACGCCGATCACCAGCGCGACGTCGGCGACGTTGAACACCGGCCACTCCTTGGCGTGGTAGTGCCACAGGACGAAGTCGGTCACGACCCCGAAGTACATGCGGTCGAGCAGGTTGCCGACGGCACCGCCGGCGACCAGGCCCAAGGCGATCGCCAGCAGGCGCTGTTCGTCCTTGGCCTTCTTGACCATGAACACCATCGCCGCCACGGCGAGGATGCCGACGATCGACAGGAACACCCGGGCGCCGTCCTGGCTGTCGAACAGGCCGAACGCCGAGCCGGGGTTGAACGACAGCCGCCAGTCCCAGTAGCCGTCGATCACCGTCTCCTTCACGCCCACGCACTTGTGCGCGACGATGTCGGCCGGGATCGCGCAGCCGGCCGGGTGCGTGTCGAGCGAGTTGCGCGCCCAGTACTTGGACGCGTGATCGGCGACCAGCGTGATCATCGCGACGATGAGGAAGATCTTCCAGCGGCGAGGCATCGGCGGTCCTTATGGCGCGGGCAGCGCGGCGGCGCAACGGTGACAGACATCACTCGGGAGGGCGGCCAGGGCCGCGAACCACTTCCAGCAGCGCTCGCAGCGCACGCCGCCGTGCGCGGCGACCTCGACCGCGGGCTCGACCCCGTCGACGACGGTCACCGCCGAGACGATGTACAGGTCGGCGAGGTCGGCGGCGTGGCGGTCCAGGACCGCGCGATCAGCGGCCGGCGCCCGCAGCGTCACCGCGGCGTCGACCGACTTGTGCTTGGCGGCGCGGAACGGCTCGAGCGCCTTGGTCACCCGGTCGCGCCACGCGGTCAGCACGGCGAAGTCGGCCACCAGCGGATCGCCCTCGGCCAGGCGCGCGCCGGTCGGGTACGTGGCCATGTGCACCGAGGTCGGATCGCCAGCGCGGCGGGGCAGGTGGGCCCAGATGTCCTCGCAGGTGAACGCCAGCACCGGCGCCGCCAGCAGCGTGATCGCGCGCAGCGCCTCGTACTGCACGACCTGCGCGGCGCGGCGGCGCGGCGCGTCCTTGGCGTCGCAGTAGGTGCGATCCTTGACGACGTCGCCGTAGAGCGCCGACAGGTCGACGGTCACGAACTCGACCAGCGCGCGGTGCGCGACGTGGAACTCGTAGGCCTCGTAGGCCGCGACCACGCGCGCGACCAGATCGTCGACCTTGGCCAGCAGGTAGCGATCGACCGCGCGCAGGCCGCCGGCGACCGACGCGCGATCGTGGACGTCGGCGTCGAAGTCGGCGAGGTTGCCGAGCACGAACCGCGCGGTGTTGCGCAGCTTGCGGTACCACTCGGCCAGGCCGCCGAGCTGCTCCTGCGAGTACGGGATGTCGTTGCGGAAGTCGGTCGACCCGGTCCACAGCCGGAACATCTCGGCGCCGGACTTCTTGATGATGTCCTCGGGCGGCACGTAGGTGACCTTGCGGCCCTCCTGCTTGGCCCGCTCGATCTCGCTCTTCGAGTACGGGGTGCCGGTGGCGCCGTCGAGCACGAAGCCGTGGGTCAGGACCGCGGCGTACGGCGGCTTGCCGGCGACGCCGATGCCGGCCAGGAGCGAGCTGTGGAACCAGCCGCGGTGCTGGTCCGAGCCCTCGAGGTACAGGTCGATCGCCGCGTGGTCGGGCGCCTGGGCGGCGATCGCCAGCCACGACACGCCCGACTCGAACCAGACGTCGACGATGTTCATCTCCTTCTCGAACTGCGCGGCGTCGGCGCCGCAGCCGGCGCAGGTCGTGCCCGGCGGCACCAGCTCGGCGGCCGGCCGGGTCCACCACGCGTCGGCGCCCTCGCGCGCGAAGATCGCGGCGACGTGCTCCATCGTCGTGGCCTCGGCGTGGGGGTGCTCGCACGCGCCGCAGTGGAACGCCGGGATCGGCGTGCCCCACAGCCGCTGGCGCGACAGCACCCAGTCGGGCCGGTTGGCGATCATCGCGTGGATGCGGTTCTCGCCCCACTCAGGGATCCAGGTCGTCGCGCGGATGCCCTCGAGCGCGCGCTCGCGGAAGCCGTCGTGATCGATCTTGATGAACCACTGCGCGGTCGCGCGGAACAGGATCGGCCCCTTGCAGCGCCAGCAGTGCGGGTAGCTGTGCTGGTAGCGATCGGTCGGCGGGTTGAGCAGCGCGCCGTCGGCGACCAGGCGCTCGATCACCAGCGGGTTGGCGTCGTCGGTCGACTTGCCGTGGAGCCAGGCCGGGGCCTCGGCGGTGTAGCGGCCGGCGTCGTCGAGCGGCGCGTACGGCGGCAGGCCGTGGGCGACGCCGGTCTTGTAGTCGTCGGCGCCGTGGCCGGGCGCGGTGTGGACCAGGCCGGTGCCCTGCTCGACGGTGACGTAGTCGGCGAACCACACCCGGAACTCGGGGCCGTCGGGGCTGGGCGCCGGCACGAACGGGTGGACGTAGCGCGCGCCCTCGAGCGTGCGGACGGCGTCCTCGTCGAGCGCGACCGCCTGGGCCGCCAGCTCGGGCGCGCCGATCGCCTGGGTGAAGGCCTCGACCAGCGCGCGCGCGCACACCAGCACCTCGCCGGGGTCGCGCGGCGACGGCACCGCGACGTAACCCAGGTCGGGCTTGAGCACGATCGCCAGGTTGGCCGGCAGGGTCCACGGCGTCGTCGTCCAGATCGGCAGCGCGACCCGCGTGCCGGCGAGCGCCGGGGCCAGCTGGGCGCCGTCGACGTCGGGCAGCGCGAACCGCACGTAGACCGTCGGCGAGGTCTTGTCCTTGTAGTCGATCTCGGCCTCGGCCAGCGCCGTGCGATCGCGCGGGCACCAGTAGACCGGCTTCTTGCCGCGGTACAGGTAGCCGCCGCGGGCGAACGCCGCCAGCGCCTTGACGATCGCCTGCTCGTAGACCGGCGACAGCGTCAGGTACGGGTTGGCCCAGTCGCCGAACACGCCCAGGCGCTGGAACTCGGCCCGCTGGATGCCGACGAACCGCAGCGCGTAGTCGCGGCACGCGGCGCGGACCTGGGCCTGGCTCAGCTCGCGGCGCTTGGGGCCGAGCTCGCGCTCGACCGCGAGCTCGATCGGCAGGCCGTGGGTGTCCCAGCCCGGGATGTACGGGGCGCGGAACCCCATCATCGTCTTGTGCTTGACGACGAGGTCCTTGAGGATCTTGTTGAGGATGTGGCCGTAGTGGATGTGGCCGTTGGAGTAGGGCGGCCCGTCGTGCAGGACGAACGTCGGCGCGTCCGCGCGCGCGGTCTGGATCTGCCGGTAGATGTCGGCCTCGGCCCAGGCCGCGAGCAGCTCGGGCTCGCGCTTGGCGAGATCGCCGCGCATCGGGAACGCCGTCTCGGGCAACGTGACGGTGTCCTTGTACTTTCCCTGACCCTGGGCGGACATGGCGGCGGACGCTACCACGCGCCGCGGCGCCGTCGGAGGGGCAGGGTAGGTTTCGCGCATGTCGCAACCCCAGCGCGCGTCGTGGGACGAGTACTTCATGAGCATCGCCCAGGTGGTGGCGACCCGATCGACCTGCCCCCGCAAGTACGTCGGCGCGGTCATCGTCGGCAGTCGCACGATCCTGTCGACCGGCTACAACGGCTCGATCCGGGGCATGCCGCACTGCTCGGACGTCGGCCACATGATGGAGGACGGCCACTGCGTCGCGACCATCCACGCCGAGACCAACGCGATCCTCCAGGCCGCCAAGAACGGCGTGGTGATCGCCGGCGCCACGCTCTACGTGACGGCGTCGCCGTGCTGGAACTGCTTCAAGCAGGTGGCCAACGCCGGGATGGTCCGCATCTGCTACGGCGAGTTCTACCGGGACACCCGCAGCTTCGAGGTGGCCAAGCAGATCGGCCTGGAGCTGGCGCACATCCCGCTGCCGGGTGTGACGCTCGCGCCCGCGCCGCCGCTGCCGCCGAGCGCCGGGTGACGGCCCGCCGGGAGCGACCGCCGGGGATCCGGGCTGAACACATGATCACGGCCATCTTTCTTGATCCCAGGCCGGGCGTCGCCTAGCCTGGCCCCCGGTTCCGCGCGCCCTGGCCGTGAGCCTGCCAACTCCCAGCAGCATGAGGTCCATGTGAACCTACGTCGCGTTCTCTTGCTCGGTGCCCTCGCGCTCGGGCTCGTCGCGTCGGGTGTCGTCGGTCCAGCGGGCGTCGGGTCGGTCGGTGAGGTCGCGACGGCTCACGCCAAGGGCAGCGGGGCGGCCAAGGGCGGCAAGGCCGCCGCGAAGCCGGCGACCAAGGGCGCCAAGTCGACCAAGGGTGGCAAGGCGACCAAGACCGCCGCGAAGAACCGCAAGGGCGCCAAGAACGCCAAGGGCGGCAAGGTCGCGAAGGGCAAGCAGGCCAGGGGCGGCAAGAAGGTCGCCGCGGCCCGGACCGGCTCGCCGCAGTCGGCGGTGCGCGGCAACCGCACCAGCGGCAAGATCAAGCTGTGCAAGGACGTCACCGTCGGCAAGGGCCGCAAGGCCCGCGTCCGCAAGAAGTGCTCGTTCGTGCAGGAGTTCCAGGGCCACGGCGCCGGCCGCCTCGAGGTCGCCGAGCTGACCCAGCCCTCGGGCGACCTGTGGCTGCGCTCGGAGAACCTCCAGGAGGAGATCCGGGTCCAGCTCTACAAGCCCGACGGCGAGTACGACGAGGCGGCGCTCGCGGCGCTCGACAACATCTTCCGGTGCAAGCGGTCCAAGGAGGTGCGGGCGATGGACCCGCGCCTGTACGACCAGCTGTCGCGCATCCAGGATCACTTCGGCGGCAAGCAGATCGAGGTGGTCTCGGGCTTCCGGTTCGTCGACCGCGACTCGAGCCGGCACTTCCACGCCTCGGCGATGGACATCAAGGTCAAGGGCGCCTCGGTCCGCGAGCAGTACACGTTCGCGCAGGCGCTCGACCGCGGCGGCATGGGCATCGGCATCTACCCGCACTCGGGCTTCATCCACGTCGACTTCCGCGCCCCGGGCGAGGCCAGCTACCGCTGGACCGACTACAGCGGCCCGAACAGCGGCAAGAAGGCGACGAAGAAGAAGGCTGGCCGGACGGCGCGCGCGAAGCGGCCGACGAGCTGAGGGTTCGGTTCGGTTCGGTCGGTGGGGTTGGCTCGGTGTCGTGGGCCGGGGCGCGTGCCGCGGGTCACGCATCGATCGGGATCCGCGCAGCGCGGCCTCGGGGCTGCGTTACCTTCGACGTCATGCGGATCCTGGGATTGCTCGTGGTCGCCGGGCTGTGGCTGGGTTGCTCGGACCCGGACCCCGGCCCGGAGCCGATCCAGTGCGACGTGGGCCGGTCGAACGAGAACGAGTGCATTCAGCTGTGCCAGAGCACGTGCGGGCACGACTTCGACTGCTGCTACGTCGTCGACGGGGAGTGGCAGATCTATCAGGCTGACTGCGGTCCGTGCCCCGGGCAGTAGATCGGCGAGCCGGGTGTCCGGGTGTCCGCGGAGCGGTGGGGGCGGGCTGAGCGACCCCGCCGGCGGTCCCGTGCGCAGGGCGGTCGTGTCGGCGGGCGCTGCGCGGCAGGGGCGACGATGAGTCTGACGATCGAGCGCGGGCTGGCGGGCGCGGCGGTGATCGCCGCGGTCGCGGTCGGCGGGCCGCTCGGGATCGGCGCGCTGTTCGCGATCGCGACGGTGGCGCGGCTGCTCGACGGCCGCGGCTGGGCGAGCGCGGCTGACCGCGACGCGCGGGCGGCGGTGACCGGGGGCGGCGCCATCGTGGGCGCAGCCGCGCTGGGCCTGGCGCTGCTCGCGTCGGCGCCGGTCGGCGACGCGCTCAGGCGCGGGGTCGAGTGGAGCACGCTGCCGGTGGTGCGCGGGTCGATCGCCCGGGCCGCGACCCTGGCGCTGGTGATCGTGGCGGTCGCGGTCGCGGCCGAGCTGGCCTTGCGGCGATGGTTGCTCGAGCTGGTGGCGACCGCGCTCGCGGGCGTCGGGGTGGCGTCGGGCGTCGCGACCGCGTGTGGGATCGCCGCGGCCGCCGTGGTCGAGGCGGCGGTGATGCCGTTCGCCGGCGCGCGCGCGGGCATCGCGGTGACCGGCGTCGGCCTCGGGATCCTCTATGTCGGGGCGGGCCGGCGGATCGGCGCGAGAGCGCGACTGCGCGGGTGGTGTTCGAGGTCGGCGCGGTGGCCCTGCAGGCGCTGCGGCTCGTGGGTTGACCGGCCGCGTGCTCACCACGCCCCCGCGACCTCGGTAGAACAGCGCGTGCAGGAGCGACAGGTCGCGCGGGCTCGCGGCGAACACGGACTCGAGCCCCGCGCCCGGCGTCGCCGCGAATCTCCGCAAAGTCTGCGGCGCTGATCGCGCGATCGTCGGCGCGCGCGCGATGTCTGCGCACAACGGCGCGCGAACGGGCGTCGATCGGTGGGCGCGCTTGATGCACGCTCCTGCACCGTCCGGAAGGACATCCGACGATCTACAGCGCTACGTGGAGGGGACCCATGCAACGGACGCTCCCGCTCGCACCTCGAGCCGACGATCTCGATCGCGCAGAAGCGCGCTTCGGGATGCCCCGGCGTGAGTTCCTCCAGGTCTGTGGCGGGCTGGCCGCCGCGATGGGCCTGTCGATGGCCGCGGCGCCGGCGGTGGCGCAAGCGCTGGCCACGGCGCGACGGCCGTCGGTGATCTGGCTGCACTTCCAGGAGTGCACCGGCTGCACCGAGAGCCTGCTGCGCGCCGAGCACCCGACGCTCGAGAAGCTGATCCTCGACGTGATCTCGCTCGACTACCACGAGACCTTGATGGCCGCGGCCGGCCACCAGGCCGAGGACGCGCGGCGCGCGGCGATGGCGGCCAACAAGGGCGCCTACGTGCTCGTCGTCGAGGGCGCGATCCCGACCGGCGCCAACGGCGCCTACTGCAAGATCGGCGGCCAGACCGCGATCGAGCTGGTCAAGGAGTGCGCGGCCGACGCCGCCGCGGTGATCGCGATCGGCTCGTGCGCGTCGTGGGGCGGCATGCCGTCGACCGCGCCCAACCCGACCGGCGCCAGCTCGGTGGCCGAGATCCTCGGCAAGCCGGTGCTGACGATCCCCGGCTGCCCGCCCAACCCGTACAACTTCCTCACCACCGTCGTGCACTACCTGGTCCTCGGCACGCTGCCGGACCTCGACGCCAAGGGCCGCCCGAAGTTCGCGTACGGTCGGCTCATCCACGAGAACTGCGAGCGGCGCGCGCACTTCGACGCTGGCCGGTTCGCGATCGAGTTCGGCGACGAGGGGCATCGGCAGGGCTGGTGCCTGTACAAGCTGGGCTGCAAGGGGCCGGAGACCTACGCCAACTGCCCGTCGATCTTGTTCGGCGACGCCGGCACCGGCACGTGGCCGGTCGGGTGCGGGCACCCGTGCATCGGCTGCACCGAGCAGGGCGTCGGCTTCACCAAGCCGATCCACGCGCTGGCCAACCTGCTGACCGTGACGCCGCCGACCCAGTTCGCGCGGCCGGCCGAGCAGCAGGGCCAGGGCTCGACCCTGGCGACCGTGGCGACGGTCGCGGCCGTGGGCGGGCTGGCGGTCGGCGTCGGCGCGCGCATCGCCAAGAACCTCGGCAACCGTCCCGACGAGCCGCCCGCGGCCGCCGGCGACGAAGGCACGCGGTAGCGGAGGCCCCCATGCTGACCCGCAGAACCATGCTCCGAGGTCTGGCTGGCGGCGCCGGCGCGGTCGCCGCGACGCCGCTGTGCCGGGAGGCCCAGGCGCGCGGTGCCCGGCACCTGCCCGACGGCGCGCTCGGGCTCCTGTTCGACGGCACGCTGTGCATCGGCTGCCGCGCGTGCATGGCGGCGTGCAAGGAGGCCAACGACCTGCCGGCCGAGCACACCGCCCTGACGATCGGCAACTACTGGGACGCCCCGCTCGACATCTCGGGCGAGACGCTCAACGTGATCAAGTGTTATCGCGAGGGCGCCGGCACCAAGAAGGACGAGGTGAAGGACGGCTTCGCGTTCACCAAGGTCTCGTGCATGCACTGCGTCGATCCGTCGTGCGTCTCGGCGTGCCCGGTCTCGGCGATGACCAAGGACCAGGTCACCGGCGTCGTCAAGTACAACGTCGACGCGTGCATCGGCTGCCGCTACTGCGTGGCGGCGTGCCCGTTCAACGTGCCGCGGTTCACGTTCGACACGCCGGACCCGCACATCTCCAAGTGCCAGCTCTGCTACCACCGCGCGGTCGACGGCAAGTACGCCGCGTGCGCCGAGGTGTGCCCGACCGGCGCGACGCTGTTCGGCCCGGTCATCGACCTCAAGGCCGAGATCGCCCGGCGGCGCGCGCTGACCCCGGGGGCCGAGACCACGTACCCGCGCGGCAAGATCGGCGGCACGGACACGTACCGCGGCGCCGCCGGCCGCTACGTCGCGCGCACCTACGGCGAGCACGAGATCGGCGGCACCCAGGTGATGCACCTGTCGGGCGTGCCGTTCGAGCTGCTCAACAAGCCGAAGCTGCCGTCGGTGGCGCCGGCCCGGATCTCCGAGTCGCTGCAGCACGCGATCTACAACAACCTGATCGCGCCGCTCGGGTTCCTGGGCGCGCTGGCGCTCCTGGCCTGGCGCAACATGCGGCCCAAGCGTGACGCGGCGCCGCCGCCGACCGGAGGTGGGTCGTGAGCGCCGCGGCCGAGCCCCGGCCCGACGAGGCCGCGCCGATCGGCGGGCGGATCTGGTCGCCGTTCATCGGCGTGCTGGCGCTCCTGGTCGGCGTCGCCGGCGCGGTCATCGCGGTGCGGTTCCTGCGCGGCCTGGGCGCGGTCACGAACCTGTCCGACGGCTACCCGTGGGGGCTGTGGATCGCCTACGACGACGTGATCGGCTCGGCGCTCGGCGCCAGCGGCTTCACCGTCGCGTTCGTCGTCTACATCCTCAACCGCGGCCAGTACCACCCGATGGTGCGGCCGGCGCTCCTGACCGCGCTGTTCGGCTACCTGCTGGCCGGCGCGTCGGTCGTGATCGACCTCGGGCGCTACTGGGACTTCTGGCACGTGTTCCTGCCGCGCTACGCCCAGTGGAACTCGGTGCTGCTGGGCGTGTCGCTGTGCATGACCGCGTACACGCTGGTGCTGTTCCTCGAGCTGATGCCGGTCGTGCTCGAGAAGCTGGGCTGGAAGCGGACGCGCCAGAAGATCGACCGGCTGCTGTTCGTCGTGGTCGCGATCGGCGTGGTCCTGCCGACGATCCACCAGGCGTCGCTGGGCTCGATGCTGCTGGTGTTCGGCCCGCAGATCGATCCGCTGTACCAGACCCAGCTCCTGCCGGTGCTGTTCCTGTCCTCGACCATGGGCATGGGCCTGGCGGCGGTGGTGATCGAGAGCAGCGTCACGTCGCTGGCGCTGCGGCGGCCGGTCGAGCGCGAGCTCTTGACCAAGCTGATGAAGGTCGGGCAGGTGGTGGCCGCGGCGTTCGTCGTGGCCCGGTTCATCGACCTGGCGGTGCGCGGACAGCTGGGCGGGCTGGTGGTGGCGCGGCCGCTGGTGCTGCTGTTCTGGATCGAGACCGCGCTGTTCGCGGCGCCGGTGGTGCTCCTGTGGGGGCCGGCCAGCCATCGGCCGGCGCGGGTGTTCGTCGCCGCCATGGCGATGGCCGTGGCCGGCATCCTGTACCGCCTCGACGCCTACCTGGTCGCCTACGACACCGGCGCCGGCTGGCACTACTTCCCGTCGCTGGGCGAGCTGGTCGTCACGATCGGCCTGATCGCCTTCGAGATCCTGGCCTTCATCATCGCGATCCGGGTGCTGCCGGTCCTGCCCAAGCTGGGCGGGGCGCGGGCGGCCGCCGGCCCCGCGTGAGGAACGAGCGGCACCATGGGCACGCGCATCGTCATCGACCCCATCACCCGCATCGAGGGCCACCTCCGGATCGACTGTGAGGTCGACGGCGGCAAGGTCACCGACGCCTGGGCCTCGGGCACCATGTGGCGCGGCGTCGAGCAGATCCTGCTCGGCCGCGACCCGCGCGACGCCTGGGCCATCACCCAGCGGTTCTGCGGCGTGTGCACGACCGTCCACGCGATCGCGTCGGTGCGCGCGGTCGAGGACGCGCTGGCGATGCCGGTGCCCAAGAACGCGCAGTACATCCGCAACCTGATGATCGCGGCCCACGCCGTCCACGACGAGCTGGTCCACTTCTACCACCTGTCGGCGCTCGACTGGGTCGACGTCACCTCGGCGCTCAAGGCCGATCCCAAGGCCACGGCGGCGCTGGCCGAGAGCATCTCGGCCTGGCCGCTGAACGGCGTCACGGTCCACGCCGCGACCAAGGCCCGGCTCGAGACGCTGGTCGGCAGCGGCCAGCTCGGCATCTTCGCCAACGGCTACTGGGGCCACCCGGCGATGAAGCTGCCGCCCGAGGTCAACCTGCTGGCGGTGACCCACTACCTGCAGGCGCTCGAGGTCCAGCGCAAGGCCAACAAGATCGTCTCGATCCTCGGCAGCAAGACCCCGCACATCCAGAACGTCGCGGTCGGCGGCGTGTCCAACCCGATCGCGCTCGAGAGCCAGTCGGTGCTGTCGATCGAGCGCCTGCTCGCGGTCAAGGCGGCGATCGACGAGCTCAAGCAGTTCATCACGCAGGTCTACACGATCGACGTCGCCGCGGTCGCGGCCTTCTACCCGGAGTGGACGACGATCGGCAAGGGCGTGGTCAACTACCTGGCCGCGCCCGACTTCCCGCTCGACGAGCAGGGCACCCAGTTCTCGACCCCGGGCGGCTACATCCCCGGCGGCGATCTGGCCAAGCTCCAGCGGATCACCACGTTCGGCGACGCGCTGCTCAAGGACAACGTCGCCGAGAGCGTCAAGCACGCGTGGTACCGCGGCGGCAAGGGCCCGCTGCACCCGTACGCGGGCGAGACGGTGGCCGAGTACACCGACCACCAGCCCGACGCGAAGTACTCGTTCGTCAAGTCGCCGACCTTCGCTGGCCAGCCGGCCCAGGTCGGGCCGCTGGCGCGGGTGCTGGTCGCGGCCGCGGTCGGCGATCAGGCGATCCTCAAGCACCTGACCCGGGTGCTCGCGACGGTCGAGGCCGTCGGCAAGATCAAGGTGCCGCTCGACGGGCTGCACTCGACGATCGGCCGCCACGCCGCGCGCTCGGTGATGTGCGCCCGCAACGTCGAGATCCTCGAGGAGCAGTGGGGGCTGCTCATGGCCAACATCGCCGCCGGCGACGTCCAGACCTTCGAGAAGCCGGTGTTCCCGTCGGGCGAGACCCGCGGGTTCGGGTTCCACGAGGCCCCGCGCGGGATCCTGTCCCACTGGGTGGTGATCGACGGCGGCAAGATCAAGAACTACCAGGCGGTCGTGCCGACCACGTGGAACGCGGCGCCGCGCAACGAGGCCGATCAGCCCGGGCCGTACGAGGCGTCGCTGGTGGGCACGCCGCTGGCGGATCCCGAGCGGCCGCTCGAGGTGCTGCGCACGATCCACTCGTTCGATCCGTGCCTGGCCTGCGCGGTCCACCTGGTGGACCCAGCGCGCCGCGACATCGTCGCAGTCAGGGCGCTATAGTGCGGGTCGTGGTCCTCGGCGTCGGCAACCTGATCATGGGCGACGAGGGCCTGGGGGTGCGGTGCGTCGAGCGGCTCGCGGCCGCCGGCGCGCTGCCGGCCGGGGTGGTGACGATCGACGGCGGCACCTCGACCCACGAGCTGCTCGAGGACCTCGAGGATCTGGATCTGCTGGTGATCGTCGACGCGATCGCCGGCGCCGGCGCGCCCGGGACGCTGGTCCGGCTCGAGGGTGAGCGCATCCCCGCGGCGTTCTCGAACAAGCTGTCGCCGCACCAGCACGGCATCAACGATCTGCTCGCCAACCTGCAGCTCCTGGGCCGGTCGCCGGCCCGGGTGGTCGTGCACGGCGCGACCCCGGCGCGGATCGCGCTCGGGCTCGAGCTGTCGCCCGAGATCGAGGCGGTGCTGCCGGCGCTGGCGGCCCGGGTCGTGGCCGAGGTGGTGGCCGCGTCATGACGATCGGCCGGCGCATCGCGGTCACCGGCACGGTCCAGGGCGTGGGCTTCCGGCCGTGGGTGTACCGCCTGGCCCGGACCCTCGGCGTCGACGGCCGGGTCCGCAACGACGCCAGCGGCGTGGTGATCGAGGCGTTCGCCGCGGCGGCGGTGCTCGACGCGTTCGTCGCGCAGCTCGGCGCCGAGGCGCCGGGCCGCGTGCGCGAGCTGGCGTGGCAGCCGCTCGACGCCGCGGCGCCGACCGGCTTCGCGATCGACACCAGCACGGTCGCGGGCGCGGTGGCGCTGTCGATCCCGCCGGACCTGTCGACCTGCCCGGCGTGCCTGGGCGAGCTGGCCGACCCGGCCGACCGCCACTACCAGTACCCGTTCACGAGCTGCACGTACTGCGGGCCGCGGTTCACGATCGCGCTCGATCTGCCCTACGACCGGCCGGCGACGACGATGGCCGGGTTCCCGCTGTGCCCGGCGTGCGCGCGCGAGTACGACGACCCCGACGATCGCCGGTTCCACGCCCAGCCGATCGCGTGCCCGCGGTGCGGGCCGCGGCTCGCGCTCGAGCCGCCCGGACCGGGCGACGCGCTGGCCGACGCGGCGGCGCTCTTGCGCGGCGGCGCGATCGTCGCGGTCAAGGGCCTGGGCGGCTACCACCTCGCCTGCGACGCCACCTCGGCGACCGCGGTCGCGACCCTGCGCGCGCGCAAGCGCCGCGACGCCAAGCCGTTCGCGGTGATGGTCGCCGACGTGGCCGCGGCCCACCGCCTGGCGTGGCTCGCGCCCGAGGAGGTCGCGGTCCTGGCCGGGCCCGAGCGCCCGATCACGCTGGTGACGCGCCGGAGCGGCGCCGGCCTCGCCGACGGCGTCGCGCCCGACACCCCGCAGATCGGGCTGCTCTTGCCGTACACGCCGCTGCACCACCTGCTCCTGGCCGCGGTCGGGCGGCCGCTGGTGATGACCTCGGGCAACGTCACCGACGAGCCGATCGCGCAGCTCGACGACGACGCCCGCGCCCGGCTGGCGCCGCTGGCCGACGCGCTCTTGCTGCACGACCGCCCGATCGCCACGCGCTGCGACGACTCGGTCGCGCAGGTGGTGGCGGGCGCGCCGATGATCCTGCGGCGCTCGCGCGGGCACGTGCCCCGGCCGATCGTGCTGGCGCGGCCGATCGCGCGGCCGACGCTGGCGGTCGGCGCCCAGCTGAAGAACACGTTCTGCCTGGCCCACGGCGACGTCGCGTACCTGGGCCCGCACGTCGGCGATCTCGACAACCCGCGCGCGTTCGAGTTCCTGGCCGAGGCGATCGAGCGCATGGAGCGCCTGGTCCGGGTCCGGCCCGAGCTGGTCGCGCACGACCTCCACCCCGACTACCTGTCGACCCGGCTGGCGCTGGCGCGCACCGGCGTCACCCACGTCGCGGTCCAGCACCACCACGCCCACGTCGCCGCGGTCATGGCCGAGCGCGGCCTGCGCGGGCCGGTCCTGGGCCTGGCCTGGGACGGCGCCGGCCTGGGCACCGACGGCACGGCCTGGGGCGGCGAGCTCCTGTTCGGCGACGCGGCCCAGTGCACGCGGCTCGCGACGCTGCGGCCGATCGCCCTGGCCGGCGGCGACGCGGCGGTGCGCCAGGTGTGGCGGATCGCGCTGACCCTGCTCGACGACGCCTTCGCCGGCGCGCCGCCGCTCGACGCGCTGGCGCTGTTCGCCGAGATCCCGGCCGCCGACGTGCGCGTGCTGCGGCAGCTGGTCGCCGGCGACCTCAACGCGCCGCGGGTCCACGGCGTCGGGCGGCTGTTCGACGGCGTCGGCGCGCTGGTGCTCGGCCGCGCGGTCGCGCGCCACGAGGGCCAGGTCGCGCAGGCCTGGAACCACGCGGCCACGCTCGAGGACCACGGCGGCTACCCGCTGCCGATCGATCGCGCCGGGCCGGTGTGGCAGCTCGACCACCGGCCGCTGGTGCGCGCGGTGGTCGACGATCTGCGCGCGGGCCAGCCGAGCTCGATCATCTCGGCGCGGTTCCATCGCGCGCTCGTGCTCGGCGCCGCGGCGCTCGTCCGCGCCGCCACCGCCATGGTCGGCGCGCACCCGGTGGTGCTGGGCGGCGGCTGCTTCCAGAACCGGGCGCTGGCCGAGGGCGTCGTGCGCGAGCTGGGCGAGCTCGAGGTCTACCTGCCGCGCGCGGTGCCGCCCGGTGATGGCGGGCTGGCGCTGGGGCAGGTGCTGGTCGCCGCCGGCCGCGCAGAGAGGACGTACGCGTCATGTGTCTAGGCGTGCCTGGCCGGGTGATCACGGTCGACGGGATGATCGCCACGGTCGACTTCTGGGGCGTCAAGAAGCACGTCCGGCTCGACGTGATCGACGAGCCGGTCGGCCCGGGCGACTACGTGCTCAACCACGTCGGCTACGCGATCCGCCGGATCCCGCCCGAGGACATCGCCGAGACCCTGGCGCTGTACGACGAGCTGCTCGGCGACGTGCGGGCCGACGGCGATCTGATGGCGGCCGACGTGCGCGGCGAGCTGGCCGGGGTCGCGGGCCCCGCGGATCGGAGCCCGGGCGATGGCTGACGCCGCCGTGACCGAGATGCGGTTCCGCGACCCGGTCCGGGCCCGCGCGCTGGCGGCCCGGCTGGGCGAGCTGGTGGCCGGCGCCGGTCGCCAGATCTCGGTGATGCACGTGTGCGGCAGCCACGAGCAGGCGATCGCGCGCTACGGCCTGCGCGCCTCGTTCCCGGCCGACCTCGAGGTGATCATGGGGCCGGGCTGTCCGGTGTGCGTGACCGACCTGCCGGAGATCGACGAGGCGGTGGCGCTGGCGCGGGCCGGCGTCCGGGTCGCGACCTACGGCGACATGCTCAAGGTGCCGGGCACCGCGATGTCCCTGGCCGACGCCCAGACCGAGGGCGCGCGCATCGACGTCGTCTACAGCGTGGCCCAGGCGGTCGAGCTGGCCCGGGCCACCACCGACGAGATCGTGTTCTTCGCCAGCGGCTTCGAGACCACGGCGGTCGCGACCGCGGCGGTGCTGGTGGCCGGGCCACCGCCCAACTTCTCGGTCCTGTCGGCCCACAAGTACATCCCGCCGGTGATGGAGATCGTCGCCGAGATGCCGGGCGCGCGGGTCGAGGGCTTCCTGGCCGCCGGCCACGCCGCGACGATCACCGGCGCGGCGGTGTTCGAGCAGTTCGCGGCCCGGCACCGGCGGCCGGTGGTCGTGGCCGGGTTCGAGCCGCTCGACATCCTGGCGGCCCTGGTCGCGCTGGTCGAGCTGGTCGTGACCGGCGACGCCCGCGCGATCAACTGCTACCCGCGCTGCGTGGCGCGCGAGGGCAACAAGGTCGCGCAGGCGCTGCTGTGGAAGGTGTTCCGGCCGATCGGCGGGCGCTGGCGCGGCATCGCCCACGTGCCCAGCGGCAACCTGCGGCTGCGCGACGAGTTCGCCCACGTCGACGCCCGGCGGCGGTTCACGATCGACGTCGAGGCGCTGTGGCGGATGGCGCCGCCGGCGCTGGTCGAGCACTGCGTGTGCGGCGACATCATGGCCGGCATCGCCGCGCCGCGCGACTGCACGCTGTTCGGGCGCGCGTGCACGCCCGAGACGCCGGTCGGCGCGTGCATGGTGTCGTCCGAGGGCACCTGCCGGATCTGGCACCAGTACGGCGGCCACCCCGATCTGGTCGCGATCGGCCGCGCCGCGCCCGCCCCGGAGGTCCCATGACCGCGTCCGATCGGGTCACGCTCAAGATGGGCGCCGGCGGCCGCGCGATGCGCCAGCTCGTCGGCGAGGTGTTCGTCGCCGAGCTCGCGGGGCCGCCGATGACCGAGGGCGACGTCGGGCTGGCCGCGCTCGACGACGGCGCCGCGGTCCGGATCGGCGATCGCTGGCTGGTCGCCACCACCGACGCCCACGTCGTCCACCCGATCTTCTTCCCCGGCGGCGACATCGGCCGGCTGGCGGTGTGCGGCACCGTCAACGACCTGGCGATGATGGGCGCGACCGACGCGGTCATGCTGACCCTGGCGGTGGTGATCGAGGAGGGCTTCGCCCGCGCCGAGCTGGTCCGGATCGCCGCGTCGATCAAGGCCGCGTGCGCCGAGGCCGGGGTCCGGATCATGACGGGCGACACCAAGGTCATGGGCCGCGGCGAGGTCGATCGGATCATCCTGACGACGACCGGCGTCGGCCTGACCGATCGGGTCGTCACCGATCGCGGGCTCGCGCCCGGCGATCGGATCCTGGTGACCGGCACGATGGGCGATCACGGCCTCGCGGTGCTGGCGGCGCGCGGCGAGCTCGCGCTCGAGGTCGAGCTGCGCTCGGACGTGGCCCCGGTCAACGGCCTGGTGCGGGCGGCGCTGGCCGCCGGCGGCGACGCGATCGTGGCGATGAAGGATCCGACCCGCGGCGGCCTCGCCAGCGCGCTGCACGAGCTGGCCGACAAGGCCCAGGTCGGGGTCGTGCTCGACGAGGCCGCGGTGCCGATCCGCCCCGACGTGCGCGCGGTCGGCGAGCTGCTCGGGATCGATCCGCTCCACGTGGCCAACGAGGGCAAGGTCGTGATGGGCGTGCGCCCCGATCGCGCCGACGCGGTGCTGGCGGCGATCCGGGCCCACCCGCTCGGCGCCGACGCGGCCCTGATCGGCACCTGCGTGGCCGACGCGCCCGGCCGCGTCGTGCTCGACACCGGTTTCGGGCGGCGGCTGCTGATCGAGCCCGAGGGCGAGCCGCTGCCGCGGATCTGCTGAGGCGCTGCGGAGGTCACCATGAGCCACATCCACATCGAGTACGACGGTCCGGTCGGCGTCCTCACGATCGCGCGGCGCGCGCGGATGAACTCGCTCGACGTCGAGACCGCGCGCGACCTGCGCAAGGCCGGGCTGGCGCTGGCGCGCGACCGGGCGGTGCGGGCGGTGATCGTGCGCGGCGACGGCGGCGTGTTCTGCACCGGCGCCGACCTCAAGTACATCCGCGCCGGCGGCGACGACGCCGACCTCGGCTACCTGGTGGCCGGCGGCGGGCCGCCGCGCACCGGCGGCTACGGCGCGATCTTCAAGCAGATCCTCGAGTACCTGCACGCCACGATCTCCGAGATCCGGCGCGCGCCCAAGCCGTTCATCGCGGTCGTCGACGGGCCGGTCGCGGCCGGCGGGCTGGGCCTCGCGATGGCGTGCGACCTGGTGGTGGCGTCGGGGCGCGCGACCTTCGAGTGGGCCTACTTCAAGACCGGCCTGACGGGCGCCGAGTCGTCGACGTTCTTCCTGCCGCGGCTGCTCGGCCTGCGCCGGGCCCTGGAGCTGGCGCTCCTCGGCGAGCGCCTGACCGCCGCCGAGGCGATGGCGGCGGGCCTGGTCACGGCGGTCTTCCCCGCCGAGGAGTTCGAGCGCGCGGGCCGGGCCCTGGCGGCGCGGCTGGCGGCCGGCCCGACCGAGGCGATGGGCGTCGCCAAGGGCCTGATGAACGCGGCCGCGGGCGTCGATCGGCTCGACGTCCACCTCGATCGCGAGCTCGAGGAGCTGGTGCGGATCGCCGACGGCGCCGACTTCGCCGAGGGCCTCGACGCGTTCTTCGCGAAGCGCGCGCCCGAGTTCCCGGGGCCGGACCTCACGCCGCCGGCGCCGCCGCCCGCGCCCGGGAGGTCGTGATGCACGAGTACTCGATCGTCTCGGCGCTGGTCGATCAGGTCGCGGTCGCGGCCCGCGCCCACCCGACCGGGACGGTCAAGCGCGTGCACGTGGCGATCGGCGAGCTGGCCGGCGTCGAGCTCGAGCTCCTGGCGACGGCGTTCGAGACCTTCCGCGATCACACCGTGTGCGCGCAGGCCGACCTGGTGATCGAGCCGCGCCCGGCCTGCTGGCGCTGCCCGCGCTGCCAGGTCGAGCTGGCCCGCGGCGCGGTGCTGCGCTGCGGCGCGTGTCAGGTGCCGGCGCGGCTCGTGACCGGCGACGAGATCATCTTGCAGCGCGTCGAGCTGGACCTCGGCGACGACGACCAAGGAGGAACGTGATGTGCACCGACTGTGGCTGCGGTGATCCCGACGTCGTGCCGCTGGAGGTCCAGGGGCGCATCCTCTCTGACAACGACGAGCGCGCGCAGCACAACCGCGAGCACTTCGCGGCGGCCGGCGTGCTCGCGGTCAACCTGATGGGCTCGCCCGGCGCGGGCAAGACCGCGATCCTCGAGGCCACCGCCCGCCACCAGCGCGGCCTGCGGCTGGCGGCGCTGGCGGGCGATCTCGCGACCGAGCGCGACGCGGCCCGGCTCGAGGCCGCCGGCATCCCCGCGCGCGCGATCACGACCGGCTCGGCCTGTCACCTCGACGCGAAGATGGTCCACCACGCGCTGCACGCGCTGCCGATCGCCGGGCTCGACGTGCTGTTCATCGAGAACGTCGGCAACCTGGTGTGCCCGGCGGTCTACGATCTCGGCCAGGCCGCCAACGTCGTGGCGCTGTCGGTGACCGAGGGCGAGGACAAGCCGCTCAAGTACCCGACGATGTTCCTCAAGGCCGACCTGGTGCTCTTGACCAAGACCGACCTGCTGCCGCACCTCGACTTCGACCTGGCCGCGGTCGAGGACGCGCTGGCCCGGGCGATGCCGGAGCCGCGGATGATCGCGGTGTCGGCGCGGACCGGCGCGGGCGTCGACGCCTGGCTGGCGTGGCTGGCCGAGCGCCGAGCCCGGCTGACGTCGGCGGCGGCGCCGTCCGACGGGCGCCTGCACCACGGCCACGGCCACGTCCACGGGCCCGGCCACGATCACGGCCACGCCCACGCGCGGCCCCACGATCCCGATCACGATCGCCACCGTTGAGCAGGGCGGGGGCGGCCGGGCGCGCCGACGGCGCGGGGCTGGCCAGGCCCGCGCGCGCGACGGCCGTCGGTGCAGGCGTGCGCGGGCTACAGGCTCTTGCCGTCGAACGTCTTGATCGTCAGCGTCGACGGATCGACGCCGTCGAGGCACCGGACGTTGACCGCGATCATCTCGCCGCCGTCGGGGGTGGCGCCGCGCGAGAACGGCCGCACGCCGCACACCTTGCAGAAGGTGTGGTGGATGTGGTGCTTGGCGAACTGGTAGTCGGTGAGGCTGTCGGCGCCGGCCTCGAGGTGGAACTGCGCGCTCGGGACGAACGCGAGCAGCCAGCCGCTGCGGCCGCAGATCGAGCAGTTGCAGGACACGACCGGCGCGGTGAGATCGACCTCGGCGGTGTAGCGGACCGCGCCGCAGTGACAGCTACCAGCGTACGACGAAGACATCGATGGACCTTTCGGTGAGGGTGAGCGCGCGACGTGCGGTGAGCGTGGGAGGTAGGATGACGGTGCGCGCGAGCGGATGACGGTGCGCGCGAGCGGATGACGGTGCGGGCGAGCGGATGACGGTGCGGGCGAGCGGGTGACGGTGCGGGCGAGCGGGTGACGGTGCGGGCGAGCGGGTGACGGTGCGGGCGAGCGGGTGACGGTGCGGGCGAGCGGGTGACGGTGCGGGCGAGCGGGTGACGGTGCGGGCGAGCGGGTGACGGCGTGCGTGGTCACGCCCGCGCGCGACGGTGCGCCCGCGATCATGCCAGCGCGCGACGGTGCTCCCGCGATCATGCCAGCGCGCGCGGGCGGCGGGCGCTGTCGAGCAGCTCGGCGGCGTGGGCCTTGGCGCGGGCGGTGGCGCTGCCGCCGAGCATGCGCGCCAGCTCGTCCTTGCGCGCGCCCGAGGTCAGGCGCCGGACCAGGGTCTCGGTGCGGCCGCCGGCCTCGATCTTCTCGACGTGGTAGTGGGCGTCGGCGTACGCGGCGATCTGCGGCAGGTGGGTCACGCACAGCACCTGGCGGTGATCGGCGACCGCGCGGATCAGCGCGCCGACCGCGTGCGCGGTGGCGCCGCCGATGCCGGCGTCGACCTCGTCGAACACGTACGTGGCGACCTCGTCGGCGCGGCGCAGCGCCAGCTTCATCGCCAGCATGATCCGCGACAGCTCGCCGCCCGACGCGACCTTGGCCAGCGGCTTGAGGTCCTCGCCCTTGTTGGCGCACAGGAGCACCTCGACGTCGTCGGCGCCGTGGCGCCCGAGCGGCGCCGCGGCGACCCGGACCTCGAGCCGGGCCGCGGCCATGCCCAGCTCGGCGAGGGCCTTGCCGACCTGGCGCGCCAGCCGGGTGCCGGCCTTGCGGCGGCTGTCGGTCAGCGCCGCGGCGGCGCGCTGGCACCGCGCCAGGGCCAGGGACCGCGCCGCGGTCAGGGTCTCGAGGTGCAGATCGCGGTGGGTCAGGGCGTCGAGCTCGGCCGCCAGCTCGGCGGCGCGCGCCACCAGATCGACGCCGCCGTGCTTGCGCCGCAGCCGGCGCAAGAGCTCGAGCCGGTCGTCGATCGCGGCGAGCCGCTCGGGGTCGCCGTCGACGCGATCGGCGTAGCGCCGCAGCGCGGCCGCGGCGTCGTCGGCCACGACCCGGGCCTCGGTCAGCTGGCGCGCCAGCGGATCGAGCGAGGGATCGAGCCGCACCAGCTTGTCGACCTCGCGCGCGGCGTGGGCCAGGCCGTCGAGCGCGCCGCTGTCGCCGTCGCCGTCGAGGGCCGCGACCGCGGCCCGGGTGCCGACCCGCAGCTCCTCGGTCGCCGACAGCCGGGTGCGCTCGGCCACGAGCCGCTCGTCCTCGCCAGCCTCGAGGCGAGCGCCGTCGAGCTCATCCTTCTGGAACCGCACGAAGTCGGCGCGCTCGGCCCGCTGGCGATCGTCGCCGCCGAGCCCGGCGATCTGCTCGTCGATGGCGCCCAGCTCGTCCCAGGCGCACAGCATCTCGGCGGGCAGCGCGGCCTCGTCGGCGAACGCGTCGAGGATCGCGCGGTGGCGCCCGGGATCGACCAGGCCCTGGTGCTGGTGCTGGCCCGCGAGATCGATCAGCCAGGCGCCCAGCTCGGCCAGGCGACCGGCGGTGGTGAGCGCGCCGTTGACGTAGGTGCGGCTCTTGCCGCCGCGCAAGATGACCCGGCGGATCACCACCTCGGCGCCCGCGTCGACGTCGCCGGCGTCATCGGCGGCCAGCGGCAGCCCGGCCTGGGCCAAGACCGCCGTCACGCGCCCGCGCAGATCGGCCGGCACCTCGACGATGGCCTCGACCGTGGCCTCGGCCGCGCCGGCCCGGGGGATGTCGGCCGAGGCCCGGCCGCCGCGCAAGAGGTTGACCGCCTCGACGATCAGCGACTTGCCGGCGCCGGTCTCGCCGGTGAGCACGCCCAGCCCCGGCCCGAGCTCGAGCGTGACGTCAGACAGGATTGCGAAGTTGGTGACCCGCAGGTGGCGCAGCACGAGGACGACTCTGCACCACGACCCTGACACTGGGCAAGTGTTCAGTCGCGGACCGAGTGGTCGCGGCTGGATCGCTGGTGACCTGGGCGTGATCTCGCGCGGCGGCGCACCGCGGCGTCCGCCGCCGCCCAGCGCAACCGCAGGGAGATCTCGCGACGGTCGGGCTCGGCGCGTCAGTGGCCGTCGGCCCGCGGCTGCCGCTACCGGGCGCCGCGGAGGCCCCAGTGGAGCTTGTCGCGCATCACGTCGAAGTAGCTCTGGGGGCCGGCCAGCATGCGCAGCGGCCGGGCGGTGCCGGTGATCTCGACCCGGTCGCCGGGGACGATCGGGTGGGCCCACTGGCCGTCGACGGTGACCACGACGTCCTTGGCCTCGGGCCGGGGCTCGAGGCGGATGATCGCGTGGGCCGGGACCACCAGCGGTCGGTTGGTCAGCGAGTGGGCGCAGATCGGGGTCAGGGTCAGCCCGGCGGCGCCGGGGATGATGATCGGCCCGCCGGCGGCCATGTTGTAGGCGGTCGAGCCGGTCGGGGTCGACACGATCACGCCGTCGGCGCGGTAGCTGGCGACGAAGGCGTCGTCGATCCAGGCGTCGCAGTCGACGATGCGGGCCATGGCGCCCTGGTGCAGGACCGCGTCGTTGAGGGCGGTGCGGGTGAGGACCTGGTCGCCGGTGAACACCGTGACCGTCAGGCGGCTGCGCTCGTCGACCCGCAGGTTGCCCGCCAGCGCGGCGGTCAGGGCCGCCCGGGCCTCGTCCGGCAGGAAGCCGGCCAGGAACCCGAGCTGGCCCAGGTTGACGCCCAGGACCGGGATCCCGGTGTCGCCGACGACCCGGCTCGCCCGGAGCATGGTGCCGTCGCCGCCCAGGGTACACACCAGCTCGACCGCGGGCAGGTCGTCCTCGGGCACGACCACCGCCCCCTCGACGTCGAGGCCGTCCTCGGCCAGGAGGACGGGGGTGTGGCCGCAGCCGAGCAGCCAGCGGGCGAGATCGTCCGCCAGCTCGCGGGCCTCGGTGGACTGGGGTTTGAGGACGAAGCCGACCTGGGCCACGCAGCGTGGTACCACGGCGGCGCGCCGGGTGGTGATCGCCCCAACCGTGCGCGAGCCCTTGACGTGGGGCGCCCCAGGTTGTAGACGATCCCCCTTCGCCGCGGTCCTTCCGCGGTGCCCGCGAACGGAACCGTCATGAGCACGACCCAGAAGAGCTTTTGGCTCACCAAGGAAGCCGGAGAGGCCCAGCGCGAGTGGTACGTCGTCGACATGGAGGGGCAGACCCTCGGTCGCGCGGCTACCAAGATCGCGTCGGTCCTGCGCGGCAAGCACAAGCCGACCTACTCGCCCAACGTCGACATGGGCGACTTCGTCATCGTGATCAATGCCGGGAGCTCGAAGCTCACCGGCAACAAGCTCGATGGGAAGATGTACTACAAGCACACGCTGTATCCGGGCGGTATCAAGACCCGCACGGCCAAGCAGGTGCTGGCCGAGGACCCGGCGCGCGCGATCCGCGACGCGGTCTGGGGCATGCTGCCCAAGGGCCCGCTCGGCCGCCGCATCATCAAGAAGCTGAAGATCTACAAGGGCGCCGCGCACGACCACAGCGCGCAGCAGCCCCGCCCGCTGACGATCGAAGCCTGATCCCCGCTCCGGAGACATCGACATGGCCGCTGCTGCTCCCCCGAAGACTTACGCCACCGGCCGCCGCAAGACTGCGGTGGCTCGCGTCTGGCTGACCGCCGGCGAAGGCACGTTCAACATCAACGATCGCGTCGATGACGACTACTTCAAGCGCGCCACCGCGCGGATGGTCATCCGTCAGCCGCTCGAGGAAGTCGGCCTGCTCGGCCAGTACGACATCCACGCCACCGTCCGCGGCGGCGGGATCTCGTCGCAGGCCGGCGCGGTCCGCCACGGGATCACCCGGGCGCTGATGAAGATCGACCGCGAGCTGCGGCCGAAGCTGAAGGCGGTCGGCTACGTCACGCGCGACCCGCGCAAGAAGGAGCGCAAGAAGTACGGCCAGGCGGCCGCGCGCGCTCGCTTCCAGTTCTCGAAGCGCTGAGCCGATTGGCTCAGGAGTCGCCGCCCGGTGCACCTCGTGCACGCGGGCGGTTCGTATTTTCGGCGGGCGCGCATGACGGGCCGATTTGGCCCTGTCGCGCGGTGCGAAGATGTGCGACAGCCCTGGGATGCCTAGCGACGCCGCCCCCTGGTCCGCCCCCCTCCGCACGCTGTTCGACCGCGTGCTGCCCGCGGTGCGGATCCCCGACCGCGCCCGCGACGCCGAGGCGGTCGTGCGTGAGCTGTTCGAGCTGGCCGATCTCCAGATCGGCGGCACCCGCCCGGGCGATCCCCAGATCCACGACCCGCGCTTCTACGAGCGGCTCCTGCGCGACGCCTCGATCGGCCTGGGCGAGTCGTACATGGAGGACTGGTGGGAGGTCGACCACCTCGACGTGATGATCGACAAGGTCCTGCGCGCCAACCTCAAGCAGAAGCTGACCGGCAGCTGGCGCATGCGCACGCTGGCGGTCAAGACCGCGGTGCTCAACCTGCAGAGCAAGGCCCGCGCGCGGGCGTCGATCCAGGCTCACTACGACATCGGCAACGACCTCTACACGCGCATGCTCGACGAGCGCATGGTCTACACCTGCGGCTACTGGAAGACCGCGACGACGCTGACCGAGGCCCAGGAGGCCAAGCTCGATCTGGTGTGCCGCAAGGTCGGGCTCAAGCCCGGCATGCGCGTGCTCGATCTCGGCTGCGGCTGGGGTGGGTTCGCGAGCTGGGCGGCCGAGAAGTACGGCTGCGCGGTCGTCGGCGTGACGCTGTCGCAGGACCAGGTGGCGCTCGGCAGCCAGCTCTGGAAGCACCTGCCGGTCGAGCTGCGGCTGTGCGACTACCGCGACGTCACCGGCACGTTCGATCGCGTGGTCTCGATCGGCATGATGGAGCACGTCGGGGCCAAGAACTACCGCGCGGTGATGGAGGTGATCGATCGGTGCCTGGTCGACGACGGCGTCGCGATGTTCCACACGATCGCCAACAACCGCACCGTCCGCCACGCGGTGCCGTTCATCGAGAAGTACATCTTCCCCGACGCGGTCGCGCCGTCGCTGGCGCAGCTGGCCCGCGCGGTCGAGGGCCTGTTCGTGGTCGAGGACGTCCACAACCTCGGCGCCAACTACGACCCGACCCTGATGGCGTGGTGGGCCAACTTCGATCGGACCTACCCCGAGATCGCCGATCGCTACGATCGGAAGTTCTACCAGATGTGGAAGTTCTACCTGCTGGCCGCCGCCGGCGCGTCGCGGTCGCGCGACGGGCAGCTCCTGCAGGTGGTGCTGACCAAGACCGGGCGGCTCCAGCCCGACTGTCGGATGAGCTAGGACCGCGTTCGGGATCCGGTTCCGGTTCCGGCTCCGGTTCCGGCTCCGGCTCCGGCTCCGGCTCCGGCTCCGGCTCCGGCTCCGGCTCCGGTTCCGGCTCCGGTTCCGGCTCCGGCTCCGGCTCCGGCTCCGGCTCCGGCTCCGGTTCCGGCTCCGGCTCCGGCTCCGGCTCCGGCTCCGGCCCGGTTCCGGCTCCGGCTCCGGCCTGGCTCCGGCTCCGGCTCCGGCTCCGGCTCCGGCTCCGGCTCCGGCTCCGGCGGCTCCGGCTCCGGCTCCGATGCTCCGGCTCCGCTCCGGCTCCGGCTCCGGCTCCGGCTCCGGCTCCGGCTCCGGTTCCGGCTCCGGTTCCGGCTCCGGTTCCTACTCCGGCTTCGGCGGCGCGGTCTCAAACGTCTGCGTCCGGTCAACCGGGCCGCCCCGGCGGGGCTCTACCATCGTGGCCGTCCACCCGGGGAGTGTCGATCGATGAAGAGCTTGTCCTTGTTCGCGGTGTCCGTGGTCGTGGCGGCGCAGGCCGCGTGTATCGCCAACGCGCCGGCGGCGCAGCCGATGGGCCCGTCGTCGGCCGAGGTCGAGGACGGCGACGACGCCGATGACGACGGCGACGGCGCTGGCGCCACGGTGATCGCCGACGGCGCGGTGGCCACGCAGGGCGATCTGCCCGGCGGCGCGGTCGCGACCTGCCCGAGCGGCGGCGCGTGCCAGTGGGCCTGCCCAGAGGGCGGCTGTGACCTGACCTGCGCCGGCGGCTCGGCGTGCGAGATCGAATGCCCCGGCGGCGGCTGCGATCTGACCTGCGCCAGCGGCGCGACCTGCGAGTTCTCGTGCGACGGCGACGGCTGCGCCGTGCGGTGCGAGCCGGGCTCGGTCTGCGCGAGCGATTGAGGACCGACGCAAGCGTCTGAGAAGATTCACGACATTCGCGAGGAAGGTCGAACCTTCATCGCACGTACAATGTGCTGGTGCAATGAAGGGTACCCGCACGCATCGCGACGGCGCCGCCGTCGACAGCCCTGAGTTGGAGGTCGCGGCGCCAGCGCTGACCGCGGCCCACCGCGCCGCGATGGCGGCGTGGTCGGCGGAGCAGGGCGCGGGCGAGATCGGCCCGGTGCAGGCGCACGCCGACGGGCACCGCGAGGCGATGTCGACCTGGTCTGCCGAGCAGGCCGGCGCCGTCGCGACGGCGAGCGTCGCGGGCGCGTCATCGGCGCTGCCGCACGGCGATGTGATCCAGGACGCGTTCGGACCCCACGACGTGTCGAACGTTCGCGCCGAGGTCGGTGGCGGCGCGGGCGAGGCGGCGCGCAGCATCGGCGCGACCGCGTTCGCGACCGGCGATCGGGTCGGCTTTGCGTCGAGCCCCGATCTCCACACCGCGGCCCACGAAGCCGCGCACGTGGTGCAGCAGCGGCAGGGTGTGGTGTCGTACAAGGGCCTCGGCCCGTCCGACGATCCCCACGAGCGCCACGCCGATCGTGTCGCCGACGCGGTCGTGGCTGGCCGCTCGGCCGCGCCGCTGCTCGGCGAGATCACCGCCGGCGGCCGGCTGGCGCCAGCGGTGGTGCAACGCAAGCCGCTCGATCCGGCGGCGGTCCCGGCGACCGGCGACGTCGCCGCGACCTCGCTCGGGCTGTTCAAGGCGGCGCCGGCGCCGGGCGACGAGCTGGTGCGCGTGACGCTCGAGGCCGGGCGCTTGCCGGCCGACGTGGCCACGGGCCTCGGCATCGCGCCCGAGGTGTCGGTCACGGTGGCGCTGGCGATCGTCGGCACCGACCTCGCGCTGGCGATCACCGCGGGCGGCTCGACGCTGGTCGCGAAGGTCGACCTCGA
Organism: Myxococcales bacterium; assembly: GCA_016717005.1. Lineage (NCBI taxonomy): Bacteria > Pseudomonadati > Myxococcota > Myxococcia > Myxococcales > Myxococcales bacterium. The sequence continues at coordinate 294,192 of JADJUF010000007.1, read as the reverse complement.
CAAGCTGCTGACGATCCTGGCCGGCCCGGCGGGGGCTCAGGTCGCCGAGCTGTTGCCGAAGGCGCAGGAGTTCCTGGCCAGCGCCGCCGGCCGGTTCACGGGCGCCGGCGCCGGCCACGTCAAGATCCACCTCTGGGGCGATCCGCAGACCGGCAGCTTCGTCGTCATCGACGTGGTGCGGGCCGTGCGCGGCGCGTGGCAAGGCAGCACCTCCGGCCTGCGCCCGATCGAGGCCCGCCTCGCGACCAAGGCCGGGCGGGTCGAGCAGTTCGCCGACGATCAGGTCAAGGCGGCCACGGCGCTGCCCGACGCCGGCACCGCGCTCGGCAGCCTCGAGCTCGCCGCGCCTGAGCTGCGCCACGGCGTCCTCGGGCTCGCCGACGACCTGCCGGTGCACGCGACCGTCTACTACGGCGACGGCAAGCTCGCCGTCGCGATCAAGCCCGACGCGGCCGCGACCACCGGCGTCGTGGCCGAGATCGATCTGGCGTACCTGGTCGGCAAGCTCAAGGCGCTGGGCGAGAAGGCCTGGCACCTGCTCGACGGGCTGCTCGATCGCCTCAAGCGCGGCGGCCGCGACTTCCTCAACTGGGCCAGCGGGCTCCTGCGCTTCGACCTGGGCGGCAACTTCGGCAGCTTCTTCGCGTTCGACTTCCGCATGCTCTTGCCGCGGCTCGGCGGCGGCGGCGGCGGCTTCCACCTCGGCGCGCTGTGGCCGACGTCGTGGTCGTTCGACCTGCCGGGCCTGAAGCTGGGCGCGCTGCCGCGGCTGTCGGTGCCGTGGCTCAAGTGGCCCAAGCTGGGATCGTTCGGCGTCGACCTGGGGCGCCTCAAGGATCTGTTCGGCAACCTGGGGCTGCCGTCGCTGCCGAGCCTGCCCTCGATCGACTTCGACCTGCACTTCGCCGGCCTCGAGCTCGGGCTGGCGCTCGATCTCGGCCGGCTGTGGCCCGATCTCGACTGGGGCGAGGGCGGGCCGTCGACGTTCGGCGTGAACCTCGATCTGTCGGCGCTGCTCGAGCTGCTGGCGAAGGCCGGCGGCGCCATCGCCAGCGCCGCGCGCTGGCTGGTCCGCAAGCTGCGCGCCGCGGGCGGCGCCGTCAAGCGCTGGATCCACCTCGGCCAGGACGGGCTGATCCGCATCTTCGACGGGCAGGCGCGCGATCCGGACAAGACCCCGATGCTCGGGTTCTCGCTCGTGCGGCTCCTCGACGGCGCCCAGGCCACCGACCTGGCGCCGGTCGAGATCCGCTACCACGGCGACGACGCCGATCTCGAGCTGGGCGCCGCCGTCGCGGCGGGCCCCGAGGCCGCGGCCGAGGCCGCCAAGGATCGCCCCGACGGCGCGGCCGCGCCGCAGCGGCCCGCGGCGCCGCTGGCCGAGCAGGACGGCGTCGCGCTGCCGGAGACCGCGATCACCACGCTCGGGCTCGCGCCTGGCGCGACCGGCTACGTCGCGATCGCCGGCGAGTATCCCCACCTGATCGCCTACGCCGAGGCCAAGAGCGGCCACCGCGACGGTCAGGAGGCGCTGCGGCTGTCGCTCGACGTGGCGCGGCTGGCGGCGCAGATCAAGGCCAAGCTGCCGCCGGCGAGCGGCCGCGGCGCCCGGGCGCCGGTGCCCCACCTGGGCGGCGTCAAGATCGGCGACGACGCCGCGCTCGAGATCCGCCTCGGCGAGAAGGCCGCCGACGGCGACAAGCCGGTCCCGTACGCGCGCGCGGCCTGGCGGGTCAGCAAGCTGATCGGCGCCAAGGACCTCAGCGCGCTGATCCCCGACGAGCTCGCGCTCGAGGCGCCCGGCACCGCCGGCCTCGTCCGCGGCGCCTTCGACCGCCCGGCCGGGTTGATCGGTGATCGCTTCGCGATCCCGGCGCCGTCGGTGCGGCGCGACGTGCTGGCGATCGCCGACGGCAAGGACGACGTGTTCCTCGGCGTCTACTTCGCCGATCAGATGCTGGCGCTGACCGCGACCGGCGAGGCCGACAAGGACGAGGGCCTGCTCGGCTACGTCAACGTCGTCAAGCTGCTCGAGCAGCTCAAGCGGCTGGGGGCGCTGGGCGAGCGCATGCTCGACGTGCTCGGTCAGGCGCTGGGCGCCGCCGTCGACGGCGCGCGCGGGTTCGCGGCCAAGGCCGCCGCCGTCGCGGCCAAGATCGGCCGGGGCGTGATGGCGATCGTCGACCGGGTGCTGCGGATCCAGCTGCCGACGCTCAAGGGCGGCGGCGGCGGCGGCTGGATCGGCTGGGATCTGTCGCGGCTGGCACCCAACATCAGCCTGTCGGGGTTCTCGCTCGACGGGCTGATCCCCGACTTCGAGGGCATCGCGCTGCCGGGCCTGCCGGGCCTGTCGCTGTCGTGGCTGCCGGCGTTGCACAACCCGTTCGCGGGCACGTCGCTCGGCAAGATCGCGTGGCCCGCGGTCGATCTCAAGCGGCTCTTGTCGGGCATCGGCGTCGACCTGCCGGCGCTGCCGAAGTTCGACTTCGAGGTGTTCGGGCTCGACGGGCTCGGGCTCGGCATCTCGCTCGACCTGGCGTTCCTCGACGGCGCGCTCGGCGATCTGTTCGGGGGCCAGCACAAGCTGTCGTTCCAGCTCGATCTGGCGGCGCTGCTGGGGCCGTTCGAGAAGGCGTGGGCCTGGCTCAAGCGCAAGTTCGGCGGTCGGATCAAGAAGGACGACCCCACGCTGCCGCACGTCGCGCTCGGCGGTGATGGCGTCCTGCGGCTGTGGGACGACGAGGCCCACATCGGCTTCCAGCTCACGCGGCTGCTCGATGGGTTCCAGCCCAGCGACGTCGTGCCGGTCGAGCTGCAGTTCCACGTCACCACCGGGGGCAAGGCCGGCGCGCCGACGACCGAGCTGGCGTCGTTCGAGTACGGCCGCGTGGTCGATGGCGATCACAAGGCGCCGGCCACGCCCGAGGCGGGCCAGGTGCTGGCGACCCGGCCCGAGGGCAAGGCCCAGGCCTCGGCCCGGTTCGACGCCCCGCCGCTGGTGCGCGATCACCTGGGCGCGCCGGCCGGCGCCGACGTCGTCGTCGAGCTGCTCGCCGACGGCGACGACGCGGTGCTGTTCGCCAAGGTCACCGGCACCGACCGCGGCATGGTGATCCGGATCGATCGCGCGCGGCTCGCGGGGCTGGCGGCCAAGATCGGCGGCCAGTCGACCACGGACATCGACGGCGGCGTCCGGATCCTGTGGCCGGAGTCGAAGGCCGCCCACGGCATCGTGCTCGGCTTCGGGCCCAAGCCCAAGCCCGGCACCAAGCAGCAGGACGTCCAGCCGCACGGCCACGCGATGTGGCGCCTGCACCGGTTCTTCGACGGGCTCGACGTGGGCGACCTCGTGCCCGACGAGGCCCGCTACGACCGGGCCGAGGGTGGGTTCGCCGTCGGCGTCGGCCTCGACGTGTCGAGGCTGCCCAAGGTCGCCGACATCGACGTGCCCGACAGCCCGTCGTGGGTGCAGGCCGCGGTCGGCCCGCGGGCCGAGGTCCACGCCAACGCCAGCGAGCAGCACCTGCGGGTCGCGCTCGTGTCCGCGGCCGACGAGCCCGGGGCGCCCCGCCGCGGCGTCGAGCTCGACGTCGCCGAGTGGTTCCTCGACGAGGCCGAGCGCGTGGTCGCGGCCAAGGTCAAGCAGGCGACGACCGCCGTCGGCAACGTGCTGCGGAAGACCCAGCGCGCCGGCGCGGCGATCGGCGGCGACCTGACCGAGCGGCGGATCGGCGTCGAGGCCCGGGCCAGCGGCCTGCGGCTGCAGCGCGGCAAGGACGGCGACGCCGACCACCTGTACGCCACGTTCGGGTGGAGCAACCTGGTCGACGTGGTGTCGAAGGGCGAGCTGGCCGGGCTCGTGCCCACCGAGTTCCGGATCGCGACCAAGAGCATGGCGCTCGAGGTCGAGGACCTGGCGCTGGCGAGCGACGCCACGATGCCCGCGGACGCCAAGCGCATCGGCGGCATGCACCAGCTGTTCCGCGACACGTTGACCACGTTCGGGCTCGGGCTCGACGACTTCCTCGCGCTCGACCTCGGCAAGAGCCCGATCCAGGAGCTCGGCGACGGCACGCACTCGGTCAACCTGGTCGGGCAGGTGTTCACGCCCAAGGACAAGCCGCCGGCGGGCGACCACGCCGAGGGCATCGCGATCGCCGACGCCAAGCAGGTCACGCTGTCGATGGGCCTCGAGGCGCTGCTGGCGCAGGTGCTGCCGCGCCAGCGCAAGTTCGCCAGCCCCAAGAAGCCCAAGCCCAAGCAGGGCACCCACATGAGCCTCGGGCTCAAGCGCGACGTCGCGCCCGAGCAGGCCGGCGATCAGCTCGGCGTCGAGCTGGGGGTCACCTCGGTCCACGAGGGCAAGAAGGGGACGCGCACGATCGAGATCCACGCCGGCTGGACCGCCGAGAAGCTGGTCACGATCTTGATGAACCTCGACGACATCGTCGGGCCCGACGCCACCCCCGACTCGGCGATGGGCCTGCTCACGCCCGACGTCGTCGGCGGGTCGTTCGCCAACCACCTGTTCAAGGTCGCCATCGAGAACCGCGGTGAGCGGGTCGGCGAGGAGGTCCGGGTCGGCGATCTGCCGCTGCTGCCGGACATCCTGGCGTCGTTCGTCGATCAGCACACCGCCAACGAGACCCGGCTGTGGCTCGAGGTGCCCGGCGCCTCCGAGCTCGCGAGCCAGTTCGGCAAGGCGCTCCTGGCCGGCGAGTACGTGAAGCTGGGCCGGGCGGCGATCGACATGCCGGGCGCGGCGTACCCGTTCGCGATCTCGCTGTCCTTGTCGCTCAGCTTCCTCGAGCGGCTGGCGGGGTTCATCCCCTACGTCGGGCTGGCGATCAAGATCATCCGCGGCGTGCAAGGGCTGGTGACGAACCCCAAGGAGACAGTCGAGAACCTGCTCTACGAGCCCGAGCTGTTCATGCACGCGTTCGAGAACGCCGGTGAGATCTACGACAAGCTGAAGACGATGTCGTGGAAGGACGCGGCGCTCATCTTCATGAGCAACGACGCGTCGACCAAGCAGCTCGTGTACGCGGCGCGGCTCAAGAAGCGGCTCAAGGCCGCGGGCGTCACGCTGCCCGACGGCCAGAAGGGCGGCGAGATGCCGTCGGCCGAGGAGCTGGCCTGGCTCAACAAGCAGGATCCCAAGGCGATCGAGAAGGCGGTCGCGGTCGAGGCCAAGCTGGCGGAGCTGGGCCTGCTGAGCGACGACGACGCCGCCGGCGCGCCGACCGGCACGCTCAACGTCGACGAGCTGACCACGCTCGAGGCGACGATCGAGGCCGGCTTCACCGAGTACGCGACCGCCAAGGCCAAGGCCGACGCGGCGCCCGACGACGCCGCGGCCCAGACCGCCAAGGCCGCCGCCGCCGAGAAGTTCCGCAAGGCGGTGGCGGCGCGCATCGCCGCCGGCGCCAAGAAGCAGGCGAGCGACCGCGAGCCGAGCCAGACCGATCCGGCCAAGCTGCCCGACGGCGCGCCGGCGCCCGAGGGCGACGAGGCGCTGGTCGATCTGAAGGACCTGCCCGAGCCCGACGCCGACCAGCTCGCGCTGGCCGAGGCGATGTGGAAGGACTCCAAGGAGGGCTACGACCCGACCCACCAGAGCTACCTGATCCAGAAGTTCGGGTTCCTCTCGATCGAGCAGCTCGCGACGTTGCTCGAGCGCGGCGTCGTGACGGTGCCGACCAGGGCCGGCGCGAGCAAGGCGCTGCCGATGTTCGAGTCGGAGCGACCGTTCGTGCAGCAGCTGTTCGTCGAGATGGCCAAGCAGCAGGGGTGGCGGCCGAAGACCAAGGACGACGGCACGCCGGGCGCGACCTCGGCCGAGCTGGTGCAGGCGTGGCGGCAGCGCAACCAGCAGGCCGCCGACCAGGCCAAGAAGGACGCGCGGACCCAGGCCCGGGCCGACGCCGCGGCCACGGCGGCGGCCGGCGGCGGCGCGCGCACGGGCGGCGGCAGCGGTGGCAGCGGCGGCAGCGCGAGCGCCGAGGGCGACGTCGACGAGTCGCTCGACGACGCGTTCTGGGCCGACGAGCGCGAGCACGACGACGCCAGCTCGGGCGGCGGGGCGACCGGCGACGGCCTCGACACGGACGGCGACGGCGAGCTGTCGGCCGACGAGCTGAAGGCCGACCCGGCCAAGGAGCCAGCCGCGGACGGTGACCACGACGGCGAGCACGAGGCCGACGGCGAGGCCGCGGCCGGCGGCGGTGAGGCGACCGAACCGGTCGTCGTCGACGACACTCGGCTGTGGCAGGTCCAGCGGCCCGACGCCTTGCGGTACGTGACGTGGGATGAACGGACGGCGACGCTGGGGCCGAACGCCGCCGCGATCGCCGAGACGATCGCGGCCAAGCTCACCCGGACGACGTCGACGGGCGAGGTCGCGACGCTCGACGGCATCGACGTGACGATCGGCGGGGAGGTCAGCGGCGACGCCGGGAAGCGCATCATCGAGTTCACGGTGGTCTGGACCGCGACCACCCCGAGTGGTGTGCTTCGATCGATCGCGTTCGCGTACTTCTACGACGTGTCCGCCAAGGACGTCTTCGCGTCGGGCGGTGGCCCGCAGGTCCTGGCCGCGATGCGACGCTCGTTCGCGTTGCGGGACGATCGGGTCGTGCTCCGGGACAAGGCCCTCGTGATCGGCCCTCGGGCGCTCGAGGTGCTCGAGGTCATCAGCACGCGCAAGCTCAGTGACGGCTACCTGGTCAAGATGCACCTGAAGGCGGTGAAGGTGCCCGAGGGGACGCGGATCCGGAACGCCGAGGACCGATGGCAGACGATCGCCGACGGCGATAGCTTCGACGCTGAGTTGCCCTACGTGCCGGAGGCCGCGGACTGATCAGGGCGCCGCGCAGCGGAAGCCGGGGCTCGCGGCCATCTGCCGCGAGCTCGCCGTGATGTGGTCCGCGGGGCTGGCCCACGACCCGCCCCGCTCGCCAGCGGCGCAGTCTTCGCGCCGCACCACCGGATCGGCGCACGGCGCGCAGGCGGGATAGGGCTCGACGTAACAATCGGCGACGTACTCGGCCGCGTTGCCGGCGAGGTCATGGACGCCCCACGGGGAGCGGCCGTCACCGTGTCCGCCGGTGCCGTCGAACGTGCCGACCGGGGCGGCCCGCTCGAAGCCGTCGGCGCACGCGGCGTCGTCACAGTTCGCGACGCCAGTCCTGAACGTCGTGCCCCAGGGGTACGCGCGATCACGTCCGGACCGAGGATCGTGGCGGGCCGCGAACTCCCACTCGGCCTCGGTCGGCAAGCGCTTGCCGGCCCACGCGCAGTAGCGGTCCGCGCCCGCGAGCGTGCCGAACCCCATCGGCTCTCGCGCGTGCCCGCCGATCACCGTGAACGTGCCGTCGGTGACGGCGATCGGCGAGTCGCCGCCGTCGTTGGCGGTGACGAAGCAGGCGCCGCCGCGAGCGGTCGGGCAGGCGTTGCCGGCGGCGTTGAGGAAGTGCGCGACCTGGGCGACGGTGACCTCGAACTGATCGATCGTGAACGGCGACAGCGTGACCTGGCGCTGCGGGCGCGCGCGCGCGGCGGTGGGGCTGCGATCGTCGGGGGCGGCGCCCATCGTGAAGGTGCCGCCGGCGATCTTGCACATCGGGTTGGGATCGCGGGTCGGGCGGGGCGCGTAGGCGGGCGTGCAGTCGCCCTCGCCACCGGGCTTGAGGGTCGGGGGCGGCGGCGGGGTGGTCGGCTCGTCGGCGATCGCGGTCGTTGCGTCGACGAGGGCGGGCGCGGCCGCGTCGGCGGCGGCCGGCGGGGGCGCCGCGGCGGGCTTCTTGCTGCCGCACGCGAGCAGGAGCGTGGCGGCCATGGCCGTGAGGGCGCGCATGGCCTGCATGCTACACCGCGGCCGGCGGGGGTCGGCAGGGCCGCGCTGATGCGCCGACGCGTCGACAGCGCGGCGCGGCCGGGGATGGCGCGGACGCCGCGGCGTCACGTCGTCTGCCCGCCGCGGCGCAGCGTCGGGACGCGTGATCGCGGTAAGCTGCAGGCGTGCTTGGCGACGATCGTGACGGGGCCGGCGCGAGCTTCGAGGCGGCGCTCGAGTCGTTCCGCTTGCGCGGCATGATCGCGATCCGGGGCGGCGTCGAGACCGACGATCCCCTGGCCGTGGAGCTCGCCCTGATCGACGAGGCGCGCGCGGCCTACCCGTCGACCCGGATGGCGGCCCTGGCGGCGCGGATCGGGCTCGAGCCCGACGACGTCGAGTTCCTGTGGTTCGCGGTGGCGTGGGCGCGCGACCCGCTGCTGGCGCCGCACCTGCACGTGCTCGTCGCCGAGCCCCAGCGCGGCGTGACGCTGGTGGCGTTCGCGCGGGTCGTCGGCTGGGCGCCGGCGCGGATCCGGCGCCTGGCTGGCCGGCTCGGCGCCGGGCACCCGCTGCTCCGGCACCAGCTGGTGGTGGTCACGTCGGCGGCGCCGATCGGACCGCTGACGCCGCTGCTGGTGCCCGAGCGCGTCAGCGCGTTCCTGGCAGGTGGCGACGGCGTCGACGCCGCGCTGGCCGCCATCGGCGGTCGGGTCGAGGTCCCGTCGATGTTGATCCTGGGTGACGGCGTCGATCTGAACGCCGAGCGGATCGCGCTGGCCCTCGGGGAGCGGCGCCCGGTCGTCGTCGTGGTCACGGGCCCGGCCGGCGTCGGCCGGCGCACGGTGGTCGCCGAGGCCGCCCGGCGGATCGGGCGCGACGTGGTGGCCGCAGATCTCGGGCGGGTCGCCAGCGGCGCCGACATCGACGAGGTGCTGCACGCGCTGCGCCGCGAGGTCGCGCTGACCGGCGCGGTGCCGATGGTCGTCGGGGGCGAGACCGTCGCCGGCGACGGCCCCGAGGCCACCGCGCGCCGCGGCGCCCTGACCGCGTTCGCCGCCCAGGTCGGCGTGTCGGTGGCGATCGCGACCACGGCCGGCAGCGTGGAGCTCGACGGCGCCGACGCGCTGGTGCGCTACGAGGTGGCGCCTCCGGAAGCCGAGGCGCGCCTCGCGCTGTGGCGGCGGGCGCTCGCGGCCGACGACGCCGGCGTCGAGGTGTCGGAGCCGGTGCTGGCCGAGATCGCGCTGCGGTTCCGGCTGGTGCCGGGCGCGATCGAGCGAGCCTGGCGCGCCGCGCAGGTGGTGATGCACGGCCGCGGCGCCCAGGCGCCGATCGCGGCCGATCTCACCGAGGGCGTCCGGCGCTCGACGCAGGAGCGCCTGGGCGGGCTGGCCCGGGCGGTCCACGTCAAGAACGACTGGCAGGATCTGGTGCTGCCCGAGGAGACGCGCGAGGAGATCGGCGTGGTGGTGGCGCGCGCGCGCCACGCCTACCAGGTCCTGGCCGAGTGGGGCTTCGCGCGCCACGTCAGCGGCGACGGCATCGCCGTCTTGTTCAGCGGGCCGCCCGGCACCGGCAAGACCATGGTCGCGGGGCTGGTCGCGCGCGAGCTGGGCCTCGACCTGTACCGGGTCGACCTGTCGCAGGTGGTGTCGAAGTGGATCGGCGAGACCGAGAAGTCGCTGGGGCGCGTGTTCGACGCCGCCGAGACCGGGCACGTCTTGCTGCTCTTCGACGAGGCCGACGCGCTGTTCGCCCGGCGGACCGAGGTCAAGGGCGCGACCGAGCGCTACGCCAACCTCGAGGTCAACTACCTGCTCCAGCGCATCGAGAGCTTCGCCGGCATCGCGATCCTCACGACCAACCTCGACGGCAGCATCGACGACGCGTTCCGACGACGCCTGGCCGCGCACGTCCAGTTCCCAGCGCCCGGGGATGAGGAGCGCGAGCGCCTGTGGCGGGCGCTGCTGCCAGCGGCGGCGCCGGTGGGCGCGGACCTCGACGCGTCGACGCTGGCCGCGCGCTTCCCCGACTTCTGCGGCGGCCACATCCGCAACGCCACCCTGGCCGCCGCGTTCCTGGCCGCGACCGAGGGCGTGGCGATCGGGCAGCGGCATCTCGAGCACGCCGCCCGCGACGTCGCGCGGTCGATGGGCCGCGTGCTGGCGGGATCCCGGACGTGACCGCGGGCGCGGACCTCGACCTACGCGGGGGCGAGGTCGGTCGATGACCGTCGCCAGCGGCGGGGCCCCGTACCGGGAGCTGGTGGTGGGCGCCGCCGCCGGGCCGGCCGGCGAGCTGGCGCGGGTCGACGTGTCGGGCGCGCGCGGCGCCGACGGGGCGGCCGGCGCCGACGGCGCCGACGGCGGTCGCGGCGGGGTGCTGCTCGCCGCCAGCGACGGTCAGCGCGGCGGCGACGCGGGCGCGGCGGTCGCCGGTGAGGACGCGGGCTCGATCGCGGTGACGCTGGCCTTCGCCGACGGGACCTTCACCCTGCGCGGCGAGCGGCGGCGGCCCGACGGCGGCGTGGCGGCGGTCGAGCACGCGGGCTTCGTGGGCGAGCGCGGCGCGATCGCGCTGCGCGCGGTCGGCGGCGCCGGCGGACGTGGCGGCGATGGGGGCGCGGGCGGCGCGGGCGGGCGTGGTCGCGACGGCGCCGACGCGACCCGGCACGGCAGCGGCGGCGATGGCGGCGATGGCGGCGCGGGCGGCGCGGGCGGCGACGCCACCAGCGGGGGCGCCGGCGGGCGCGGCGGCGCGATCGTCGTGCGGGTGGCCGCCGACGCGACCGCGGCGCTGATGCTGATCGACCACGCGGTGGCGGGCGGCGCCGGCGGCGCGCCGGGCGTCAACGGCCGTGGCGGCCAGGGCGGCGTCGGCGGCCGCGGCGGCTCGTCGTACTCGTGGACCGAGACCGACTCGTCGACCGACGCCAACGGCCAGACCCGGATCGACACCACCCACCACTCGAACCCAGCCGGGCGCGACGGGCACGACGGGGCGGCGGGGCGGGGCGGCGACGCGCGGGTGCAGCGTGGCGCCGACGCGGCGCCGGGCCAGCTGACGATCGAGGTCGACGACGGCGGCGTGTACGCGTCGCGCTACGACCTGCGGCTGCGCGGGTTCCGCCACGTCGACGGCAGCGGCGACGGCACCTACGAGCCCGGCGATCAGGTGCGGGTGACCGGGCTCGAGGTCGTCAACGTCGGCGGCATGCCGACGCCGACGACCAGCCCGCTCACGCTCGCCCTCGCCCAGACCGACTGGCTCGCGCCCGCCGACGGCCACCTCGTGTGTCCGCCGGGCCTGCCGGCCGACGCGGTCGCGCGGGTCGACGGCGAGCTGATCGCGACGATCCGCGATCACACGCCGACCGAGCCGGGGAGCCGCTGGCGGCGTCGACGACGATCGTGCACCGCGCCGAGCTGCCCGGAGGTCCGGCGCGGGTTCGACGACTACCAGGACGCGTCGGCGCGCGCCCTCGGCGCGATCGTCATCCGGCACCCGGTGACGCTGTCGGCGCCGCGGCACCTGCGGTCGCTGGCGCCGGGCGAGGCCACGCGCGTGCGGCTGACCGTGACCAACCGCTCGACGGTGGCGCTGGGCGCGGGCGCCGCGGCGCCGCGGGCGCTGCAGGTGCGGATCGCCCGGGCCGACGACGCGGGGCTGGCGGGGCGCCACGCGACGATCACCGGCGACGGCCGGTCAGGCGCCGCCACCGAGGCCTGGGTCCTCCCGATCGACCTGCTGGCGCCGGGCGAGGCGCGCGAGGTCGAGGCCGAGCTGCGCGTGACCGCCGACGCGCCCGAGTACCAGGCGCTCACGCTGACGATCGCGCTCGAGCTCGGGCCGCTCGCTGACCCAGCGACGCCGCGGCCGGTGCAGCTCCGGGCGGTGACCGTGCGCGTGGCCCGGGCGTTCGTGACCGAGGACGCCGACGTCGTGCTGGTCGTCAGCCACCAGACCTCGGCCGAGGACGTGGCGCGGTGGGAGGCGACCGCGCACGGCGTGATGGCGCGCCTGGCGCTGTGGGACGTCTCGCGCGAGGGCCACCTCGATCTCGAGCGGCCGCTGGCGGGCGGCGGCACGCTGGCGGAGCTGTTCGCCGGCAAGGCGATCGTGATCCTCGATCGACCGTTCGATGGGCCCGGCGGGCCGATCTCGCCGCGCGACCTCCTCGATCCCGACCAGGCGCTGCGCGCCGCCGCCACCGGCTCGACCTGGCGCTCATCGGCGACGGGCCCGGGCTGCGCGACCTGTTGACCCCATCGCCGACGGCGACCGGCACCGCCACCGACGTCGCCGACGATCGCGCCGCCGCGCTCGGCGTGGTCGCCCGCGGGCGGCGCGCGCTCGTGCCGGTGTTCCGGCGCTTCCCGCTCCTGCGCTGGCGGCGGCCCACCGCGGCCTGGCTGAGCGCGCAGGCCGAGCGCCCGAGCGCCGCGCTGGCCCAGGCGCCGCCGACGCAGCGCCACCTGGTGATCCATCGGTTCGAGCCCGAGCGCGTCGCCGGCGGCTGGCGCGGCGCGCTGTGGCGGTCGGCACGCTCGAGACGGTGCGCACGCTCGACGCCGACGCCGGCGCGATGGTCCACGCCGCCGGCACGCCCAGCACCGGCGAGGCGACGCTGGCGATGCTGGTGGCGCTCGACTTCGACCAGCAGCTCGAGCGCCTGCGCTGACCCTGGCCGACCCCGGCGCGACCTCGGCGCGCTGACCGCGATCGGTCGACGCGCTGGTGATCGACGTCGCCAGCGAGCTCGAGGTGATCAACCGCCCGGGCCGCCGGCGCGGCGCCAGCGCGGACGACCTGGCGGCGGCGCTGCCGCGGCTGCACGCGCTTCGGGCACGGCGTCGGTACGACCGCGCTCGACACGCCGGGCGGCGTGGCCGTGGTCGACCTGGCCAGCCGGATCGCGTCGTTCGCGGCGAGCCAGGTCGACTGGCTCGATCGCCTCGCCGCCGTGGCGCTGGTGGCGGCGCGCGCCCGCGACCGCGCGCCTGGCGACGGCGGCGCTCGGAGCGCTGGTCGCGTCGGTGTTCGCGCCCGACGAGCAGGCGGGCCGCCCGCGCGGCCATCGCGGCCCGGGTCGCCGCGCACCGCCAGGCGTACCGGGTCGCCCGGCGCGGTCTGGGCGGCGCGGGGCGGCGCGCCTACGGCCTGCGCGCGGCGCTGGCGCCGCTGGCCAGCGACGTGGTCACCGCCGACATCGAGCTCCTCACCTCGGCCGCCGAGCGCGTGGTCACCGGCGACGCCTACGACGACGTGCTGGCCGAGCGCGAGGCCGCCGCGGCGCGTCGGGCCCGCGTGGTCGACGCGCTCGCGGCCGAACGCGCCGCGCTGGGCGCGTGACCGCGGCGTCCTGGGCGCCGGGACCGTGGCGGTGGTGTACCGTCGGCGCCATGGGCCGCTGGCTCGCTCCGATCCTGGTCGCGGCGCTGGCCGCGTGCGGGCGCGTCGGCTACGACGCCGTGGCCGACGGTGGCGGCGGCGACGACGCCCTGACCGAGGACGCTCCGGACGGGCTCCAGCCGATCCACCAGTACCACCTCGACGGCGACTACCAGGACGACTACGGCGGGCCGGCGCTGACGCCGGCCGGCGGCACGTCTACCGCCGGCGGCTATCAGTTCGGCCCGAACCAGGGGCTGTCGGTCTCGGGCGCGATGCTCGACCGGGTCTACACCGTCGATCCGGTGTTCGCGTTCGACACGCTGTCGGGCTGGCACAAGATCCTCGACTTCGAGGACCTGGTCACCGACGAGGGCTACTACACCTACGGCGACCTCGCGCAGTTCGTCGTGGTCGCCGGCTCGTCGTTCGCCGACGGCCCACCCGGGCTGATCGCGGGCACGACCTACCAGATGACGCTGAGCCGCGACGCCGCCGCGACGGTGACCGCCTACGTCGACGGCGCCCAGGTGTTCCAGTTCGTCGACGCCGCCGAGGTCGCGACCTTGGTCGCGCCCGCGGCCCGGCCCACTTCTTCATCGACGACAACGCCACCGGCCAGGGCGAGGCCGCGGCCGGCACGGTCCGGCGCATCCGCATCTTCGACGTCGCGGCCACGCCCTCCGGACCTGCCGCCCTGAGCGCAAACGCGGGGCGCGGCGACCACCGCGGTCGGGCCCGGTCCGGCGCATCGGCTGACGCAGCCGTTCCGGCCGCGCCGCGCGACCGCTCGTCTGACCGTGTGAGACCCGGCCGCTGCGCCGCGGTTGCGTGGCCCGAACTCGGTTTACGGTCTCCGATCTGATGAGCTGCATGCCCCCACGTGGCGCGCGCCGAGTGGTCGTCGCACCCGCACTTCCCGTCGCAGGTGCTGTTGCTGGGCTCGCACGAGAGCTTTCGGCGCGCGTGAGCCGAGAGGTCGCGGCGCTCGCGGCGCCCCCGCCGACACGGCCATCGCCGGAACAGCTCTTTCTCCGTGGATGAGCGCGATGCAGCCACGAGGCCTACGAGAGATAACAAGCTCTACCCTTCCTCGCGCGGCGCGCGTGCGTCGACACGCGACCTGCCGAGCGGGGCCACGCGGCGCTCCACGAGGCCGAGCGGGAGGTGCGCGCCTGCTTCGACCGCTGCCACGTCGTCGCAGCGCGCGCGACGCAGGGCACGAGGCGGCCCGCGCGGCGCTGGGCGCGGCGTTGCGCGACCACGACCGGCTGCTCGACGCGCACCTTCGCGCTCGAGGAGGAGCTGGTGATCCCCGCGCTTCTGGCGCTCGCCCGCCGAGTTCGACGACTACCACCACTCGCCCATCGGCGACCTGCTCGCGCGGATCCTGGCGCGCGCGGGGCGCCAGCTGCTCATGACCGAGCCGCTGCCGACCTGGGCCGAGCTCGGCCCGTCGGGCTGGTAGCGCCTGCGGCGGAGCCGGACCGGGTCTGCTAGACCAGCGCATGGGTCTCATCGCCTCGCTGACACCTCGAGGCCGCAGCGGCTTCGGCGCCGCCTCTACCGCCGAGCAGGTCACGGCCGGCCGCGACCTGGCGGGCAAGACCTTCCTGCTGACCGGCGCCACCTCCGGGCATCGGGCTCGAGACGCTGCGGGTGCTCCACCTGCGGGCGCGCGCGTGCTCGCGGCGGCCCGGACCGTCGACAAGGCCCGGGCCGCGATCGCGGGCCTGCGCGCCCGGGGCGGTGCCGGTCGCGTGCGAGCTGTCGGAGCCCGCGAGCGTGCGCGCCTGCGTCGAGGCGGTGCGGCGCGACGGCGGTGCGCTGGCGGGGATCATCGCCAACGCCGGGATCATGGCGCTGCCCACGCTGACGGTCCGGCACGGGCTCGAGCGCCAGTTCCTGACCAACCACCTCGTGGCCACTTCATGCTGATCACCGGCCTGCTCGACCAGCTGGCCCCTGACGGGCGGGTGGTCGTGGTGTCGAGCACCGCGCACCGCCGAGGGCGCCGCGCGCGGGCATCGACTTCCGACAACCTCGCCGGCGAGCGCGGCTACACCCCCGTGGGGCGCCTGCGGCCGCTCGAAGCTCGCCAACCTGCTCTTCGCCAAGGAGCGCGCGCGGCGCCTCGGCGGCTCCGGACGCACGGCCAACGCGATCCATCCCGGTGTCATCGCGACCAACCTGACCCGGGAGCATGGGCGCGGCCGTCGGCGCGCTCTGGGGCGTCGTGTCCCCGGTGCTGCTCAAGTCGATCGCGCAGGGCGCGGCGACGCAGTGCTACGTCGCGTGCCACCCGGCGGTCGCCGGCGTGTCGGGCGCCTACTTCCGCAACTGCAACGTCGCCAGGCCGAGCGCGCTCGGCGAGGACCCGGCGCTGGCGGCCCGCCTCTGGGCCGAGAGCGAGCGGCTCGTGGCCCAGCTGGGGTGAGCGGACGGTCGCGGCGCGGCCGAGGGTCGGCGATAGCGTCGGCGGCGCGGGGACGGTAGGCTTACGCGGCGTGGAAGCAGATCGGGCCCAGCGGGGCGAGGGCGAGCGGCGGAGCGCGACGCGGACGGGCTCGGCGATGATCGCCGTCCACCTGGCGCACCCAGCGGACGCGGGCGCGGTCACCACCCGGCGACGGGGTCAAGGTGGTGGACCAGTGCGCGCCGCGCGCTCGCGGTCAGGCGTCGGCGTCGGTCGTGAGCATGGCGTAGCGGCGCTGGTCGACGTCGGCCCGGGCGTCGTCGCCAGCGGCGGCGGACAGCGCCGGCGCGTACAGCTGGGCGCCCGGCGACGCGGCGATCGCGGCGTCGAGCGCCGCGAGCACGTCGGCGGGGGCGAGGTGCGGCGGCGCGCACACCTTGCCGCGCACGACGTGGTGGCGCTCCTCGGCGGTGTGGTCGTGACCGTCGCCGCCGCGCCCGCGCGCGCACGCGCCGCACAGGATCCGCACCTGCTCGGTGTGCGGGTAGACGATCGTGTCCTCGGGCAGGTCCGCGGACAGGTCGCGCAGCTGCCGCGGCGTCGCCTGGGTGCCGGCGAACCGCCACACCTGATACCGCTGCCGCCGGAGCGTCGCGAGGTGCGGGAACAGCGGCTCGTCGCCGTGGTACCCGACCGGCGCGCCGTCGAACATGACCACGTCGCCGTACTCGAGGCCGAGGTCGTCGGCGAACACCGCGACGCGGAGGATGCCGTGGCCGCCGCTCAGCCGCTCGACCCAGCCGTTCTCTCCGCGACCCGGATCGTCGGCGTCGGGGCCGCGCTCCGCCAGCGGGCGCTGGGCCAGGCGGACCTTGGCCATCCGGTAGCTGCCCTCGGGCAGGTCGAAGCGACCGAGCGCGACCTTCTGCCCGAGGTGCGACCACGCGGCGAGGGCGGTGGCGCCGTCGCCGGCGCCGGTGGCGCACAGGCCCAGGTTCCACCAGGTCGCCTCGTCGTCGTCCTCGCGCAGGTCGAGCGCGCGCTGGTTGGCGGCCTGGCCCTCGGCCCACCGGCCCCGGGTCTTGAAGAACAGCCCGTGGTTGTAGTGGATCGAGGCGAGGTCCGGAGCGCGCGTGGCGATCGCCCGGTGCGCGCGCTCCGCGGTCACGTCGCCAGCGCGGCCGAGCGTGGTCGCGGCGGCGGCCAGGGCCCGCAGGAGCTCCAGGTGCAGGTCGCCCGTGGTCGCCTCGACCGCGCGCCCGAGGCGGTCGACGACCTCGGCGAACCAGGGGTCGGTCGGCGGCGGCCGGTTGAGGTCGTCGAGATCGACGAGCGCGTCGCTCGCGCGGCCGAGCGCCGCCAGGACGGTCGGTCGGTCGCCGTGCTGGGCCAAGAGGACGCGCGCGAGCTCGAGGCCGCGCTCGGGCCCGAACGCGCTGAGGTTGTCGGCGAGCGCCAGCGCCACGTCGGGGTGAGCGATCGCCGCGCGCAGCGGCTCGGCCAGCGCCCAGGCCCGCTCGGGGTCGTGGGCCTGGCCGAGCTTCGCCGCGAGCCGCGCGACGCCGGCGGCGTCGAGCGGCCGGCCCCAGGGCCACCACGCCATCGCCGCGCTCAGCTCAGCGTGTCGGTGACGAGCTTGCCGCCGGGGCTGGCGGGCGGCGGGATCGTCGACGGCGGCGCCTCGGGCGCGGGCGGGGCCGGCTCGAGCACGACGGCGAGCGCGTCGTCGATCTTGTTCATCAGCCGGATGTCGAGCTCGGCGCGGATCTCGGCCGGGATGTCGACCAGGTCCTTCGCGTTCTTGGCCGGGATGAAGGCGATCTTGATGCCGGCGCGGTGGGCCGCGAGCAGCTTCTCCTTGATGCCGCCGACCGGCAGCGCGTTGCCGCGCAGATCGACCTCGCCGGTGATCGCGATGTCGTTGCGGATCGGCCGGCCCGACAGCGCGCTGACCAGCGCGACGGTCAGCGCCACGCCCGCCGACGGCCCGTCCTTCTTGACCGCGCCCTGGGGCAGGTGGACGTGCAGGTCGGTCGACGCGATGTGCTCGTGCTCGATGCCGAGCCGGGCGGCGTTGGCGCGGACCCACGAGTGGGCCGCGGTCGCGCTCTCCTTCATCACGTCGCCGAGCTGGCCGGTCAGGCGCAGCTCGCCCTTGCCCTGGTACTTGCGGGTCTCGATGAACATCACGTCGCCGCCGACCGGGGTCCAGGCCAGGCCGGTGATGACGCCGACCTCGGGCTTGCGGTTGGCCAGGTCGTGGCTGAACTTGGCCGGGCCCAGGATCGCCGGCAGGTCGGCCGGATCGAGGTGGACGCTGTCGGCCTCCTCGGACGCGATCGCGACCGCGGCCGAGCGGCACAAGGCCGCGATCTCGCGCTCGAGGTTGCGGACGCCGGCCTCGCGGGTCCAGCCGTGGATGACCTCGCGCAGGGTGTCGTCGGTCAGGACCAGCTTGCCCTTCTCGATGCCGTGCTCGGCCAGCTGCTTGGGCACGAGGTGCCGGGTCGCGATCGCCAGCTTCTCGACCGCGGTGTAGCCGGGCAGCTCGATCATCTCCATGCGGTCGAGCAGCGGCCCGGGGATCGAGTCGAGCGCGTTGGCGGTGGCGATGAACATCACCTTCGACAGATCGACCGGGACCTCGACGTAGTGGTCGGTGAAGTCCTTGTTCTGCTCGGGGTCGAGCACCTCGAGCAGCGCGGCCGCCGGATCGCCGCGCATGTCGGCGGTCATCTTGTCGATCTCGTCGAGGACGAACACCGGGTTCATCGAGCCGGCCTTCTTGAGGCCGTTGATGATCCGGCCGGGCAGGGCGCCGATGTACGTGCGGCGGTGGCCGCGGACCTCGGCCTCGTCGCGGACGCCGCCGAGCGAGATCCGCACGTACTTGCGGCCCAGCGACTGCGCGATCGAGCGACCGAGCGAGGTCTTGCCGACGCCGGGCGGCCCGACGAACAAGAGGATCGGGCCCTGCTTGCCGGGCGCGAGCTTGCGCACGGCCAGGAACTCGAGGATGCGCTTCTTGATCTTGTCGAGGCCCGCGTGCTCGGCCTCGAGGATCGCGCGCGCGGCCGGCACGTCGAGCGTGTCGTCGGTGTACTTGCCGAACGGGATGTCGAGCAGGGTCTCGACGTAGGTGCGGGCGATCGAGAACTCGGGCGACGCCGTGGCCATGCCGGCCATGCGCGCGAGCTGCTTCTTGGCGACCGCGCGGACCTCGTCCGGCAGCTTGGCGGCGTCGACCTTGATCCGCAGCTCGTCGACCTCGGCGTTCTCGTCGGCCTCGCCCAGCTCCTCCTGGATCTGGCGCATGCGATCGCGCAGCACCTTCTCGCGGTGGGTGACCGAGGTCGTGCCCTCGAGCTCGGCGCCGATCTCGCCCTTGAGGCGCAGCACC
This sequence comes from Myxococcales bacterium, assembly GCA_016717005.1. Classification (NCBI taxonomy): domain Bacteria; kingdom Pseudomonadati; phylum Myxococcota; class Myxococcia; order Myxococcales; species Myxococcales bacterium. The sequence continues at coordinate 275,148 of JADJUF010000007.1, read as the reverse complement.
GTCGCGCGGCGCTCGAGCGCCGGCAGCACCGTCGCCAGGCGCTTGGCCGAGTCGGTCTCGAGCAGGATCGCGAGCATCTCGTCGCGGCGCAGCTCGACGTAGGGCGCGGCGTGATCGACGACGAGGTCGGGATCGGTGACCGCGGCCAGCGCGGCCAGGGCGTCGCGCGCGGTGTCGTGCGCCCGGGCCGGATCCTTGGCCTCCTTGGTCTCCTTGCCGGCCTCCTTGGCCTCCTTGTCCTTGGCCTCGCGGGTGGCGTGGGCGTCGGCGATCAGCGCGGTCAGGTAGTCGCGGGCCCGGGCGGCGTCGGCGGCGATGCGCTCGGGCGGCGCGCTCGAGCGGACCGCCAGCGGCGACACGGCCGCGACCAGGAACGGCTCGCTCGCGACGATGCCGTCGATCTTGACCCGGCGGGTGAAGCGCAGCACCGCGGTGAAGCGACCGGGCGAGTGCTTGATGACCGAGACGATCTCCGCCAGCACGCCGACCTCGACCAGATCGCGCGGCGCGATGTCGCGCAGATCGGGGTCGCGCTGAGGGATGACCACCAGCTGGTTGTCGTCGCGCGAGGCCGCCTCGACCGCGCGGATCGACGCCTCGCGGCCGATCTCGAGCGAGGCGACGCGCCCCGGGAGGTGCATCTCGGTGCGGAGCGGGAGGACCGGAAACTGGCCGTGGGCGGGGGCGGGATTGGGCATGGTTCCTCGAGCGGACGTGAGTCCTTGGACCTTAGCCCGAGATGCCGGGCCTGTCGTGGCGGGAGCGGGTGTCAATCAGGTGTCGGCGGGTCACTTGCGCTTGCCGGCGGTCGCGGTCTGGGCCAGGTGCGCCGTGAGCTCGTGCAGGAGCTTCTTGGCCTTGTCGTCGAGCTCGGCGGGGACGTCGAGCTGGACCGTGACGTAGTGATCCCCGGGGCCGCCGCCGTCGGTGATCACGCCCTTGCCGCGCAGGCGCAGCTTGCGGCCGCTCGACGTGCCGGGCGGGATCTTCACCGACGCGGTGCCGTCGATCGTCGCGACCTCGGCCACGGTCCCGAGGATGGCGTGGTGGAACGGGATGTGGACGTCGGAGTAGACGTCGTTGCCCTTGACCGTCAGCCACGAGCCGTCGGCGGCCTGCAGCCGCGACTCGGCGACCGCGGGTCGCGGCGGGCCCTGGCCCGGGCCCTGGCGCGACTCGAACACCCAGCCGCCGTCGTCGTCGCCGCGCTCGAACCGGACGCTGCGCCGCCCGCCGCCGCCGCGGGGCGGCGCGCTCGGTCCGGCGGGGCCGCCCGGTCCGCCAGCGAACATCTGCGAGAACAGGTCGCCGAGATCCCACACCTGGCTGCCGCCGAACGGCCCAGCGGCGCCCGGGAAGCCCGCGCCGCCCGGGCCGGTCCGGACCCGCCCACCCATCGCGCGGAGCTCGTCGTACTGGGCCCGCTTCTTGGCGTCGCCGAGCACGTCGTAGGCGTTGCTGATGTCCTTGAAGCGCGTCTCCTTGCCCTTGTCGCCGCCGGTCGAGTCCGGGTGGAACTGCTTGGCGAGCTTGCGGTAGGCCTTCTTGATCTCGTCGGCCGTGGCCTTGGAGGCCACGCCCAGCGCCTTGTAGTAGTCGACGGCCGGATCGAAGTCGATCGACATGGGTGCGTCCGGCCTACGCGGCCGCTCCGTGGCGCTGATCCTTGCCGAACGTGAGCGCGCCGTCGGCGCCGACGTCGACGAGGATCGCGTCGCCGGCCTGGTAGCGTCCGGCCAGGAGCTCGAGGGCGAGCGGGTCGATCACCAGCTTGCCGATCGCGCGCTTGAGGGGCCGGGCGCCATAGGTCGGATCGTAACCCTCCTCGGCGATCTGGGCGACTGCCCGATCGGTCAGCTCGAGGGTCAGGCCCTTGTCGGCCAGGAGCGTGCCGAACCGCGCCAGCTGGATGCGGATGATCGGCGCGAGCTGCTCCTTGCCGAGCGGCGCGAAGAAGATGATGTCGTCGATCCGGTTGAGGAACTCGGGCCGGAAGGTCGCGCGCAGCTCGCGATCGGCCGCGGCCTCCATCGCGCGGGCGTCGGCGCCCGCGTCGCGCATGCGCACGAGGTGCTGCGAGCCGACGTTCGACGTCATGATCAGGACGGTGTTCTTGAAGTCGACGACGCGGCCCTGGCCGTCGGTCAGGCGGCCGTCGTCGAGCACCTGCAGGAGCACGCTCCAGACGTCGGGGTGGGCCTTCTCCATCTCGTCGAGCAGGACGATCGAGTACGGCCGGCGGCGCACCGCCTCGGTCAGCTGGCCGCCCTGATCGTAGCCGACGTAGCCGGGCGGGGCCCCGACCAGGCGCGAGACCGTGTGCTTCTCCTGGTACTCGCTCATGTCGATGCGCACCATCGCGCGCTCGTCGTCGAACAGCAGGTCGGCCAGGGCCCGGGCCAGCTCGGTCTTGCCGACGCCGGTGGGCCCGAGGAACAGGAACGAGCCGATCGGGCGGTTGGGATCCTGGAGGCCGGCCCGGGCCCGACGCACCGCGCGCGCGACCGCGCCGACCGCGGCCTCCTGCCCGACGACGCGCAGGCGCAGCCGGTCCTCGAGGTGGGCCAGGCGGCCGGCCTCGCCCTCGAGCATCTTCTCGACCGGGATCCCGGTCCACTTGGCGACGACCGTGGCGATGTCGTCCTCGGTGACCTCCTCGCGCAGGAACCCGCCGGCCTGCTTGCCGCCGGCGAGCTGCTCGGCCGCGGCCGCGAGCTCGCGCTCGAGCCGCGGGATGTCGCCGAACCGCAGCTCGGACGCGTGGGCGTAGTCGCCGGCGCGGGTCAGGCGCTCGACCTCGCCGCGCGCGGCCTCGAGCTCGGCCTTCTTGGTGCGCTGGCCGGCGATCAGCTCGCGCTCGTGCTGCCACTGCGCGCGCATGCCGGTGGCCTGCTCGCTCAGCTCGGCGATGGCCCGGGTGACCTCGGGCAGGCGCCGGCGCGCGGCGGCGTCGTCCTCGCGCTCGAGCGCGGCCCGCTCGATCTCGAGGGTCACGACCTTGCGCTCGATGGTGTCGATCGGCGTCGGCACGCTCTCGATCTCCATCTTCAGGCGCGACGCGGCCTCGTCGACGAGGTCGATCGCCTTGTCGGGCAGCTGCCGGGCTGGGATGTAGCGGTGCGACAGCCGGGCCGCGGCGATCAGCGCCGCGTCGCGGATCCGGATGCCGTGGTGGACCTCGTACCGCTCCTTGAGGCCGCGCAGGATCGCGATCGTGTCGTCGAGGCTGGGCTCGTCGACGCGGACCGGCTGGAACCGGCGCTCGAGCGCCTTGTCCTTCTCGATGTGCTTGCGGTACTCGTCGAGCGTCGTCGCGCCGATGCAGCGCAGCTCGCCGCGCGCCAGCGCCGGCTTGAGCATGTTGGCGGCGTCCTGCGCGCCCTCGGCGGCGCCGGCGCCGACGAGCGTGTGGAGCTCGTCGATGAACAGGATCACCCGGCCCTCGGCCGCGGCCACGTCCTTGAGCACCGCCTTGAGGCGCTCCTCGAACTCGCCGCGGTACTTGGCGCCGGCGACCAGCGCGCCCAGGTCGAGCGCGAGCAGGCGCTTGCCGCGCAGGCTCTCGGGCACGTCGCCGGCGGCGATGCGCCCGGCGATGCCCTCGACGACCGCGGTCTTGCCGACGCCGGCCTCGCCGATCAGCACCGGGTTGTTCTTGCTGCGGCGCGACAGGATCTGGATGGTGCGGCGGATCTCCTCGTCGCGGCCGATCACCGGATCGAGCTTGCCCTGCTGGGCGTCGCGCGTGAGATCGCGGGTGAAGCGGTCGAGCGCCTCGTAGGTCGACTCGGGGTTCTGATCGGTCACGCGCTGGTTGCCGCGCACGCCCTGGAGCGCCTCGAGCAGCGCCTCGGGCGTGGCCCCGGCGGCGCGCAGCGCGTCGCCAGCGGCGCCCTTGGTCGGCGCCAGCGCCAGCACGAAGTGCTCGGTCGACAGGAACTCGTCCTTGAGCTTGCCGGCCTCGGTCGCGGCCGCCTCCCAGACGTCCTTGAGCCGGCTCGAGATGCCGACCTCGACCGCGGCCCCCGACACGGTCGGCAGCTTGGCCAGCGCCCGGTCGAGGTCGGTGGTGACGACCCGCGGGTCGGCGCCGAGCTTGGCGAGGATCCGGGGCACGACCCCGCCGTCCTGGCTGATCAGCGCGTGCAGCAGGTGCTCGGGCAGGACCTCGGGGTGGCGGCGTGCGCTCGCGAGGTCCCGCGCAGACGCGAGTGCTTCCTGGGCCTTGACGGTCAGCTTGTCGAATCGCATGGCGACTCCAGATGTAACCACCCATACGAAACAGGCAAGGGCGGGGCGATCACGAAACCTGGGCTCGAGCGATCCGCCCACCACCCCGGCCTGGGGTCAGGAGCCGTCGAGGATGGCCCGCACCCGCGCCGCGAGCTGCTCGGGCGTGAACGGCTTGTCGAGCACGTGCCAGGTGTCGCGGGTGACCCGGCGCTCGTGCGCGAAGCCCGAGGTCACGAGCACCCGCACCTCGGGGCGCAGGGCGCCGAGCGTGGTGGCCAGGGCCAGGCCGTTCATCTTGGGCATGGCGAAGTCGGTGAACAACAGGTGGATCGGCCCGGGGTGGGCGGCGGCGACCCGCAGGGCGTCGGCGCCGTCGCGGGCGGCGAGCACCTGGTAGCCGAGCTCGGCCAGGATCGCGGTGACCAGCCGGCGCAGCGCGTCCTCGTCCTCGGCCACCAGGATGGTCTCGGCGCCGCGCCCGACCTCGACCTCGACCGGCGGCGCCGCCGCGACCGCCGCCGTGCGGGGCAGGTGGATCACGAACGTGGAGCCGCGCCCCGGCGCGCTGTCGACCGCGATGTGGCCGCCGTGCTGGTGGACCACGCCCTGGACCGTCGCGAGCCCGAGGCCGGTGCCGCGCCCCAGATCCTTGGTGGTGAAGAACGGCTCGAAGATGCGCTCGCGGGTGGCCGGGTCCATGCCCTCGCCGTCGTCGGCGACCGAGATCCGGACGTAGCTGCCGCGCGGCAGCGCGCCGTCGTGGGTGACGTCGACGCGCCCGGTCGTGACGCGGAGGGTGCCGCCCGAGGGCATCGCGTCGCGGGCGTTGGCGGCGAGGTTGAACAGCACCTGCTCCAGCTCGACCGCCGCGATCTGGGCGGCGCCGGTGTCGGGCGAGGTGACCAGCGCGAGCGCGACGTGGGCGCCGACGATCCGCTCGAGCAGCGGCGCCATCGCGGCGACCACGCCGGCCACGTCGCTGGCGTCGGTCGACAGCTCGCGCCGGCGCGCGAACGTCAAGAGCTGCCGGGTCAGCGCCGCCGCGCGCTCGGCGGCCTCGAGGCTGACCTGGAGCTCGGCCCGGCAGCGATCGTCGGTCGCGAGCCGGCGCATCGCCATCGACGTCGCGGTCGTGATGACCGTGAGCAGGTTGTTGAAGTCGTGGGCGATGCCGCCGGCCAGCCGGCCGATGCTCTCGAGCTTGCGGGCCTCGACCAGCGCGCCCTCGAGCTGCTTGCGCTCGGTGATGTCGAACAGGGTCGCGATCATCCGGGTGATGCGGCCGGCCTCGTCGAACTCGGGATCGACGTTGACCATCAGCCACACGCGATCGCGGCGGCGGGGCCGGTAGACCCCCATGACCACGTTGCGCACCGGCTGGCCGGTCGCGAGCACCTGCGACATCGGCCGCTGCGCCGCCTCGAACACCTCGCCGTCCTCGCGGGTGATGTTCCACTCGGGGTCGTAGGAGGTCCGGCCGCGGTACTGATCCTCGTCGAGCCCGAGCAGCTCGAGCGCCGCGGGGTTGCACATCAGCACCTCGGTGCTGGGGCCCTGGACCACGATCCCGACCCGGAGCGCGTGGATCACCGAGGCGAGCTGATCAGGCATGGGCCAGGATCGCGGCGGCGGCGGCGGCGGGCGCGGTGACCATGACGTCGTGGGGCGCGTCGAGCCGGCTATGGCGCCAGCCCTCGCGCTGGGCCCGCTCGGCGAACGGGCGCAGCGGGTCGACGCCGAACAGCGCGGCCAGCGCGGCGTGCTGCGTGCACTCGATGTAGGCGCGCTCGATCCGGTCGACCACGCCGGCGCCGAGCAGGACCGGCTCGAGCAGCGTGCGCATCGGGTGCGGGTGCCGGCGCGGCGTGACCCAGGCGACGTCGGCGGGCTCGACCACGCCCACGGCCGCGAGCGGCAGCGGCGGCAGCAGCCAGGTGTCGTCGGTGAGCGCCGCGAGCCCGGCGCTGGTGCCCTCGGCCATGGCGCCGCTCGCGCTCTGGCCGTCGACCGGCGCCTGGGCGTCGAGGTAGACCAGCCGCGCGAGCCGGTCGGGCACGCGCGCGGCCGCGGCGGTCGCGACCGTGCCGCCGTAGCTGTGCGCGACCACGACCGCGGCGCGGACGTCCTCGTGCTCGAGCGTCGCGACCAGATCGCGGACGTGGTCCTCGAGCCCGAGCTCGCGGGTGAGCAGGTGGTGGCGATCGCCGCAGCCGGTGAGCGTCGGGGTCAGGACCTCGTGGCCGGCGGCGCGGAGGCGCGCCGCGACCCGCCCCCAGACCCAGCCTCCGTGGAACGCGCCGTGCACCAGGACGAAGCAGGTCATCGGATGCCCCCCGCGACGATGGTCCCGCGGCCCTCGCCGAAAGTCGAGCCGTTCGCGCGCCGGCACCGCGGCGGCCGGCCCGCGGCCGAGGTCGCCGCCCGGCGCGCCGCCGGGCTCGTGCAGCCGCCCTCCAGGCCCAGGGTGAGCGCTACTTGCCGGTGAACGCGCCGGGGCGGCGGCCGACGAAGGCGCGCAGGCCCTCCTGCATGTCGTCCGACGCCAGCAGCGGCTGCAGGTCGGGCATGAGCCGCGCCGCGGCCGCGGCCTCGGCGGCGGGCGCCGCGGCCCGCGCCGACGCCAGCGTCGCGTAGACGCCGAGCGGCGCCTGGGCCGCGATCACGTCGGCCAGCGCCAGCGCGCGGTCGAGCTGCGCGCCGGCCGCGGTGACCTCCTGGACCAGGCCGATGCGCAGGGCCTCGGCGGCGTCGAACTCGTCGCCGGTGAGCAGCCAGCGCATCGCGTTGGCCCAGCCGCACTCGCGCGGGAAGCGCAGCGTCGCGCCGCCCACCGGGTAGATGCCGCGCTTGATCTCGATCTGCCCGAAGCGGGTCGTCGCCGCGGCGACGCGCAGGTCGGTGGCGAGCAGGAGCTCGATGCCGATCGTCAGGCAGATCCCCTGGACCGCGGCGACGATCGGCTTGCGCAGGCGCGGGCCGGTGAGGCCGAGCGGATCGAGCCCGCCGTCGGGGATGTGCCACTGACCGCTCGCGAACACCGGCGCCCACTGCGGCAGATCGAGGCCGCCGGTGAAGTGATCGCCGTGGGCGTGGAGCACCCCGACCCGGAGGTCGTCGTCGCGATCGAGCTCACCGTAGGCGCGGCACAGCGCGTCCCACAGCGGCAGGTCGAAGGCGTTGCGCTTGGCGGCGCGATCGAGACCGATGACGAGGACGTGGCCGCGACGGTCGAGCGAGACGGTGCCGGTGGTCATGCCGGCATGGTGCCCGCGGCGGCGCCGGGTCGGCCAGCGCCGCGGCGCGGAACCGGCCGCAGGGCCATCGTCGCTGCGCGTCGACCGCGCCGGGCGCGGGTCCTGTTTGGCGGCGGATCGCCGTCACCGCCGGTGGACGCGGACGACGCGGCTGATCGGTCGCCATCGAAAATCCACCCCCGGGGCCGCGACATCGCGCCGCAGGCCGGTGACGATGGCCCGATGAACCATCGCATCCTCGTTGTCATGCTCGTGGCCCCGCTCGCGCTGGCCTGCGGCAAGAAGAAGGAAGAGTCCGGCGGCGGCGGCGGCGGCGCCACCGTGCCCAAGGCCGGCAAGGTCATCGCCGCGTGCGATCAGCGCGCGACCACCGGCGAGCTCAAGGTCTGCCTCGAGTACACCGGCTCGACCTGGACCGCCCAGGAGGCCAAGGCCCGGTGCTCGGCCGAGGGCCAGATCTTCCTCGAGGGCGCGTGCCCGACCGACGGCGTCGTCTTCTCCTGCGTCCAGATGCAGGGCCAGGGCATGGAGGGGATCAACCGGTACTACGGCGACGCCGAGAAGGCCAAGACGGTCTGCGCGCAGATCGGCAAGCCGCTCTGACCGCGGGCGCGCGCGTCGCCCCGGCCCGCGCTCACTCGTGCCGCAGCGCGACGATCGGATCGAGCCGCGACGCCCGGTGGGCCGGGTAGAACCCGAACAGCACGCCGACGCCGGCCGACACCGCGACCGACATGATCACGACGTCGGGGCGGACCAGCAGCGGGAAGCCGAAGCTGGCCGCCATGTACTCGCCGGCCGCGAAGCCGAAGCCGATGCCGAGCACCCCGCCGGCGAGCGACAGCACGACCGCCTCGATCAGGAACTGGCGCCGGACGTGGTGGGGCTTGGCGCCGATCGCCATGCGCAGGCCGATCTCGCGGGTCCGCTCGGTGACGCTGACCAGCATGATGTTCATGATCCCGATGCCGCCGACCAGGAGCGACACCAGCGCGACGCCGGCCAGGAGCGACGTGATCGTGCTCGCGCTCGCGGCCTGCGCCTTCGCGATCTCGCTCAGGTCGCGCACCGAGACGTCGTCGGGCTCGCCGGCGCGGCGCTTGTGCCGCTCGCGCAGGAGCTCCTCGATCGCGAGCTTGGCGCCGGCGGTGTCCGGCGACGCCGCCATCACGATCACCTGACCCGACAGGAACCGCGCGTTGCCGCCCGACACCTTCGACAGGAAGGTCCTGGCCGGGATGACGACGACGTCGTCGCTGTCCTGGCCCATCGCCGACGTGCCCTTGGCCTCGAGCACGCCGATCACGATGAACGGGGTGCGATCGATCCGCATGGTCTGGCCGATCGGGTCGTCGTCGCCGAACAGGTTGGTCGCGACGGTCTTGCCGATGACGGCGACCTTGCGCGCGCCGGCGTCGTCGGCCGGGCTCAGCAGCTCGCCGCGCGCGGCGGCCCAGGCGCGGACCGTGAACCAGGCCGACGTGGTCGCGGTGATCGGCGCCTGCCAGTTGCTGCCGTCGGCGAGCAGCTGGCCGTTGCCGCGCAGCTGGGGCGCGGCGGCGCCGACCTCGGGCAGCGCCCGGATCGCGTCGAGATCGGTCCAGGTCAGGGTCGGCTGCGAGCCGGCCCCGCCGCGCGCGCCGCCGGCGGTGGACGCGCCCGAGGTGACGACCAGCGTGCTGGTGCCCATCGCCTCGAACTGGGCGGCGACCCGGGCCTTGGCGCCCTCGCCGATCGAGACCATCGCGATGACGGCGCCGACGCCGATGATCACGCCGAGGACGGTGAGCAGCGAGCGCGCCTTGGTGCGGCCGAGCGCCGACAGCGCGACCAGGGTGGTGCGCCAGAGGTTCATGACAGCTCCTCCTCGATCGCCGGCAGCGCGGCGAGCGCCGCGGCGGCGTCCTCGGGCTGCTGCCGGGTGTCGGTGACGATCCGGCCGTCGCGCACGACGATGCGGCGCGACGCGAAGACCGCGGTCTCGGGATCGTGGGTCACGTAGACGATCGTCATCCCGTCGCGCGACAGCGCCTGGAACAGCGTGATGATCTCGAGGCTGGTGCGGGTGTCGAGGTTGCCGGTCGGCTCGTCGGCCAGGATCACCGCCGGCCGGTTGACGATCGCGCGCGCGATCGCGACGCGCTGCTGCTGGCCGCCCGAGAGCTGGTTGGGGTGGTGGTCCAGGCGGTCGGCCAGCCCGACCCGGGTGAGCGCCTCGACCGCGCGCGCCCTGAGCTCCTTGCGCGGCGTGCCGGCGTACAGGCCGGGCAGCTCGACGTTCTCGAGCGCGGACGTGCGCGGCAGGAGGCTGTAGTTCTGGAACACGAAGCCGAGCGTGCGGTTCCGGACCTCGGCCAGGCGATCGCGCGACAACCCGGCGACGTCCTCGCCGTCGAGCATGTAGACGCCGGTGGTCGGGGCGTCGAGGCAGCCGAGCAGGTTCATCAGCGTCGACTTGCCCGAGCCCGACGGGCCCATGACCGCGACGAACTCGCCGGCGCTGATCTGCAGGTCGACGCCGCGCAGCGCGTGCACGATCGCGTCGCCGGTGCCGTAGCGACGGGTCAGCGCGTGGACGTCCATGAGGGGGGCGGACATGGTGGGCTCCTGGTGGGCGGTGGGTCAGAGCAGCGGGGGCGGGGCGCCGCGTCGACCGCCGGCGCCGCCGCGGGCGCTGGCGCCGCGCGCGCTGGCCGCGCCCGACCTGCTCGACGAGTCGGCGGTGATCACGAGGTCGCCGTCCTTCAGGTCAGGGCCGGTGACGACGGTGGTGGTGCCGTCGGTGAGGCCGGCGGTGACCGGGACCCGGACCGGCACGCCGGCGCGCAGCACCCAGACCGCGGCCCGCGGCGTACGCGGCCGGTCGGTGGCGGGCTTGTCGGTGGCGGGCGTGTCGGTGGCGGGCGTGTCGGTGGCGGGCGTGTCGGTGGCGGGCGTGTCGGCGGCGGGCGTGTCGGCGGCGGGCCTTGTGTCGGCGGGGCGCCGGCCCTCGGAGCTGCGGGCGCGGCCGGGCGGCGGCGGGGCGCCGGCGGGGCGGTACTTGAGCGCCTTGGCCGCGACCACGAGGCCGTCGCTCGACGCGACCACGAACGTCGCGGTCGCGGTCATGCCCGGGCGGAGCGCGCCGTCGGCGTTGTCGACCGCGACGACCGCGTCGTAGGTGACGACGTTCGAGGTCGTGGTCGCCTGGTTGCGGACCTGCCGGACCGCGCCGACGAAGGTGCGCTCGGGGTAGGCGTCGAACGCGAGCTCGACGGTCATGCCGTCGGCGAGCTGGCCGACGTCGGCCTCGGCGACCGCGGCGTGCAGCTCCATCTTGGCGAGGTCGCCGGCGATCACGAACAGCTCGGGCGCCTGCAGCGAGGCGGCGACGGTCTGGCCGGCGTCGACCGAGCGCGAGATGATCACGCCGTCGATCGGCGCGGTGATCGTCGTGTACTCGAGGTTGACCTGGGCGGCGGCCAGCGACGCCTGCGCCTCGACGATGCTGGCCTTGGCGGCGACGATCGACGCGGCGGCGGTGTCGCGCGCGGCCTTGGCGGCGTCGACGTCGGCGGCGGCGATCGCGCCGGACGAGATCAGGCCGGCGGCGCGGTCGTAGGTCACCTTGGCGCTGGCCGCGGTGACCTGCGCGCGGGTCAGCTCAGCGCGCGCCGACGCCAGGCGGGCCCGGGCCTGCGCGACCTGGCCCTGGAGCAGCTGCTTGTCGAGGCGCGCCAGCACCTGGCCGCGCGTCACGTGGTCGTTGAAGTCGACGAGGATCTCGGTGATGCGACCCGACACCTGGCTGCCGACCGTCGAGCGCAGCACCGGCGACAAGGTGCCCGAGGCGGTCACGAGCTGGCGCACGGCGCCGCGCTCGACCGCGGTCGTGGTGTAGGTGACCGTGGCGGGCTGGTTGCGGTAGTGGTGCCACGCGAGCGACCCGCCGACCACGACGGCGACGACGGCGAGGATCGGGGCGATCCGGCGCGCGATGCGCAGCGGCGCCGGCGTCGAGGACATGGGCTTCATGGCCGCTGGTAGTGCAACCGTCGGGCCCAGCGCGTCGCGCCGCGATGTCGCGTGCTTGCGGGGTCGATCTGCAGATCCTGCGGTGCCGCAGGCTGCGGCGGACCGGCCGGAACCGCAGTCGAGGTCCGCGGCTGCCACGCCGGCTCGCGATCGGGATCGCGGGATCCCGCGGGCGTCCGCGGCCGTCGCTGCAGGTTCCGCAGCGCGCTGCGGAGCGGCATCGGCGCCGCCCGCGACGGCGCCGCCGCCAGCGCCCGGACCTCGGCGCTCGGTCTCCAGGCCGCCGCGATCACCGTGTCCGCAGATCTCGCGGTGACCTGGTATCAGCTCGCCCAGGCCGAGGCCGAGGTCGCGATCCTCGAGCAGCAACTCGCGACCAGCGCGCTCGCCGGCGGCTTCGCGATGGCTGCGCCGCCGCAGCGGGCGTGAGCGCCGGGCGCGCGGCGAGGACGCGCCGGCCTACGGGATCTCAGCGCGGGACGCGGTCGTCGATCCACGGAGCCGTCATGCCGGCGAGTCCGCCGGGCGTCCTTCCGGCCGGCCACAACATCGGAGGATCTCGCGCAGCCTTACCCAAGTCCGTGATTTTCGATCTGGCGCGCAATGACCATCGGGTTGACCTGGAACTCGTCGGCGAGTTCGATCAGGTCCCATGCGCCGTGATCGCGCATCCTCGCGGTCAGGGCTGCCGCTGGCGCGAGCAGCTCCGCCGCGAACGCACGCGACGCCGCTTGTTGCCAGTCGGTCGCCCGGGTCAACAGTCGTCGAGACGAGTGCTCCGTTGTCACGCAGGTCCAGTGGTGCAGCGCTCGGGCCAGCAGGAATCGTCGCGACGAGGGGACCGCCCGGCCGGCCGCAGCGATCGCGCAGGTGCCGTTGCGCTGGATCGCGCCCTCGATGCCAGTCTCGTCGATGGAGACCCACTGCTGATCGATCACGCCAATCGCGCGCTCGATGGCGGCGTCGAGATCGCGCAGCGGTTGCGTCGGGTCGATCGCGAACTGTCGGCGAAACGCGTCAGCGCGGCGATATCCGGCGACGTAGGGGCGTGCGTCGTAGACCGGGTCAAACGGCGGGTGATGGCTGCGCGTCGCGAGTGGCAGTCGCGCGACCAGGGTGTGCGCGGCCGCGAGCGCGCCTCCAAGTCGCGTGGCGTCGGTCGCCGCAAGGACGTCGCGCAAGACGGGTTCGGTGAGATCGATGGGGTTCGCGAGGAGGAACTCGACATGCTCATCGAGATCTGGGGCGTACGGGTCCTGTCCGAGGGTCGCAAGGCGCTCGCATAGCGTGCGCTCATCGCCATCGGCAGAGCCGATCGCCCGCCAGTCGCTGCGCAACTCGGTCAGGTCCTCGTGCTCGATGGCCGTCGTGCGCTCGATCACGCTCTCGATCACGCTGGCGAGTGCGACTTCGACATCGCGCCGATTGAGTTGAGCGACGCCGTCGCCGAGGAACCTCCCCGCCGTCGTGACCGTCGACGGATCGGCGACCCAGCGGACGCCGACGCGATCTTCGTCCTCCCGGTAGAACGAGAGGTCGGGGTAGGCCATCCCATCCCGCGCGTACACGAAGCAGTGGCGCCCCACCCAAGCGCGGGCGCGCGCGGGCGCGCGGCGGCCGCCGCGCATCACTTCTAGCGTCGGGAGGCCCTCGCTCGTCAGGTGCCACCAATTCGTCGTCAGCCACCGCGCGAGCGGGAAGATCGAACCGTAGACACCCGTGCGAACCGCGTTCGCTGACTCACTCCAGAACTGGGTGATCGGGCGCCCATCGAGACGAATCTCGAGGCGCGCCCAGGTCGCGGCGACGACCGGCGACCGGACCCCCGGCGCCTCCTCCCACTCAATCAGGAACTGGAGGCGCGTCATTGGTCGGGCTCGAGCGGGGTGAGGACCCCCTCGTGATCCGCGGGCAGTTCATCGCGGGTGATCGGCCACGCCTTGTACCAGCCCGCTTCGCTGTTGATGAGGCGCGCCGCGTGCGCGCCGTCTAACCAGCCCCATACGTATTGGGGGAACTCACCGACGAAGACGCGGCTGACACATCGTCGTCGGACGGCCTCCTGGAGCGCGGCCTGGGCCTGGTCTTTCGTGGCCGCCGGGTCGCACCGCGAGGCGTCAGACCGAAGGGCAGGCGCGAAGTCGAAGGCGGGATCGATGGGCCGCGCTTTGTGCTCCGCGCTGCCAATGTACGCTACTCGCTCTGCGAGTTCCTCCGGTGCCATCGCCGTCGATGGCCACTCATCGATGAGCCCACCTCCCTTCCCCCTTCGTCGATAGCGACGCACCTGCTTCATGCGGCGAGGCTAGCCCATTCTGTTCGCCCCGGCCACGGCCTACGCCCGGCGCGCCAGCATCTCGGCGCGGAGCTCGCGCTGGACCGCGGCCGGCAGCGCCGCGACCGCCGGGAACACGATCGCCTCCTCGAGCGCCAGGTGCGCGGCGAACGCCGCCACCATCGCCGCCGCCGCGGGGCCCAGCGTCGGCGCGAGCGCGGCGTGGGTCGCGGGCGCCGCCGCGAGCTGGCGGCACAGGGCCAGCACCGGGTCGAGCACCGCGGCGTGCTCGACGTGGTCGGCGGTCATGCGCGCCAGGGCGGCGTCGAGCGCGGCGTCGCGGCCGACCAGGCGCGGCGCCAGGCTGAGGTCCTCATCGGCGGCGTGCAGCGGCAGCGCGATCGTGAAGTAGCGGACCACCGCGGCCGCGGCCTCGGCGCGCTCGGCGTCGGTGGCGGCCTCGACCGCGACGCGCTCGGCCAGGCCGCCGAACCGCCGGATGCGCTCGTGGCACCCCTCGAGCGCCGCGATCACGGTGTCCTCGGGCGGCGACGCGTTCAGGCCAGGAGCTCGGCGCATGGCGGGACCGTACCGCGCCTGGCCCGGTCGTCGCGTCGCGCGGCCGGGGCTATGCTCGGCCGCGATGTCGCACCTCTCGATCGTCTCGCTGCGTTCGATCCATCGGCGCGCGCGCCGCGGCGCGCTGGTCGCCGGCGCGCTGGTCGCCGGCGCGCTGGCGCTGGTCCTGGTCGGTTGTCATCACGCCGCGCCGGTCGCCGCGCCGCCGCCGGCACCGGCGCCCGACTCGGCGCTGGCCCAGCGGCTCGACGGCCTGGCCCGGGCCCGGCTCGCCGACGCCGACCATCCGATCGCCGGGCTGACGGTCGCGGTGGTCCAGCGCGGTCAGCCGATCTTGATCCGCGGCTACGGCCAGGCCGACCTCGAGGCCAAGGCGCCGATGGCGGCGGACGCGATCTTGCGCGTCGGCTCGGTGACCAAGCAGTTCACCGCCGCGGCGATCGTGCTGCTGGCGGCCGACGGCGCGCTGGCGATCGACGATCCGATCACGCGGTTCCTGCCCGACTACCCGACCCGCGGGCAGGTCATCACGATCCGTCAGCTCCTGACCCACACCGGCGGCGTCAAGAACTACACCGACCTGCCGTGGTTCGAGACCCACCAGGCCGACGCCATGCCGCGCGCGGACCTGGTCGCGAAGTTCGCCGCCGAGCCGCTCGACTTCGCGCCGGGCGCGAAGTGGGCGTACAGCAACTCGGGCTACTACCTGCTCGGGCTGGTGATCGAGCGGGCCGCCGGCGTCAGCTACGCCGAGTTCGTGCGCGACCGCGTGGTCGCGCCGCTGCACCTCGCCGACACCGCGTACTGCCGGCCGACCCAGACCGGGCCGCGCGACGCGCGCGGCTACGAGGCCAAGGACGGCGCGCTGGTGCCGGCGGACCCGCTCGACATGGCCCACCCGTACGCGGCCGGCTCGCTGTGCTCGACCGTCGCCGATCTGACCACCTGGATCCGCGCCCTCGCCACCGGCCAGGTCGTGACCCCGGCGGCGTTCACCGAGATGACGACGCCGGTGCGGCTCGCCGACGGCACGACCTACCCCTACGGCTTCGGCCTCGGCGTCGGCGTCCTCGGCGACCACCCGGTCATCTCGCACGGCGGCGGCATCAACGGCTTCGTCAGCTGGGTCGCCTACTACCCGGCCGACGAGCTCGCGATCGCGGTGCTGGTCAACACGCCCAGCCCGGTCGCCAGCGATCTCGGCGAGGCGCTCGCCCGCGTCGTCCTCGACGTGCCCGTGCCCCAGGTCCTCGACCTGCCGGTCGGCGCCGACGAGGCCGCGCCGCTGCTCGGCACCTACCGCTTCGAGATGGTCGATCAGGAGGTGCCGGTCAGCTACACCGACGGCGTCCTCCGCGTCGGTCCGGCCGGCGCCGTCGGCCCCGCGCTCAAGTCCCAGGGCGGCGGCCGCTACGTCGTCGTCGAGCTCGGCGCCCAGGTCCGCTTCCGGATCGTCGACGGCCACGCCGTCGAGATGATCGTCGTCCAGCGCGGCGTCGAGCTGCGCGGCGACCGCATGACCGCGCCTGCGCCGACCCCGGCGCCGTAGCCGCGACCTGCGTCGGCCACCGACGGATCGCTCGGGCGCCAGCGGTGATCGTCGGCGGGGCGGGGCGTCGACCCGCCGCCGTGGCGACGTCGTTCATGCTGCGGTGGTCCGCCGATCGCCCAGCGACGCCGATGGCCCCATCCCCGCCCACGCGGACGAGGCCCAGGCCGAGACGTTGTATCGCGCGGGCAAGACGTTGGTCGCCGCCGGGCGCCTCCCGAAGTCGACCCACACCTGTCGGCGCTGACGCGGCCATCGCCGCCACGTCGGCGCCGGTAGCGCAGAAGAAAGGAGTCGATTCGCTACCTCGACGGCTCGGCCGCGACGCGGGCCGGGTCCGGCTCGGGGGCCGGAATGCGGCGCTCGAAGTCGAGCCAGATCCGCGAGTCCTGACGGCAGTCGAAGATGCGACACGCCGCGGGCCGTTGCGCGTAGACGCCGCACTGGCGGGTGTCGGGTGCGCAGTGGGTACACGAGCCGTCGGACCGGCGGCGAATCTGATACGGCCGGCCGTACTCCCACTGCACGACGCGCTCGTCGAGATCCTGGAACGAGAGCGGGAACGTGAGCGTGCAGCACCGCGCCCGGCACAGCGGAATGCGCGCGGCGCAGTCGATGTCGGGCAGGTCGGTGAGCGCGTACTTGTCGGGCACCGGTGCGATCTGGACGTGGGCCCGGCTGGCAGCGCGCTGCTCCTCTTGCTCGAGCCGGAGCGCGCGCCGCTCGTCGTACTTCGGCAGGTCGAGCTGGCCGCGGCTCGCCATCTCTTCGAGCAGCGCGAAGAAGCGCGACGCCAGTTCGGTGACGTCGCGCTTGGTCTGCATCGCCAGCACGTGCGCGAACCGGAGGCCGTCGTCGAGATCGCGGCGGAGCGCGGGGGCAGCGACGATGGGCGGTGCGGGCTGCGGGTCAGGCTCGTCCATGAGGCCTCACGGTTCAGCGGTGAATCAACAGGTGGAACACCCCGCGCGCGCCGCAGACGATCTGGTGGCGGCCGGCCGATGGTCGGAGCTGGCAGATGAGGTCGGTGATGATCCGTGCGGCCTCGATCGGCATCGGGCCGTCGCGGTGCGAGATCGCGACGTGCTCGATTCGCCCCGACGGCGTCGCGAGCGGCGCCAGCGACAGCCGGACCCCGAGCGAGGTCGTGGCGACCGTGATCGCGCGGCCCGGCGACGACGGCGACGAGCCCAGCCGATCGAGGGCCACCGCGCACTCGTGGATATGGCGCGGATGGAGCAACTGGTGGCGCGGCGTGTCGCTCAGGTACCGCCACGACAGGATGAAGAACATCGCGAACCCCAGGCCGACCACGGCGGCGACGTGCCAGCGCTCCTCGGGGATGAGGCCGTCGTGCCCGGCGGCGATCACGGCGCCGACCGCCAGCGCGGCGATCCACTGCGCCTCGGAGAACCCGCCCACGACCGGCCGGAACCGGTCGCCGCGGGTGAGCTCGATGACGAACCGGCTGACCGCGTAGCCGACGACGAGCATCGCGAGCACCGCGCCCGGGCGCGCGCCGAGGGCGACGCGGATCGCGCCGCCGGTCGTGAGCGCCAGCACACCGACCGCCTCGACGGCCTGGCTGGGGAACAACCGCACGCCGACCAGCACCGGCGAGAACCCGGTGTCGACGTGCTCGCGCCGGTAGCGGACGCCGAGCCGCGATGGCCGGCCGGTACAACACCCGACCATCAGGCAGCCGACCCGACCGCAGGCCAGGAACGCGCCGAGCCCGAGCCCGACGAGGTCGAGGTATGGCAGCGCCGGCTCGCCCAGCACCGCGAGCACACCCGCGTCCGCCGCGCCGATCGCGATCGCGTGGCGATGGAACACCAGGTTCGGCGCGCCCCGCATCGCCTTGCTGGCGATCGCGCCGACGAGGAACACCACGATGGCGGTCACGAGGAGGATCGCGACCGGGGCGATCGACAGCCCGGTGTACCAGGCCAGCCCGATCGTCAGCGCGGCGGCGGCGACGGCGCCAGCGAACCCGCACACCCGGAACGCCGAGCGCGGTCGGCCGAGGATCGGGACCTCGGGTCGCACCAGCCCGTCGAGCGTGCGATTCACGGCGTCGAGCACGTCACTCCAGATCGGCCGCGAGCTGGTGGAGGAGCTTGGTGAGCTGGTCGAGCTGGTGATCGACGGCGAGGGCGCGGGCGCGCGCGAGCTGGGCCGAGCCGCGGAGCTGCGGCACCGTGCGGCTGAGCGCCGATGCGTAGGCGGTGTCGACGTGGGCGCGCCGCTCCGCCTCCCAGCCGCCGACCGCGGCGGTGATCAACCGATCGGCCTGGGCCGAGCCGACCGGCGCGGCGGCGATCGCGGCGCCCAGCAACTCGATGGCCGCGACCCGCACGGCCGCCGGGCGGCTCGGGTCCAGGAGATCCACCGCCAGGAGCTCGACCTGGTCGGTGGCGCTGTCGGCGACGGCGACCCGCAGCGCGTCGATCGCGACCAGCGCGTGACCGGACGCGCGGGCCGCGCTCGCCGTCGCCACCGATCGCGCCGGCTGCCAGCCGACCAGCGTGGACAGCGCGGTCGCCAGCCCGAGGTCGGCGCCGGTCAGCGTGAACGCCCGCACCGGCTCAGCGAGCTCGACCCCGGCGACGTCGACGAGCGTCGCGACCCGGCCCTGGAACCCCATCGGCGCGGCCACGGCCGGACCGCCGACCAGCACCAGCATCGGCACCGGACCCGCGGCGGGGCGGTCGAAGGCGCGCCCGCCGTCGAGGGCCAGGGTCGGGCTCAGCGGTTCGTCGACGCGCTGGAGCGGGGCCAGCAGGGTGTAGCCGTGGATGGCGCGGACCTCGGCGTCGAGCCGACCCCGGACCGCGGTGCAGTCGGTGAGATCGAAGTCGCGGCGGTAAAGGCCCGGGAACCCACCCGCCGCCACCGCGCCGACCGGCGCCTCCGCGCGGGGCGTCGCGGTGCATCGGACCGCGATCACGCCGGCCAGGTCCACCGAGGTCGTCGCGGGCGGGGTGTAGAGACCTTGTTGCTGTGGGTTCACGCGAACAACTCCGTCGTGGACATCGTTGCGGCCCTTGCTACAGCCGGCGAGCAGCACCAGCGCCGCCAGCCCGGCGCGACGGCAGGTCGACGTCAGGTCCACGTGAGGGCGATCAGGTTGTTGCCGACCGTGCCGGTGAGGTTGGGCGTGTTCGCGCCCTGACCTGCACCCGATCCAGTGGCGGTCGTCGCGCCGGTGATCCCGGCGACGGTCTTGGCACCGCTCGCCGCGTAGTTGGTCGTCGTCGAGAAGTCCACCTCCCACGTCTCCCAGTTGATGTACTGGACCGTGTTTGGGCTCGCGCGCTTGCGGACCGCCACCCACGCCGCGAACTTGGCCTTGCCGCTGGTGCTGGCGAGCTTGCCGACGCCGTCTGGAGTATCCCACGGAAACGTCATGCTCGGCCGATCCCACAGCGTCACGGTCTCCGTCGATCCGGTCGTGGTGAACGCCTTGGTCCCCGCCGGGTTGGCGCTGTCGTACCAGGGCGCGGTCCCGGCCGGATTGCCATCGCGCGTGTTGTTCGGGACGGTGATGGCGAGCTGGGTCGGCGTGCCGGCGGCGGGGCGGGTATAGGTCCCGATCGGCGTCAAGGAGGTCACGGTCTGCAGATACCCGACGTCCCATCCGGCCGCGTCCGCGTTGGTACCGCCCGTGGCCTGGACCGTGCCCGTCGATGCGTACGCGCTGCTCTGGACCTGCAACTGTGAGGCGGTCGGCGTCGCCGTGACCGACCCGCCGGCGCCGGCGGCGAACGCCGACGAGCTGAACGTCAGTGCGCTGGCGCCGCCACCGCCGCCGCCGCCAGGGCAACGCTGCAGGCCGTAGCCGGCCTGCAGTGATGGCTTCGCGGGAGTCTGCGCCGACATCTCGCCGCCGTGCAGCGCCGAGACCGCCAGCGCCGCCGCCTGGTCGGCGTCGGCCTCGAGGGCGGCGCTGCTGCCGCCCCCGAGCGACGTGGCGCCGCGCTGCTGGACCACGTGGGCCAGCTCGTGGGCGAGCAGCGCGTCACCGAGCGGCGAGCCGGGATCGTAGAGGCCAGGCGCGAACGCGATCTGGTTGCCGACCGTGAACGCGCGCGCGCCGAGCGCCGCCGCGAGCTGGCCGGCCGATTCGCTGGTGTGGATCCGGACGTCGCTGAAGCTGTGGAGAAACGCAGCCTCCATCGCGGCGCGCGCCGATCCGCCCAGCGCCTGGCCGGCGCCCATCTGGCCCGAGCGCATGAAGTCGGCGGCGGCGTGCTCGTTGGGCGAGGCCAGGAGCGCAGCCAGGCCGCCGACCGCCGGTGCGGCATCGGCCGGCTGGGTCGCCTGGGCCCGGATCGCGCTGACGTACTCGCGCGCGCTGCGGGCACCCGCGGCGCTCGGCACGCGCGTCTTCAGCTCGGTCTCGATCGCGGAACACGCCTTCGCCTGCCACTGCGACACGTCCTCGCCCGGCATGATCGCGGCGACCTCGGCGAGGAACTGGCTCTTGGTCATCTGGTGGGGCCCCGCCGGCCCGCCGTCCTCGACCAGCAGCGGCCCCGCGGTCGGTCCAGGTCCGCGGGCACCCGCGCTGGCGTTGCCCTCGAGCAAGCTGGGTACCGCGAGCCGCGGCCTCGACGAGAACAGGCTCGCGGTCAGGCTCCGCTTGCCGGGGGCGACTCCGCCCCGGCCATAGGACAACGGCGCCTCGACGTCCCCATAGAGGTTCGCGAGCCGATCGTCGTTGCTTCGAGTTCCCGACATGTCCCGCTCCTTCTGCAAGGCCGACGCGTGCCACTGCCCCTACCGAGTACGAAGAATGCCTCAGAGAACTCCCCGGCTCAACGGGAGTTTTTCGCGCTTCATCGCCAAGCGCAGAGGGGATTCACCCCGATTCACCCAGGGCCGGTCAGCCTGTGGCGCTCCTGTGGCCGAGTGGCGTGTGATTCGGCGATGTGATCTGTCACGGGTCGTCGTCTGGGTGTGACTCGTGCGCAGCTGACTCGTGAATCGATCGGCTGCCGCACGGTAAGGAATGGGCCTGCTTCCTCGCTGTCAGCCTGGTCCGGGCCCCGGGGGGGCAGCGGTGGATCAGGCTGTCGTTGCCGCTGCCGACCTGGCCGTGGCCACCGCCGGCCGGGCCGGCCGGCGGTGCCGCCGAAGTCGCCGCTCGGCTCCCGGGGGCGCGTCGTCGCGACTTCTTGGCCAATTCAATAGATGGGATCTCATGAGCAGAGTGCTGGCAGATCACTACATCGAACAACGCGTGATCCAGGGAAGGATCCTGTGAGTCCTGTGAGTGGCATTGATGCCAGGACGGCCAGGACGGCCAGGACGGCCAGGACGGCCAGGACGGCGACCCGGGGTTCATCGTTGGATGAAGACGCGGCAAGAGCAGCGATCGCCGCGCGCGGTCCCTGGCGCTTCGTCCGCGTCACGGAGAGGGGCGGGGTTGGGTGACGGTGAGCGCCCAGTCCGGCCCGAGGCTGGCACGAGATGGCCGCAGGACGCGCCCCAGTGCTGGGCCTGGTCGCGCGTCATCGTGCTGCCCAGGTCGTCGGCGGCGCCTCGCCGCACGCCGCGATGCAGCAGCTGGCAGCCAGCAGTCCAGCGGCGCGGGCCCGGCGTCGAACCTGGTCGCGCAAGCCGTCCCGCCTGCACGTACCGCCTCCGCCCGCCTACCACGGCAGCAGCTCGGCCCACTTGAGGCGGATGTCGACCTCGTGCGGATCGTCGGCCGGGTTCTGGATCGTGTGCGGCCACAGCCAGCGGCGCAGCGCGCGCGTGCCCAGCAGGAACTGCAGGTCGTGCGGGTCGACCAGCGTCGGCCAGGCCGTGACCATCTTGCAGTCGGCCAGGTCGCGGACCACCAGCGGCGGGGCGACCTCAGGTAGCGGCGGCAGCGCCGCCCAGATCTCGGGACCGATGATCGTGACCGGGTACAGGCGGCGGACCTTGAGCGAGGCATCGTCGCGATTGCCCGCGTCGAAGTCGATCCGCCTGGATGCCTCAGGGTCGAACGTGCTGGTGTTGCACAACGACGCCTCGGCGCCGGCATGGTCGGGGTTCTCGGCGCGGAACACGCCGCCCTGCGACACAGGATACAGCGCGCACGCAGTTCGGAGGAACTCGAGCAAGCGCGGGTCGTCGGGCGTGACGACCGGCGCGGTCAGCTCGACGTATCGCTTGGGCGAGAAGTCGGGGTAGCGACGATCGGTGCGCAGGTCGAGATGAACGGAGACCTGCGCCAGCCCGAGCCCCTTGACCGTCACTGACGTGGTCTCGTCGGCGCGCACCGCTGCCACAAACCGAGCCTCGCTGTAGCTGTTCTTCTTGGTGCGGGTGAGCGGCCACATCCGCCGAGGCTTCTCGCCGAAGTCGCGGAACGCCTGCAGCAACGCCGCGATCAGCGGCTCGATCTCTCGCGGCGGCGCGGTAACCCAGAGGAACGCGCAGGTCCGCTCGCTCAGTTCTCGACGCACTTGTAGACCCGGTCGCACATGTCGTACGGCTCGACCTTCGTCCGCAGGTCGATGCGCTTGTCCTTGATGCAACCGTAGTCTTCGAACGCCTTCATGATTGCCTTGCCGCCCTTGTCGCTGTCCGGAGCGGTCTTGTTGCCGCTGTCCAGGTGGGCCTGGTAGTAGGCCAACACTTGGGGCAGGTATTCGCTCAGCTTCTTCTCTCCGTCCGCGCGCGCATCGTCATCCTTCGACTTGAACTCCAGGATGATGCAGCCGTTGGCCTTGATGCAGTCGGGCCGGCCGGCGCTGCCGAACGGCTGGTCGCCGACGTCGCAGCTGAAGCTGGCGGTCATGCGGCGGTGCTGCTGCTTGCCCCACTCGGTGGCGTAGAACTTCATCGTGTCGTTGACGCCGCGCCAGACCTGGCTGGGCGCCAGGCGCTCGAGGCGCTCCTGCTCCTTGGCCAGGGCGACGAGCAGGCGGGTCGCCTGGTCCTTGGTCTCGCGGCGACGGGTCAGGGCCTTGGCTCGGACCTCGAGCTTGGCCATCTCGGCGATCAGCGGCCCCATCTTGGCCTGCATCGAGCTCTTGAGCGACGCGGCGGTGCTGTCGGCCTTCGACGTGTCGGTGTCCTCGATCGGCTCCCAGTCGAGCTCGCAGTAGGCCTCCCACATCTTGGTCATCGCCTCGCAGTCGAGCCGGTAGGTGTCCTTGGCCCGCAGCACGGTCTCGTTGACCTCCCGCGTGAGGACGTCGATCGCGGCGCCGGAGTTCGAGCGCAGCTTGTCGAGCGCCGTCTTCACCTTCGGGTGGTCGACGGTCTTCACCAGGTACTGGCAGGCCTCGAGGGTGCTCTCGTGCGTGTCCTCGAACTCCTCGTAGATATGATACGAGGCGTCCTTGTACGCGGCTGACACCGCCGCCCACGGCCCCTCGGAGCTGCTGAAGCGCTGGACCGAGTCGCGGTCGCGCGCCATCTGGTTGAGGCGCTCCTTGGCCTTGGCGAGCCCGACGATGACCGGGTTGCCTAGCTCGGTCGCGAACGCCGGGATCTTGTCGATGCCGTCGGCGTCGTCGCCGTTGCTGGCGATGAAGCTGTCGAGCTTGGACTCCAGCTCGCGGCACCGAGCCGGCAGCTCGTCCATGGCGTGGTGGTTGGTCTTGAGCTCACGCAGCGGCGCGAGCGACGCGCGGGCCTCGCGCGCGATCGCCGGCCAGCGCTCGGCGAGCTCCTTGGCCTTCGGGTCGGCGCCGCGGGTGCGGTCGAGGATCTGGAGCGCGCTGTCGATGGCGTCGAGCTTCTCACGGACGTTGTCGACCGCGTAGACCCCCGAGGCGCCCTGGACCTCCTTGAGCTTGGCCGCCATCTCGCCCAGGAGCCGCGTGAGGTTGTCCATCACCTCCTTGCGCCCGGCCGAGCTGTTGGCCAGCTTGCCGAGCACCTCGCGCACGACCGGGTGGTCGGCGCCCGCGACCAGGTCGCGGCACCGCTCCTTGGCCGTGTCGAGGTCGCTCTTGAAGTAGCTGTAGATCTCCTCGGCCTCGCGGTGCAGCACGCTGCGCACGTCGCCCCACGTGCCGTCGGTCACGTCGAAGTACTGGACCGTGCGCTTCCAGTCCTCCATCTGGGAGCGGGCCTTCTCGGCCTCCTCGAGGAACCTCACCGTCAGGTTCTTGGCCTCGGCCGCCAGCCGCGGCAGCTTCTCGAGGCCGTCGGGGTCGTTGCGGTTCTCGAAGTCGCGGGCCTGCGCGACCAGCTCGGTGTTCTTGTCCTGGCACGCCTTCATGATCGTGACGTTGGCGTTCTGGTAGCCCTTCAGGCTGTGCATCGCGGCGCTGGCGCGCTTGTACTTCTCGACATACCCGGGGTAGCGGTCGACGATCTCGCGGGCCTTGGCGTCGTCGCCCTTCACGCCGTCGAGCCGGCTGACCAGGTCGCGGACCTGATCGACGTAGCCGTCGGCGTCGCGGACGTCGCCGTCGTCGGAGTCGGACTTCACGCCCGACAGCTCGCCCGCGGCCGAGCCGAGCTTGGAGTCGATGTCGCGGATGTAGCTCTCGCGATCCTCGGCGTCGCCCGCGAAGGCGATCGACGCGGCGAGCGCCGCGACGGCGATGGCGAGGAAGAGCAGGACCGCGCGACCGCGGCGTGTGCGAGGGAGGGTCATGGCGGGCTCCAGATCAGAAGTACGTGTCGGGCTTCGCGGCGGGCGGTGGCGGCGGCGGCGGATCGATCGGGTTGGCCGATGGCGGCGTGGCAGCGGGCGGCGGCGCGACCGGCGGCTGCGGCAGCCCGACGTAGAGGCGGCCTTGCATCCGCACCTGCTTGCGCTGCTTGGGGCCGGGCGAGATCTTGCAGATCGTCTTGGCGGCGCAGCCGGGCTCGACAACCTCGATCACCTCGAAGCTGGTCTCGATCGGCAGCTGGGCGCGGGCGAGCATCGTGCGCGCGACGTCGATCGACTTGCCGACGACGTCGGGCACCCGCCGCCACTCGCCGGGGCCGTTGCTGCCGCCCTCCCACGCATCCTTCTCGAGCGTGTACGTCAGGCGCACCGTGCCGCCGTAGGTCGTGGCGCCGACCTCGGGCCGCTGCTTGCAGATCGTGCCCTGCTTGGCCATCTGGTGGTCCTCGCCCTCGCCGCACAGGTCCTCACCTAGCTCGGTGGTGCTGGCCACGTTGAACCCGGCCGACCGCAGCAGCGCCTCGGCCTCGGCCGGGGTCTTGCCGCGCACGTCGGGCATCGGCGCCTGCCGGGTCGAGTCGCCGCTCGACGAAGACGTCGACGACGGGCCCGAGCCCGACGACAGCGTCGAGCCGCCCAGCTTCCCCGAGAACGAGCACGCCGCCAGCGCGACACACGCGAGTGGGACGATCTTCATCGCGCCACGCTACCCGGTGCGCCGCGACCCGAGAATCACCCGCGAGGGGTGAGGTCCGGTGGTGGCGGTCGTGGACGCGAGGTCAGCCTCCGCACTGGAGCCCGGGCGCGCGGCCTGCCGAGCGCGCGGCGACGGACGCCTCGCCGCGCGCCTTCTCGACCGGAGCTGATGCACGTCTTCCCGACGCGCGATCTGCACACTGCCTCCGATCCGGGTGGCTGCGACCCGGCGTCCGGGGCGCCTGACGTGGACGGCGGCGACCCACTCGTTCCCCGAGCACCTGCGGCGCGGCGTGCTGTGCGACCTGACGGTCAAGGTCGGGCACCTGGCCGGCGCGCGCGGCGTGCGCGTGTCGGGCGGCGCGACCGAGGCCCGGCTCGCGCCGGTGCAGCTCGGCAACCTGGCCGGGGTGATGAAGGGCGCGCGGTTCCTGGCCGAGCTGATGCCGAGCCTCCGGGAGATCGACGAGTCGATCTTGCCCGACGCGATCGTGCTGACCGACTTCGTCCGCGCGCGGCTGGCGCAGGCGAGCGGCCCGCCCTCGCCGATCGGCGCGCGCACCGCGGCGCTCGCGCTGTTCGTGCCCGAGGCCGAACCCGTCCCGCGCGAGGTCAAGGACGAGCCGACCGCGCCGCTGCGCGGGCCGGAGCGGCCACCGAGCGACGGCGGTGGGGAGGACCGCCGCGACGAGAACTGAGGAGCGCAGGCTGCCTTCGCCCGCCTCGACGAAGTACCCTTGCCGCTCGGCGTCATCGTCGAGCGCCGGACGGCGCGGCCATGTGCAAGAGGCCGTCCCGGGCCCGTCGCCCGCAGCGATGTGAACTCGCCGAAATCACTCGGCCCCGACGTGGATATGGGTGTCCAGGCCGCAGGTGATCGTTCGTGATACGGTACAGCGGTGAAGCGCGCGGCCGCGTTAGCCAAGAGTGAGCCGCCTGGCGAGCGGAAGAAGATCCGGGCCGCCACCAAGCGTCCCGCGAACCCGCGTGCGTCGCGCGCGCTTTCGGTGTGGCTCAGGGCAGGGCGCATCGCGCGAGGCGTGAGCCTCGAGGAGTTGGGGAAGGTGCTGCAGGTCTCGGTGGAGACGTTGACCCTTGTCGAGACGGCACGTTGGCTCGAGCTCCCTCGCGACCTGCGCCGAGAATTGGTGAGCCAGTATGCGAGGGCGGTCGGCTTGCGTCATGACCGGGCCATGTACCGCTACGACCTCGCGGCGGTGGAGAACGAGCCGCCCGACCTCGCGGCGGCCGCGGATGGCCTGCGCGCGTGGTGTACGACATCGATCGCGCGCGGCGCTCAGCAGGTCAGTGATCAGCAGGCGCGCCTGCGCGACGCGGGTGTGGTCGATGTCGAGGGACGCCGGGTGGTCGATCTTCCCGACGATATGCTGCCAGGTTCACGCACGGATGTCTGATCGGTGGCGGCACCCCAACCGGTCATGCTGGTCGTCGGTGGGCCATCTGGGAGCGGCAAGTCGCGGATGTTCCCGGTAGCCTCATCGGGCCACAGCCACTTCAATATCGACGACCGATGTCGCGCGCTCCACGGCTCCTACGTGGCTATCCCTGACCATGTGCGGACGCAGGCGCAACAGGAATGCGAGGCCTTCGTCACGGCGCAGATCGCCGGCCGGATCAGCTTCGCGGTCGAGACGACCCTCCGGAGCGACGCTGCGATCCGGCAGGCCGTGGCGGCCAAGGCGGGCGGCTTCCTGACACAGCTCGTCTACATCGCGACCTCCGACGTCGCAGTCAACATCGAACGGGTCGCGTTGCGCGCGCTCGATGGTGGCCACAGCGCGCCTCCGGCGCGGCTCCGAGAGATCTACGACGGGAGTCTCCGAAACCTACCAGCGGCGATCGCGGTCTTCGATCTCAGCCACCTCTACGATGGCTCCGACGCAGCGCCGATCCTCGTCGCTGAGTTTCAGCGCGGAACCTGCGTCCACCTGGCGACCCCCGCTCCGTCGTGGTTGCCGCCAGCGATCGCCCGCCCGGTCGCGCGCTGAGCCTGGTGCGTGGCTCGGATTCAACGGCGGGGCCGGCCCGCTCACCGAGCCGCGCGGCGAACCCGTGCCTTGCGCGGATCGTCGGGGCGGCGTCGACGAGGTGATCGCTTCGCCATCGGTCGCTTCGTCGCCACCGCCGACAACGTCCGGCTCAGAACGGGAACTCGCCGTCGGCCTTGCGCTTGCGCAGGAGCTCGGCCTTGCGCTTCTCGACCGCGGTCTCGGGCGCGAGCTCGGGGATGATGTCGACGGGCGCGTCGAGGACCTTCTGGGTCATCGAGTCGAACAGCGCCTCGTCCTGCTTCTTGGGCGCGTAGAACTCGGCGACCAGGTTGAAGGTGGCCACGTAGCGCGGCTCGATCTTCATCGTGGTCTCGAAGTGCTTCCAGCTGCGGTCGAGATCGCCGCCGGCGAAGCTGGGCGCGATCGAGTAGTAGGCGCCGAAGTAGCGGTCGGCGGCGCCGTAGAAGAACTGGGTGTCGAGGTTGTAGACCTGCTCCATGATCGCGTAGATGCGATCCTTGTAGGTCAGCACCACGGTGATGTCCTGGGCGTTGCCCCACTTGCCCAGGTTGGTCGCGTACCAGTACAGGAGCCCGATGCCGGGCTTGTCGACGAGCGTCGCGGCGTCCTTGAGATCGACGCCGGCCGTGAGCCGCTCCTCGATGCCGGGGTAGCGGGCCTTGAGGCCGCGCTCGGCGTACTGGAAGCCCTTCTCGTAGGTCTTGAGGAAGAGCTCCTTCTTCTCGGCCTGCTCGAAGAACAGCCAGCCGTCGGCGAGGAGGTAGTTGGCGCGGGCCAGCTTCTCGTAGGTCTCGTAGTCGTCGTCCTTGAGCTTGACCGCCTCCTCGTACTTGGCGATCGCGAGCTCGAGCTGGGCGCGGTCCCCGCGCTGCGCGAAGGCGGCGTCGCCGGCGGTGATCGCCGCGGCGAAGGCGGTCGGGTCGGAGGCGCCACCGCGGTGGACGCCGCCGCCGATCGAGCTGGCCGAGGCGCCGCAGCCGGCGCCGACGACGGCCACGGCCGCCACCGGCGCGGTGGAGAGAGCGACGGAGAGCGCGGCGC
This sequence comes from Myxococcales bacterium, assembly GCA_016717005.1. NCBI lineage: Bacteria > Pseudomonadati > Myxococcota > Myxococcia > Myxococcales > Myxococcales bacterium. The sequence continues at coordinate 246,845 of JADJUF010000007.1, read as the reverse complement.
CGAGCACCGAGCGAGCGAACGAGCGCGAGCGAGCGAGCATTGCGAGACCTCAGCGAAGGGAGACGCCGACTATACGTCGCCGTCGCCGCGAGGTGTCAATGCGGGCGGTCAATGCGGCGCGGCCTGGTCGAGCGCCCGGGCCGCGGCCTGGCCGGCGCCGCCGAGCCCGCGGGCCGGCTCGGCGACGGTCGCCAGCGCCGGGCCGTGGCCGCGTCGGTGGAGCTCGGCGACCGCGGCGACGCCACCATCGAGGCCGAGCTCGCCGGCGCGCCCGACCAGCTCGACCAGCGCGCCGGCCAGCCGCGCCGGGGCCTCGGCGCCGAAGCTCTGGACCACGGTCGCGGCGAGGTTGAGCGCGCCGGCCGCGGCGGCGGCGATCGCGACCCGGGCCAGCGTGGGCGCGGCGGTCGCCGGCTCGAGCAGGGCGCCGGCGGCGGCCAGCTCCTGCGCGATCTCGAGCAGCGCCGCGGCGTCGCCGCCGCGCCAGTAGACGTCGATCAGCCGGCGCAGCGTCGGCTGGTGGCTGGGGTCGAGATCGGCGGCGCGCAGGAACGCGTCGTCGGCGCCGGCGACGTCGCCCAGCCGGGCCAGGGTCAGGTCGCCCAGCCGGTAGAGGATCTCGGCGCGGCGGTCGGGCGAGGCCGCGGTGGCGGCGAGGCCCTTGAGCGCGCGGGCCGCGCCGGCCCAGTTGCCGCGCTCGACGTAGAGATCGGCCAGCGCCTCGAGCGAGCGCGCGTGGTGCGGCTCGTCGGCGACGACCAGCTCGTGGTAGTAGACCGCGCCGATCGTGTCGCCGGCGCGCTTGCACAGCTCGGCCAGCTCGAGCCGCGCGCTCGACAGCGCGGCGATGTCGTCGGGGACGATCAGCTCGAGGCCGCTGCGCGCGGCCCGCAGCGCGGCGTCGAGATCGCCGACCCGGCTGGCCAGGCGCGCGCACGTCGCGTAGATGTCGCGCCGCGACGGGCCCAGCCGCGCCGCGTTCTGCGCCAGCTGCAGCGCGCGGCCGTCCTCGCCCAGCGCCTCGGCGATCTCGGCCCGGCGCAGCATGACGACGTCGGGCGGCAGGCGCGAGGTGTTGACCGGCAGCCGCGCGTAGAGCGAATCGGCGACGGCGAGGTCGCGCTCGCGGTAGGCGAGATCCGCGAGGCTGTCGAGCGCGGGCGCGAACGTCGGCTCGGTGTCGAGCGAGCGGGTCCAGGCCGCCTTGGCCGCGCGGATGTCGCTGCGGCGATCGGCGTGGAGCCGGCCCAGCTCGAACCAGTGGCTGGCGCGCTCGGTCGGATCGCTCTCGGCCGCGGCGCGCGCGGCGCACAGCTCGGCGGCGGTGGTCCAGTCGCTGCGGGCCTCGGCCCGCTCGTACAGGACCCGGAACGCCTGCGGGTGGGCCGGCGCCACCGTCAGCACGCCCCGGGCCGCGCTCTCGATGCCGGCGCCGTCGCGCTCGGCGATCGCGCGGGTCAGGTCGCGCTCGCGCTCGTCGAGATCCTTGGCGCGGGCCTCGTCGGGGGGCGGCTCGGCGCCGAGCCGGCTGGCCTCGGCCCGGGCCCGGGCGGCGGCCTCGTGGTTGCCGACCGCGAGCGCGGCGTCGGCGGCGGCGTTGGCCAGGTCGACCGCGCGCGCGCGATCGCCGGCGCGGGCGGCGTCGGCGGCGGCCCGGGCGTAGAGCGCCGCGCGCTCGCCGGTCGGCGCCAGCACCGCGGCCTGCTCGAGCATGGTCGCGGCGTCGCGGTAGCGGCCGGCCAGCTCGTAGATGCGCGCCAGCGGCCGCGGCACCGCCGGGATCGTCGGGTCGTCGCCGAGCGCGGCCTCGTAGTGGCGGCGCGCGGCGTCGGGATCGAGCAGCTTCTCGTCGAACACCAGCGCCAGCTCGAGGTGCAGCGCGCCGCGATCGCGCGAGGTCGGCGCGTTGGCGATCTCGCGATCGAGCAGCTCGGCCGTCAGCGCCCACTCGCCGCGCGCCATCGCCACCGCCCGCAGCTCGTAGGCGATGTCGAGATCGTCGGGGTCCGACGCGTGGGCCTCCTTGAGGCACCGGTAGGTGTCGGCCTCGCGGTGGAGCGTGTCGCGGTAGAGCTGGGCCCGGCGCCACCACAGCCGCGCGCGCGGCCGGGCCTCGGTCGTGGCGATGATCTGGCGGCCGATCACGTCGGACACCGCCTCGCCGTCGCCGCGCACGTCGTGGAGCTGCTCGAGCGCGAGCAGCGCGCGGGTGTCGCCGGTCGGGGCCAGCACGCTCGCGGCCTCGTAGCGCGCGATCGCGGCGTCGAGCTGATCGCCGGCGGCCAGCTCGGCGCCTAGCCGCAGCTCGCGCTCGTAGTCGGACACGGGCGCGCCGTCGGCGAGGCGGATCGAGGCCAGGCCGCGCAGCGTGATCCGGCGGGTCGACTCGGGCGCGACCGGGGCGGCCGGCGCGGCGTCGCTGGCGGCGGCCGGCGCCCGCGGCGCTGGGCTCGAGCCGCGCGGCGCGGTCCGGGTGCGCGGCGCGGCGATCTCGCCGCTCTGGACGTCGGCGTCGCGATCGAGCGCGGCCAGGCGCTCGCTGGCCCAGGCCCGGGTGGTGGCGTCGAGCGCGAGCGACGAGGCCGCGCGCTCGTACAGCTCCCGCGCGCCGGCGAGGTCGTCGTCGGCGATCCGGGCGTCGGCCAGCGGCAGCCACACCGTCGGCAGCTCGGGCGCGGCCTCGTGGGCGGCGTCGAGGTGGGTCCGCGCGCGATGGGCGTCGCCGAGCTTGTCGCGGGCCAGGAGCGCCAGCGCCAGCAGCCAGCGGCCGCGGTCGCCGCCGAGCGCGTGGGCGGCGGCGCGCTCGTAGACGTCGGCGAGGCGGGTGAGGTCGCCCTCGGCCTCGAGCGCGTCGGCCAGGGCCGCGACCAGCTCGCCGTCGCCGGGCGCGAGCCGGTGCGCGCGGATGAGCGCGTCGCACGCGATCGTCTCGTCGTGCAGATCGAGGCGCGCGGTGGTCGCGGCCTCGCGGTACAGGTCGATCGCCAGCGGCTTGGGCGCGCGCGCGGCCACCGCGAACAGCGCCCGGACCAGCGCGTCGGCGTGGCCGGCGGCGCGGGCCGCGGCGCGGACCCGCTCGATGGCGTCGGACAGGCTGGCGGGATCGCCGCCGGCGCGCACCCGCGCGGCGATGGCGTCGGCGTACAGATCCGCGGCGGCCATGTGATCGCCCGAGGCGGCGGCGGCCTCGGCCAGGCGCTCCATCTCGGTCGGCCGCGCGGTGCGGCGGCGCGGCTCGCCCGGCCCCGGGCGCGGCGGCGTCGGCGCGCCGGGCGTCGCCGGCAGCTTCGCGAGCGCGGCCTCGACCCGGGCGCTGGCGGCGTCGTCGCCGAGCGCGTCGCGGTACAGGCCCAGGGCGTCGGTGAGCCGGGCCCGGGCCTCGCCCGGAGGCACCGCCGCGGCGCCGCGCTCGAGGGCGGCCGCCAGCTCGGCCTTGCGGCGGCGCTCCTGGTGCAGCGCGAACAAGAGCATCGCGCCCTCGTCGGTCAGGCGGGTCGAGGCCTCGACCGCCTCGAGCACGGCGATCGCCCGGTGATCGTGGCCGCGCCGCTGCCAGGCGGTGGCGAGCGCGAGCACGTCGGCGGGCGTGCGTCGGTCGAGCGCGATCGCCTCGAGCGCGGCGGCGGCGTCGCCGTGGTCCTCGACCGCGGACGCCTCGGCCGCCAGCAGGCGCAGCGTCGCGTCGCGGCGGGCCGACGGCCCGTGGGCGTCGGCGGCGGCCCGCATCGTCGCGCGCGCGGCCTCGAGATCGCCGAGGCGATCGTAGTGGATGTCGGCCAGCTCGAGCAGGACCTCGGCCCGGCGGTGGCCGTGCAGCGGCGGATCGGTGTTGGCGTCGGCCAGCGCCGCCAGCGCGGCCGCGCACGCGGGCCAGTCGGCCAGCTCGGCGCAGACGTCGGCGAGCTCGCGCAGCGCCCGGGCGTCGCCGGCGGCGGCGGGCTCGGCGAGCAGCGCCCGCGCCAGATCCGGGCGGCCGGCGGCCCGGGCGCGCTCGACCTCGTCGAGGCGGGGCGCGGCGCTGGTCACGAGCGTCGCGGTCGGCGTGCGCAGGCGCTCGGCCACCGCGGCCAGCGCCGGGTGGCTGGCGCCGGCGCCGAGCGACTCGACGATCGCGATCGTGCGCTCGCGCCAGGCCGGCGGGAACCCGGCCGGATCGATCGCGACCAGCTCGCCCAGCTCGATCGCGGCGGCGGTGCGATCGCGGGTCGCGTCGGCGTCGTCGCCGGCGGTCGTCGCCAAGGTCGCCAGGGCGTCGGCCAGCTCGAGGCGCTGGCCGCGGCTGCGGGCGATCTCCGCCAGCGCGTGCAGCGCCGGGCGGTACGCGGCGTCGAGCTCGAGCGCGCGCCCGAGCGTGATCCGCGCGACGTCGGGGCGCTCGAGCTGCACGTGGATCGCGGCCAGCCGTACCAGCAGCGCCTTCTGGCGGCTGGGCTGGCGCGCGCTCGCGGCGATCTTGCGGCCGAGGATCGTCGCGACGCGCTCGAGGTCGCCGAGGTCGCGCTCGATCAGCTCGAGCGCGTCGAGCGCGGGCAGGTGGTCGTCGGCCAGGCGCAGGGCCGCCTCGAGGCAGCGGACCGCGTCGGCGCTGTGGCCGGGCCGACGCCGGAACAGCTCGCCGGCGCGGTAGAGCGCGTCGGCGCGGGCCGACGTGCTGGCCTGGGCATCGGTGGCCTCGGCGTAGGCCTCGAGCGCGGCCGCGGCCGCGGTCAGCTCGCCGCGGCGCTCGTGCAGATCCGCGAGCAGCCGGTAGGCCTGACCGCGGGCGTCGCCGGGCAGGCGCGGCGCGGCGCGCTCGAGCAGCGAGATCGCGGTCGCCGCGTCGCCGCCGCGCTCGAGCGCGGTCGCGAGGCGGAACTCGGCGCAGGCGCGGGCGTCGTCGTCGAGCGCGGCCGTCGGCGCGACCAGCAGCGCGGCGTAGGCCCGGGCCACGTCCGGGAAGCTGCGCTGGCGCCACGCCGCCTCGCCCAGCGCGCGCACGGCCCGCTCGGCCAGATCGTCGCCGTCGGCGAGCGCGCGGTCGCCGGCCACCGCGGCCCGGGCCGCCGCGGCCTGCGCCAGGGTCAGCGCGCGGCCGCCGGCGTCGGCGGCGAGGTGGGCCTCGGCCGCGTCGACCAGCAGCGCGGTGGTCGCGCTGGCGCCGCGGGCCGCGACCAGCGCGTCGAGCGCGTGGGCCAGCCCGCGGGCGTCGCCGCGGGCGCGCTCGATGGCGACCGCGACGCCGAGGTACTCGGCGGCCGCGGGCCCCCCGGCCGCGAGCTGCGCGGCGGCCGCGGCGTCGGTGGCGGCCGCGGCGAGATCGGCGCCCGGCTCGGCCAGCGCGCGGCGGGCGCGCTCACCGAGGAGGCCGGCCCGCTCGCCCGCGGACTGCGCCGTCGCCAGCAGCGCGGCGATCCAGCGGCTCGACTCGGCCAGGGTCGGCGCCTCGGCCAGGAGCGCCCGGGCCGCGGCGCGGGTGACGGTCGGGGCGTCGGTGCCGGCCAGCTCGACCGCGCGCTCGAGCTCGGCCTGACGCGCGGCCGCGGGCACCAGCGCCGCGCGCGCCAGCACCAGCTCGGCGGCGCGGGCCCGCAGGTCGACCTGGAGCAGCGCGGCGACCGCCTCGTCGTAGAGCGCCGCCGCGCCGACCGGATCGTGGTCGCGGCGATGCTCGGCCAGGAGCGCGCGGGCCTCGGCGGCGATCGGCGCCGGTCCCTGGCACGCCCGGCCCAGCGCCGCCTCACCGTCGGCGAGGGCGCCGACCGCGAGCAGGCTGTGCCCCAGCGCCAGCTCGGCGGCGGCGTCGTCGGGGCGCGCCGCCAGCAGCGCCCGGCCGTAGGCGACCGCGTCGGCGTGGCGGTCGGCGCGCGCGGCGGCGGCGGCGGCGGCGGCCAGCAGCTCGGGCCCGCGCTCGCCCTTGGCGATCGCCTCGTCCCAGGCGGCGGCGGCGGCGTCGGCGTCGCCGCCGGCGTCGAGCAGCCGGGCCCGGGCGATCAGCGCGGCCTGCTGGATCGGGCGCTCGCCGGCGGCGACCGCGGCGGCGGCCGCGGCCTGGAACGCCGCCTGGGCCGCGCGCGCGTCGCCGCTGGCCGCGGCGACCCGGCCGACCGCGAGCTGCACGGCCGCGATCGGCGCGGCCTCGAGCGCGCGCGCCACCAGCGCGCGCGCGCCGTCGAGGTCGCCGAGCTCGTCGCAGGCGATCCGCGCGGCCTCGGCCCAGGCCTCGGCCCGGGCCCGTCCGTCGGCGCGCGCGCCGCGGCCGTCGAGCACCGCGACCAGCTCGCGCCAGCGGCGCTCGTCGGCGAGGCGCCCGATCAGCGCGTCCTCGGCCTCGCGCAGCTCGGGCCGCAGCGCCAGCGCGCGCTGGTACAGCGGCGTCGCCGCGGTCGGGTCGATCACGCGGTACAGCCGCGCGGCCGCCAGCGCCGCCAGGATGCCGCCGGCGCGATCGCCCTGGCGCGGCGCGAGCTGCGCGACCGCCGCCAGCCGGCTCGCGGCCTCGCGGGTGTCGCCCTCGGCCAGGGCGATGCTGGCCAGCGCCGCCAGCGCCGGCACGAACTCCGGCCAGCGCGCCAGCGCCTGCCGCGCGAGCTCGCGCCCGTCGACGAACCAGGTCGGCCGGGCCGACGTGATCGCCAGGATCCGCTCGAGCAGCGCCGGCTGATCGGGGCCGGCGGCGGCCAGGAGCGCGCGGTACCCGCGCATCGCGTCGTCGAGCAGGCCCTTGCGCGAGAGCTCGTCGGCGGCGGTCATGGCCGCGTGCGCGACCGCCCACGCCAGGCCCTGGGGCGAGGGCGGCGGCTCGTCGCCGCTGGTCGCGAGCTCGAGCCGGATCGCGTCGGGCCGGATCGTCAGGCCCGTCAGCCTGACCAGCTCGAGCGACGGCAGCCGCCACCCGGCCGGGGGCAGGAGCTGCCACGTCGTCACGGTGGCGACGTCGACCTCGAGCTCGAGCAGCCCGACCACGCGCACGCCCTCGCCGCCGCCGCACGCGGCCTCGAGCAGGCGCTGCACGATCAGCGGCGCCGGCGTCGGCAGGTGGCCGTGGACCCGGAGGCCCCCGACGACGACGCGCACGACCCGCCCGCGCGGCACCAGCGCGGCGTGGAAGCTGACCTCGGCCGAGGCCAGGCCGTCGGCGACCCGGGCGGTGGCCGCGATCGTGTCGTCGGTGAAGTGGATCGCGACGTCGGTGATGCCGGCGCCGGCCAGCGCCTCGCGCCGGGTCGCCAGCGCGGCCTCGAGCGCGGCGGCGTCGACCCGCGCCGACACCGCGGCCAGCTGGGTGCGCCGGCGCTGCCAGCGCGCCAGCTCCAGATCGCCGGCGCCCTCGCTCGGCGCCGCCAGCGCGAGGCGGTCGATCGCCAGCGGGCCGATCGCCAGGTGCTGGCCCGGCGCCGGCACGAGCTCGATCTGCCCGCGGGGCACGTCGGGCATCGGGCTGAGCGACACAGTCACGTCGCCGTCAGGCTACCGCATCTACCCGATCGCGGTCACCGCGGCGGCGCCGCTACCGCACGGCGCGGCTTCCAGCTACAGGCTGGCGCAGGGATCCCAGGGCACGACGTGCACGTTGCCGGCCTCGTCGGACGCGGTCAGCAGATCGCGCCGCGGCCGCACCTCGTTCTTGGCCACCATCTCGCGGCAGCGGCCCCGCAGCCAGCCGGTGACGTACGCGTCGCCGCGCACCGCGGCCAGCTCGGCGACGTACCTGGGCGCGTCCTTCTCGAACGCGGCGATGTCGGCCAGGGTCTTCGACGTGACCTGGACGATCACGAAGATCGGCGGGGCGCCGGCGGCGCCGGTCTTGACCTCGTAGACCTTCGGGCCGAGCGCGCCCGCGGTCAGATCCTCGTAGAGCGCCTTGGTCAGCTCGCCCGACTCGCCGAGCATCGTGCGGTTGCCGAACCGCGCCAGGGCCGGGAAGCTGTCGACCCGGGGCCGGAGCTCGCCGAGCGTCGGCAGCACGTCGGTCGTCGCGGCCACCGGCGCGGCGGTCGGGACCGGGGCGGCGGTCGGGGCGGCCGGCGCGTCGCCGGAGCCCGAGCCGGCCTGCATCCAGGCGGTCGGGATGTCGTACGAGCTCGACCACTCGCCGGCGCCGGTCTGCTCGCCCGGGAACAGATCCTTGAGGCCCTGGTTGGTGGTGCGCGCCATCTCGAGCGCGAGCAGCGCGGCGCGCTTGGCCGCCTCGAGGCCCCACGCCGGCCGCGCCACCTTGTCGGCGAGGTCGCGCTTGACCTGCTCGTACGCGAGGTCGCCGCTGCGCCGCTCGCTCACCGTCAGCAGGTAGAAGCCGTCGCCGGTGGCGATCACCTTCGAGACCGCGCCCGGCTCGGTGAGGCCCTTGACCGCGTCGTTGAGCGCCGGGTCGGGCAGGGTCATCGCGCCCTCGTCGTACCAGCCCCAGTCGCCGCTCTTGCCGCGCATGGTCGGATCGGCGTCGAGCGCGCTCGCCACCGCGGCGAAGGTCTTCTTGCCGGCGACGATCTCGGCGCGCGCGGCCTCGAGCTTGGCCTGGGCCGGATCGGCCGCGGGCGTCGTCGGCGCGCCCGCGGGCGGCGGCGGCGGCGCGCCGACCTTGCTCAGGTAGACCCGGCGCACGCGCACCTGGTGCTTGTCCTTCCACGACGCCTCGACGTACGTGGCCTTGACCTCGGCCTCGTGGGCCGCCAGGTAGCGATCGAGATCGGCGTCGGTCACGTGCAGCGCGTCGCGGTACGTGGCCGGATCGAACCGGACCGCGTCGAACGCGACCGTGGTGTTCTCGGCGACGTAGCGGGCGCGGGCCTCCTCGATCGACACGGCGACCGAGCCGCGCAGGATGCGGTCCATCGTCGAGGCGAGGATCTCGCGGGCCTGCTGGCGCTTGTAGCCCGCGACCGACATGTTCATGCGCTGGAACACGAACCGCTTGAACTGGTTGTAGTTGAAGACGCCCTTGCCCTCCTCGTCGTAGAAGGCGCCCTTGGCCGGGATCACGCGGCCGCCGTAGTGCAGCTCGCCCTCGGTGATCACGTGGTCGATGAGCTTGTCGGAGACCCGCAGGCCCCGGCGCTCGGCCTCGGCCGCCAGCAGCTCGCGCCGCACCAGCTGCGACAGCGCCGCGATCTCGCGGCCGCGCTCGACCTCGCTGCCCCGGGCCAGGCCGTAGGCGAAGCGCCACCCGGTGTCGTCCACCGTGGTCGAGCCGAGGTTCAGCACGGTCACCCGGCCACCCGACTGACAGCCCTGGCTGGAGCCCACGGACTGCGGTCCGAAGCTGATCACGAACCCGGCGATCAGGATGCCGAACAGCACCCACACGATCAACGACGAGCCCGACTTGCGTAGATTATCGAACATGTGACGGTCCCCTGGAAGGCGGCGCAGTCTAGCCACATTCGCCTGGGAACGCCACGCGCCCGGTCGCGAAGGCGCCGGTCGCCCGCCGGTCGTGCGCCGCCGCCGGTGGGGCGCCGGTGGGGCGCCGGTGGTCGCCCGTGGATCGCCTGCGGGTCGCCCGACGTAGTGTTCGTGCGCACCGCTACCTATCTGCGCGCCGGTGCTGGCGTAGCGCGTCACCAGGTCCGTCGATGCTTGCGCATCGCCGCGGGCCCGTGGTACTGCTCCGCCGCTTCGCCGCCCCGGGAACCGCCGCCAACTCGACGCAATCGCGAACGAAATAACGGAATGTCACCGACTGCTTACGCGTTGCATGTGCTGCCCGCCGGAGCCCCCGGCGCTCAACCGCCGACGCGCGCGCACTAGGTCCCGATGCTCTTCGACTGGGTCTACGGCATGTTCTCGAACGATCTCGCGATCGATCTCGGGACCGCCACCACGCTCACCTTCGTCCGCGGTCGCGGCATCGTCGCCAACGAGCCCTCGGTGGTGGCGGTGCAGGCCAACTCGCTCGGCCCCAAGAAGGTGCTGGCGGTCGGCAAGGAGGCCAAGGAGATGCTCGGGCGCACGCCCGGCAACATCGTCGCCATCCGGCCGATGAAGGACGGCGTCATCGCCGACTTCGAGGTCACCGAGGCGATGCTGCGCTACTTCATCCAGAAGGCGCACCAGCGGCGCACGCTGGTGCGGCCGCGGGTGATCGTGTGCGTACCGTCCGGCATCACCGAGGTCGAGAAGCGCGCCGTCCGCGACAGCGCCCTGGCCGCCAGCGCCCGCGAGGTCTACCTGATCGAGGAGCCGATGGCGGCGGCGATCGGCGCCGGCCTGCCGATCACCGAGCCCTCGGGCAACATGATCGTCGACATCGGCGGCGGCACCACCGAGGTCGCGGTGATCGCGCTCGCCGGCATCGTCCTGTGGAAGTCGATCCGCGTCGCCGGCGACAAGATGGACGAGGCGATCGTCCAGTACATCAAGCGCAAGTACAACCTGCTCATCGGCGAGCGCACCGCCGAGGTCATCAAGAAGGAGATCGGCACGGCCTACCCCCTCGAGGAGCCGCTGACGGTCGAGGTCAAGGGCCGCGACCTCGTCGCCGGCGTGCCCAAGACGCTCGTCGTCAACTCCGACGAGATCCGCGAGGCGCTGCAGGAGCCGGTCAACTCGATCGTCGACGCCGTCCGCTCGGTGCTCGAGCGCACGCCGCCCGAGCTGTCGGCCGACATCGTCGACAAGGGCATCGTCCTGTCGGGCGGCTCGGCCCAGTTGAAGAACCTCGACGTGCTCCTGCGCGAGGAGACCGGCCTGCCGGTGATGGTGTGCGAGAACCCGCAGCTCGCGGTCGTGCTCGGCACCGGCCGCGTGCTCGACGAGCTGTCGCTCCTGCGCGAGATCGCGCTCAAGTAGGCCTGGGGATCCGTGGCCCAGACCCTGCGCCGGCGCCTGATCGACTGGGGCCTCGCTGCGCTGTTCCTGCTGATCCCGGCGCTGGTGCTGCGCGCCAGCCTGCGGCGCCCGAGCGAGCTCGGCGCGGTCGATCAGGCGGTGCTGCGGGTGTCGGCGCCGCTGCAGTCGGGGGTCGCGTGGATGGTGCGGCGGATCGGCTCGGTCTGGCACGGCTACGTGGCGCTGGTCGGCGTCGAGGACGAGAACCGCGAGCTCCGGGCCGAGAACGAGCGGCTGCGGCGCGAGCTGTCGACGATGACCCGCAAGGCGTTCGATCTGGAGGCGCTCGAGGAGCTGGCGCTCCTGCGCAAGCAGATCCCGGCCGACACGATCGGCGCGCGCGTGGTCGCGACCGCGCTGTCGCCGGCGTTCCGGGTGGTGCGGCTGCGGATCGACCGGGGCGAGGGCGAGGTCGAGCCCGGCATGCCGGTGATCACGTCCGAGGGCCTGGCCGGCAAGATCCTCACGGTCTACGGCCGCCACGCCGACGTGCTCCTCTTGACCGACACCCGGATGGGCGTGCCGATCGTCGTCAAGCGCACCGGCGGCCTGGGCCAGCTCCACGGCGTCGGCGCCAGCGATCGCTACGCGTGCAAGATCGACTGGCTCGATCGCGGCAGCTCGCCCGATGACGTGGTCAATGCTCAAGGTCGGCGACGAGATCTACACCTCGGGCTCGCACTCGCTCGACGGCAGCGACTTCCCGGCCGGCATCCTGGTCGGGCGCGTCGCCAAGGTCTCGACCAAGGACTACTCGGTGTTCCAGGAGGTCGAGGTGACGCCGGCGGTGTCGTTCTCGCGGCTGCGCACGGTGCTGGTGCTGCTGGCGCCGCCGCCGCCGCCGGACCCGACCGCGGGCAAGGACAAGCGCAGCGAGCCGGCGTTCGGCGTGCGGCCGCTGTGACGCCACGCCGCCACGCCGCGACGCCGCGACGCCGCGACGCCGCGACGCCATGACGCCATGACGCGTACGCCCCCGCCGCCCGTGACCCGATCGTGACCGCGACGGGGGCGACGTGGCGCGACCGTGGCGGCGCGGCAGGGCGGGCGGACCCATGATCAGGGCATGCCCGAGATCGATGCGCCGCGCCTGCGCGGGGTGCTCCACCAGATCGCGTTCTTCGTCGCCGGTGCGGCCGGCATCGCGCTGGTCGTGAGCTCGGGCTGGCAGTGGTCGCTCGTCGTCTACGCCGCCAGCCTGGCGCTGATGCTCGGCACCAGCGCCGCGTACCATCGCGGCAGCTGGAGCGCGCGCGCCCGGCGCTGGTGGCAGCGCGCCGATCACGCGGCGATCTTCGTGTTCATCGCCGGCAGCTACACGCCGCTGTGCGCGCTGGCGCTGCCGCCGTGGCCGGGGCACGCGCTGCTCGCGGCGGTCTGGGGCGGCGCCGCGCTCGGCGTGGCCCGCGCGCTGGCCTGGCCGTCGGCGCCGCGCTGGGTCGTGGCGTCTCTGTACGTGGTCCTGGGCTGGGTGATGATCGTCGCGCTGCCGGCCGTGGTCCACGCGACCGGCGTGCCGGTGCTGGCGGTGATCCTCGCCGGCGGCGCGCTCTACACCGTCGGCGCCGCCATCTACGCCGCCGGCTGGCCCGATCCGTGGCCGCGCACGTTCGGCTACCACGAGGTGTTCCACGCGCTGACGATCGCCGCGGCCATCGCGCACTTCGGCGCGGTCGTCGTGCTGGCGCGACCGTGACGCCGATCGCGGCCGGCGCGCGGACCTGACGGCGGTGGCGCCGCCGCGGTATCGTCGTCACCGATGGTCCCGCGCGCGCTGGTCGTGCTCGCCGCCCTGGCGCTGACCGCGTCGGGGGCCCGCGCCGACGACGGGGCCGCGCTGGTGTGGCGGGCCGAGGTCGGCTGCGGCTCGGCCGAGGCGCTGGCTGCGCGCATCGCCGCGCAGCTGGGGCGGCCGCTGGTCCCCGCCGATCACGTGGCCGCGACCGTCGAGGTCGTCCGCGCGCCGCTCGAGCGCGACGTGCGCGCGCACCTCGACATCGTCACCGCCCGCGGGCGCGCCAGCCGCGACGTGCGCGGCGCCGACTGCGCGGCCGTGGTCGAGGCGGTGGCGTTCGTGCTGGCCGCGGCGGTCGAGGACGAGGGCGCGCCGCCCGCGCCAGGACCGCCCCCGCCACGGCCGTCTGCCCCGACGCTGGGGCGAGGCCTCCCGGTGGTGCCGACGCCGCGGCCGGCGATCCTGCGGGGCCACCTGCGCCTCGACGGCTGGTCCGACGCCGGCACGCTGCCGGAGTTCCGGCTCGGCCTCGGCGGCTCGCTCGGGGTGTCCTACGCCCGGGCCCGGGTCGAGGTCGGCGGCGCGCTGTGGCGGGCCGGGTGGACCGGCGGCGACGCCGGCAGCGACACCGACCTGCACGAGCTGGACGTGCGCGGCTGCGGCGGGGTCTGGGAGGTCTGGGTGTGCGGCGGCGCGCTGGCGGGCACGTTCGACGGGGCCGGGCTGGTCGAGCAACGCTTCAGCGCGCTGTCGGCGCTGGTGCGCTGGACCCGGCCGTTCGGGGGGCACCTGGCGGTGTCGGCGTCGGTCGAGGCCGTGATCGGGATCGATCGGCCGCACTTCGGCGCGAACGACCTGACGCGCTCGTCGCCCGTGGCCCTGCGGCTGGGCCTCGGCGTCGAGGGCATCCTGGAATGATCGGTCGCCGGGGCGTCCGGCGGTGTACGTTTCCATGACGGACGCCGATGACGCCCGCCACCCACGCCGAGATGATGCCCGCCACCCGGCTCGACCCCGCGCCCGCGGAGCCTGTGAGCGGGCTGACGGTCGCCGGCCTGTACGACCAGCACGCGGCGATGGTGTTCCGGTCGCTGCGGGCGCTGGGCGTGCCCGACGCCAGCCTCGACGACGCGGTCCAGGACGTGTTCCTGGTGGTGCACCGACGCCTGGCCGACTTCGAGGGCCGCTCGGCGGTGACCACCTGGCTCTACGGCATCGCCCGGCGGGTCGCCGCCGACCACCGCCGCAAGCGCCCCCTGGGCACCGGGCCGATGGCGATCCTGCCCGAGCTGGCCGACCGCGGGCCGGCGCCCGATCAGTCCCTGGCGCGGCGGCAGGCCGCGCGCATCGTGATGGAGATCCTCGACGCGATGGACCCTGACAAGCGCGAGGTGTTCGCGCTGATGGAGCTGGAGCAGCTCAGCGCCCCGACGGTGGCCGAGCTGATCGGCGTGCCGCTCAACACGGTGTACTCGCGCCTGCGCCTGGCGCGGGCCCGGTTCGAGCAAGCGCTGGCGCGGCTGGCCGCGGTCGGCGTGCGGGAGGTGACGCCATGAGCGAGCTCTCGCCGCACGCCCGGGCCCTGCTCGCCGAGGCGCGGGGCGCGCTCGATCCGACCGACGAGCGCCTGGCGCGCGGGCGCGCGCGGCTGATGATCGCGACCACCGCGGGCGCGACCGTGGCGACGGCGGCTGCGGCGGCCCAGGCGGCGACCGCGACGGCTGCGCCCGCGAGCGTGGCCGCGACGGTGCCGATCACCGCGGGCGCCGCCGGCGCGATGACCGCGACCGCGACCGCGACGGGGCTCGCCGCCGGCAAGCTGGCGGTGATCGGCCTCGGCCTCGTGGCCGCGACCACCGCCGCGGTGGTCGTGGTACCCCGGCTCACCGCCAGCCCGCCGGCCCCGGCGACCCACGCAGCGGCGGCGCCCGCGCCTGAGCCGGCGCCTCCGCCGGATCGCCCCCCGGCGGTCGCTGCGCATGCGCCGGCGTCCTCGCCGACGCCGACGACGGGTGAGGTCGATGACGCCGACATCGAGCTCGACCCGCCGCGGGCGCCCGCGCCGTCCCCCCGGCCGGCCGCGCCAGCGCCCACGGTCGTCGCCCCGGTCGTCGCGCCCGCCACCGAGCCGGCCGCCGAGCCGACGACCGAGCTCGACCCGCTCGCCCGCGAGCTCGAGCTGCTGCGGATCGCGCGCGCCGCGCTGCGGGGCGGGGCGGCGGTCGACGCGCTGGCGGCGCTGGCGAGGTACCAGCGCGAGTTCGCCCACGGCCAGCTCGCGGAGGAGGCCGCGGCGCTCGCCATCGACGCGTCGTGCGCCGCCGGCCGGCACGCCGACGCGGCCGCGCAGCGGGCCGCGTTCGTGCGGCGGTGGCCCGCCTCGAGCGCGCGCGCGCGGGTCGAGCGGCCCTGCCGCTGACGGCCGCGCGCCTGGGCACGCCCGGGGCGACACTCGTGAGCCGTTTCGCGGGCTTGCCGGTCGGGAATTCCCGTGCTCGCGCCGGGGGCCCGTGGTAGGACGGCGCCCCGGTCGGCATGCGCTCCGCGACCATCGTCCTCATCGCCTACGGGCTCCTGCTCGTCCTCGGCGTCACCTGGTCGGTCCTGCCGATCCCGGTCGTCGGCGACGCGCCGCCCGACGTCGCCGCGCTGACCGCCGGCTACCTGGGCCTGACCGCGCGCCGGGGCGTGGCCGGCGCGGTCGGCGCCGCCGTCGTCACCGGCTACCTGGCCGATCTGCTGTCGGGCGCCCCGGGCGGGCTGCTGGCGCTGACCGCCGGGCTCGTGTGCGTGTCGGCGATCGGCATCCAGCGCCGGATCCTGGTGCGCGGCTGGGGGCTCACCGCCGGGTTCGCGTTCGCCGCCGCCGCGCTCGCGCTGATCGCCAGCCTGCTGGTGCGGATCGTCCTGGGCGGCCCGGTGGCGGGCGCGCGCCTCGAGCTGTGGACGCTCGCGCGGGTGTGCCTGGTCACCGCGCTGTGCGGGCCGCTGGTGATCCGGCTGTACCGCCGCGTCGACGCCGCGTTCGCGCGCACCCACCGCGAGCGCGACCACGCGCTCGAGGGCCTGGCGCCGTGACGAGGTCGCCGTGCTGATGCAGGACAGCGGCTCGGGCGGCCTGGCGCTGCCGACCCTGGGCCGGCGGCTGCGCTGGGTCATGCTGGCGATGCTGATCGCGTTCGGCGGCCTGGTCGGGCGGCTGTGGCAGCTCCAGGTCATGCGCGGCGATCGCTACCGCGAGCGCACGGTCTCGAACGTCGTCCACGAGCGCTACCTGCCGTCGATCCGGGGCCGCATCCTCGACCGCGAGGGCGTGCCGCTCGCCGACAACCGCGCCGCGTTCAACCTCTACGCCACGACCAAGGCGTTCACGCCGGCGCTGCGCGGCACGCTCCGCCGGCTGATCGGCCTGTCCGACGAGGAGCTCGAGAAGATCGACGCGCGGATCACGACCGCGCGCAAGCGCAAGGTGCGCGAGCCGGTGCTGCTGCTCGAGGACATCGCCCGCGATCGCGCGGCCCGGGTCGATCAGGAGCGGTTCCGCCTGCCCGAGCTCGAGGTCCGCAGCGAGCCGTACCGCCACTATCCCCAGGGCGCGCTCGCGGCCCACCTGGTCGGCTACATGACCCAGATGACCGCCGAGGAGGCCCAGCAGCTCGGCTCGCAGGGCTACAGCTCCGACGAGCTGATCGGCCGCTACGGGCTCGAGACCGTGTGGGAGAACTACCTGCGCGGCAAGAAGGGCAAGGAGCGCTACGCGGTCGACGCGCGCGGGCGGCGGCTCGACGAGGCCACCGCCGACGGCCTGATCGCCGGCGATCGCGTGACCGAGCCGGTGGCCGGCTACAGCCTCGTGCTCACGCTCGACGCCGAGCTCCAGCGCATCGCCGAGCGCGCGGTCGCGCCGTTCCCGGCGGCGGCGGTGGCGGTGGTCGAGGTCGACACCGGCAAGATCCTGGCGGTCGTGAGCAAGCCGTCGTTCGACCCCAACGTCATGACCGGGCACCTGACCCGGGCCGAGGCCAAGTTCCTCGACGACGATCCCCGGAAGCCGTTCATCGACAAGGCGCTGCGGGTGCCGTACCCGCCGGGCTCGACGTTCAAGTTCATCACGACGATCGCCGCGCTCGAGGACGGCCAGGGCCGCGAGGACGAGCCGATCGTCTGCAAGGGCAGCTACCAGGTGACCGGCGATCGCAACCCGTTCGGGTGCACCGCGTCGCACGGCCGGCTCGAGCTGGTCGGCGCCATCCAGCACTCGTGCAACGTCTACTTCTGGTCGCTGGCCGAGCGGGTCGGGCTCGATCGGATCGCCGAGGTCGCGAACCAGTACGGGTTCGGCTCGCGCACCGGCCTGGGCCTCAACGGCGACGCGCCCGGCCGGGTGCCGACCCGGGCCTGGTACGAGCAGCGCGGGCGCTTCATGGTCGGCTACACGATCAACGGCGCGACCGGGCAGGGCGACGTCGAGGTCACGGTGATGCAGCTGGCGATGGCCTACGCCGCGCTCGCCAACGGCGGGACGCTGTTCGTGCCGCAGGTGGTCGACCGCGTGGTCCGGGCCGACGGCGCCACGGTGATCCAGTACCAGCCGCAGGTGAAGAACAAGGTCCCGACCCCGCCGGAGATCCTCGACATCTGGAAGCGGGGCACCTGGAAGGTCGTCAACGAGCCCGGCGGCACCGCGTACAAGCACGCCACCAGCGACATCATCGCGATCGCCGGCAAGACCGGCACCGCCCAGGTCCAGGCCAAGAAGGCCAAGAAGGACCAGCGCCAGATCCGCGGCTGGTCGCCCGGCGGCGATCACGCCTGGTTCGCTGGGGTGGCGCCGGCCGAGACGCCCGAGGTCGCGATCGTCGTGCTGATCGAGCACGGCGGGCCCGGCGGCAAGGTCGCCGGCCCGGTCGCCAAGACGATCCTCGAGGGCTGGGCCACGCACGTGCGCGGTCGCCACCAGGCCGCCGTCAGCGGCCCGCTCGCCGACGGCGCCGTCCTCGGGCGCCTGCACCAGCTCTCGGCGACCTGGCAGCTCGGCACCCACGGCGGCGGCCTCCTGGCCGAGCCCGACGATCGCCCGCTCGCCGAGCCGGTGCGCGAGCCGGAGCACGAGGAATGAGCCGCTGGCGCGGATCGCGCGGGGTCGGCATCGAGCTGCCGCGCGCGCAGATCGGGATGTCGCGCTGGCGCCGGTTCCGGGCCGCGGTCGACTGGCCGCTGGTCGCGATCGTCATGATCATCGCGGCGCTCGGCCTGCTCAACCTGTACAGCGCGGTCAACGGCACCCGCCACGCCGGCAAGTTCGATCAGCAGCTGCGGTGGATGTTCGTCGGCGCGATCGGCTTCGCGGTCGCGACCGCGATCGACTACCGCGCGCTCTTGCGGGTCGCGTGGATCGCCTTCGGCCTGGCGGTGGTGGCGCTGATCGTCGTCGACGTCGCCGGCTCGAACGCCAAGGGCAGCGAGCGCTGGATCACGATCGGCACGCTCGGCGGCCAGCCGTCCGAGCTGGCCAAGCTGGCGGTGATCCTGGTGCTGGCGCGGCTGGTCGCCGACGGCACCGGCACCAAGCCCCACTGGATGAGCCTCTTGCCCAAGCTGGCGCTCTTGTGCGCGCCGGTGCTCCTGATCGCGATCCAGCCCGACCTCGGCACCGCGACCCTGACGACGCTGATCATGCTGTCGGTCGGGTTCCTGGTCCTGCGCGACCTGTGGCCGATGGTCTACACGCTGTTCGGGATGTTCCTGGCGGTGCCGGTCCTGTGGGAGTCGATGCACCAGTACCAGAAGGATCGCGTGCTGGCGTTCCTCGACCCGACCGCCGACTCGACCGGCTCGGGCTGGCACACGCTCCAGTCGATCTTCGCGGTCGGCTCGGGGAAGCTGCTCGGCAAGGGCTTCATGTCGGGCACCCAGAACCAGTTCGACTTCCTGCCGGAGCACTGGACCGACTTCCCGTTCTCGGTCTGGGCCGAGGAGTGGGGCTTCGTCGGCGCCGTCGTCATGCTGGCGATGTTCGCGTTCCTGATCGTGTGGCTGCTCAACATCGCGCTGCGCGCGCGCGACGCGGCCGGCGCGACGATCTGCCTGGGCGTCGCCGCGATGACCTTCTGGCACGTCGTCGTCAACGTCGCGATGGTGCTCGGCATGGCGCCGGTGGTCGGCGTGACCTTGCCGTTCATCAGCTACGGCGGCAGCTCGCTGCTCACGTTCTTCATCGGCATGGGCCTGTGCGCGAGCGTGTCGCTGCGCCGCCACGGCTACTGATCTTCCAGGGGACCTGTCGCCAGGCCGCCCCAGGCAGGGCAGGGGGGCTCGGACGTCCGAGGTCACGCCCGGACCACGTCGGTAGCTCGGGCAAGCCCCGACGATCCTCCCCCGAGCCGCGCACCGCCCGGCGCGCGGACCGCTGCTCACCGAGAACGACAAGCGGTGCGCGGGTCGGGCGCGCCGGTCGTGACGCGCCCCGGCGAGGTCACCGCTCCCAGCGGCGGCGGCCGTCGGCGCGCTGCCGGGTCAGGGCGCGCAGCCGAGCTGGGCTAGCAACGTGGTCAGCGCCGCGGCGCCGTCGGCGCAGCTGGCCTCGACCGCCGCCCGCTGGCTGGCCGCGGTCGCGCGCCAGCTCAGGCGCATGGCGGCGTTGGACCGCCGCGTCAACAAGCGGGTGACCGCCGGCAGGTTCGGGCAGGCGGCGTACGTGTCGAGCAGCGCGGCGTAGCGATCGCACGCGCCGCTGGCGGTCACCGGCGGTCCCCAGGGATCGACCGGCAGGACCGGATCGACGGCGGGATCGCGCGGCGGCTCGGGCGGGGGCGCGCGCCGCGCCGCGAGCTTGGCCTCCAGCTCGGGCACGAGCACCCGCGGGCACGCCAGGAGCTCGTCCTCGCCGACGGCGTCGGTCAGGCACCGGCCCTCGCGCGCGGTCAGCTGCGCGCGCTCACACGCGCCGGTCAAGGCGACGATCACCGGCGCGATCTCCTCGGGCGTGGCGTAGTTGCCGACCTGGTACGACGCCAGGCGCCGCGCCACCGCCGGGCACGCGGCCGGCGGCGGCCGCACGCAGCGCGCCGACCAGCACTCGAGCCCGACGTCGCACGCGTCGGCGGGGCGGCAGGCGCCGCGCTCCTGACCGGCCGGTGGGCCCGCCGCCGGCGCGCCGGCGCAGGCGGACGCGGCGATCGCGATCACGGACCAGCGCATGGAGCTTGGACATCGCATCGGGGCCTCGCCTTGGGCGCCGCCGCGCGTCAGTCCGGCGGCAGCGGGTTGTTCTCGTCGCGCATCAGGCGCTCGCGGACCCGCTCGTGCTGGCGGGCCTTGTAGGCCTCGTGGCTGCACGCGCCGGTGTCGTTGGCCAGCGCCGTCGCCTTGTCGGCGATCTGGAACTCGGTGAGCACGAACACCACGTGGCTCTCGTCGGGCGCCAGCTCGGTCACCGGCACCAACCGGCCCAGGCGCAGCGGCAGGTCGGCGACGAAGTTGATGATGCGGTACTCGGGCCCCGAGAACTCGTTGGTGCTGGGCAGGCGCCCGACCGGCCCCTCCTGGGGCTGCATGCGCGGCGCCAGGTCGCGCAGGTGCGGCTCGCGCTCGAGCAGGCCGCCCAGATCGACGAGCTGGTTCACCGACTCGCCCGGCACGATGTAGTTGAACGGGATCAGCTGGCGCGTGAGCGTGGCCAGGGTCGGCACCAGATCGGCCTCGGTCGGGACGATCAGCCGGAACCGCAGCTTGTCGTAGATGCTCGCGGCCAGCGTCGAGCGCTTGGCCATGAGCTTGGTGATCTGCGAGTCGCGCGGCTTGCGGCTCCACTCGAACTCGGCGACCGCGCACCCGGCGGCGCGCAGCTCCTCGACCACGCGCAGCACCTTCAGCTCGATCTCGCGGAAGATCGCGTCGTCGGAGATCGCCAGGCGCAGCAGGGCCTGGCGCCCGGCCAGGTGGTAGATGATGTGCATCACCTTGAGCACGACGCAGGCGGCCCGCTGGTGCGGGCCGGACCGCGACGCGATCAGGAACAGATCGCGCGCGGGCACGTCGTCGGCGATCTCGTCGGGCAGCGGCAGCTGGTAGACCCGGGTCAGGTAGTCGACGGCGTCGCCGCGGACGTCCTCGAGCCGATCGAGCTCGGCCTCGTTGGTCGGGTCGAGCTCGCACAGGCGCAGGAACCGATCGACCGCGGCGTGGTCGGAGAAGTTGAGCCGGTGCCAGTCGACCACCGAGTCGCCGCGCAGCAGCAGCCGGACCGTCTCGAGATCGGCGAGGTCGAGCTCGTCGAGGCACGGCGGCCGGGCCACGCGCGGAAGCACGGTGTGGACCACGGTCCGATCATACCCCGCCCGCCGGGCAACATCTGCTGCGCTGGGCGCCGATCGACCGCGGCCCAAGGTAGGCTCGCGGGATGTGCCCCCACTGCCGCAGCGCCGCGTCGCCTCGCCCCGCCGGGTTCACCTGGTGGGGCGGCTTCATCGGCGCCAGGATCCTCAACCACGTGCTGTGCCCGACCTGCGGCAAGGGCTACAACGGCGGCAGCGGCAAGCCCAACACCACCGGCATCATCATCTACTCGGTGGTCGTCGGCGGGCTGGCGCTCGTGGCGATGGCGCTGCTCCTGCGCTGAGGCGGCCGCGCGGGCCGCGGCGCGCGGCTACAGGTGCTTCTTGATCTCGGCCTCGATCTTGGTGCGCGGCGCGGCGCCCGCGAACGACCACACCACCTTGCCGCCCTTGAACAGGAACAGCGCCGGGATCGAGGTCACGCGGAGCTGCTGCGCGGTGACCTGCTCGCGGTCGACGTCGACCTTGCCCACCTGCAGCTTGCCCTTGTACTCGTCGGCCAGCGCGTCGATCGTCGGCGCGATCTGCTTGCAGGGGCCGCACCAGACGGCCCAGAAGTCGATCAAGGTCGGCAGCTCTGACTTGAGCACCTCGTCGCTGAAGTTCTGATCGGTGATGGTCTTGACGTTGGTGCTGGCCATGAGTCGACTCCTCCTACGTGCTGCGGTGGTCGGGGTGATGTAACGCCGACCGGGCATCGCCGCAAGCCGCCCGGTCAGGCTGGATCGCGCGGGCGCCCTCGCGGCTTTGCGCGTTCCGCCGGTTCGGCCTATGCTCCCGAGCTGTGGCCCGGCTGTTCATCTCCAACACCCGCCTGGAAGCCTGGTCGGCCGAGGGCAAGCTCGCGCTGACCGGCGATCGGCTGATGCTGCCCGAGCTGGCGCGGGCGTTCCACGTCCGCCCCGCGGTGTACTTCGAGTCGATCGCCGGCGGCGGCGACGACCCCAACGAGCTGCTCGGCACCGTCCGCGACGAGACCGCCCTGGCCACGATGGGCGCCGACCACATGATGACGTCGGTCATCTACGGCGACACCGCGTACGAGGTCGTCAACGGGTTCCTCGGCGAGCCCGAGCCCTGAGGTAACGCCGTGCCCGACACCCGGCTCTTGTCGGTGACGCCGTCGCCCGCGTTCTGGCTGGCGGCGGCCCTCTACACCGTGGCGGCGGTCGGCCTGCTGGCCGGGTTCCTGCGCGCGCGCCCGCACTGGTCGCGCCAGGCCCGGCGGGTCGCGATCGCGGCGTTCGTCGCGCACGGCGTCGACATCGGCTGGCGCGGCGTGCTGAGCGTGCACCCGGCGGCGTCGGTGCGCGAGGCGCTGGGCTTCCTGGCGTGGATCATCGCCGGCGGCTACCTGGCGACCTCGATCAAGCGCCAGATCGACCTGGCCGGCGCGGTGCTGGTGCCGATGGTGGGCGCGGTGCTGATCGCGGCGCGGCTGTCGCCGGCCGGCACGCCCCAGGCAGATCTCACGCTGCTCGGGCGCATCCACATCTCGCTCGCCACCGTCGGGGTCGCGCTGTTCGCGCTCGCGGCCGCGATCGCGTTCATCTACCTGCTCGAGGAGCGCAACCTCAAGCGCAAGCGCTTCGACGCGGCGTCGTGGAAGGCGCCGGTCGAGTCGCTGGCCGGCCTCGACGCGATGGCCCAGCGCCTGGTCGCCGCGGGCTTCCCGCTGTTCACCGCCGCGATGGTGCTGGGCATGATCTGGACCTCGCAGCGCGGCGGCGGCATGGGCCGGCCCGAGTACGCCGCCGCGTCGATCACGTGGCTGTGCTACGCGGGCCTGCTCGGCGGGCGCCTCGGGCTCGGCTGGCGCGGGCGCCGCGCCGCCTGGGTCACGGTGGCCGGGTTCGTCGCGGCGCTGGGCGTGCTGGCGATCTACTTCGTGCGCCGCGCGGTGGGGTCGTGACCCCGGCCGAGCTGTTCGTCGTCGGGCTGTCGTGGCGGACCGCGCCGGTCGCGGTGCGCGAGCACCTGGCGTTCGCCGAGGACGAGCTCGTGCACGTGCTGGCCGACGTGCGCGGCGCCGCCGGCGTGGCCGAGGCCATGGTGCTGTCGACCTGCAACCGGGTCGAGGTCTACGGCGCGGCGGCGCCGGGCGAGGGCGCGCGGGCGCTGGTCGAGGTCCGGCGCGCGCTGGTGGCGCGGCGGGCGCCGGTGCCGCCCGAGGTCGACGGCGCGCTCTACGGGCACGTCGGGCCGACCGCGATCGAGCACGTGTTCCGGGTCGCGGCCGCGCTCGACTCGCTGGTCGTCGGCGAGGCCCAGATCCTGGGCCAGCTCAAGGAGGCCCACGCCCGCGCGGCCGCGGCCGGCGCGGTCGGCCCGCTGGTCGGGCGCTGCCTCGAGCGGGCGTGGAGCGCGGCCAAGCGCGTGCGCACCGAGACCGCGATCGCGCGCGGCGCCGCCAACGTGTCGACCGTCGCGGTCGAGCTGGCCGCGCGCGTGTTCGGCGATCTGGCCGGCAAGCGCGTGCTCGTGGTCGGCGCCGGCAAGATGTCGACGCTCGCGGCCCGGCACCTGCGCGCGGCCGGGGTGTCGGAGCTGGTGGTCACCAACCGCTCGCCCGAGCGCGCGACCGCGCTCGCCGCCGCGCTGGGCGCGGTGGCCCGGCCCTGGGAGCAGCTGTCCGAGCTGCTCGCGACCGCCGACGTGGTGGTCAGCTCGACCGGCGCGCGCCAGCCGGTGCTGACCAAGGCCTTGATGAAGAAGGTCACCAAGGACCGGCGCTGGCGGCCGATGGTGATCGTCGACATCGCGGTGCCGCGCGACGCCGAGCCGGCGGTCGGCGATCTCGACGGCGTCTACCTGTTCGACATCGACGACCTCGAGCGCGTGGTCGCCGCCAACCTGGCCGAGCGCGGCAAGGCCGCGGCCGCCGCCGGCCGGATCGTCGACGGCGAGGTCGCGCAGTTCCACGCGTGGCTGCGCGCGCAGAAGGTCGTGCCGACGATCCGCGCGCTGCGCGATCACTTCGGCCAGATCGGCGCGACCGAGGCCGACAAGGTGTGCGCGCTCCTGGCCAAGAAGGACCTGGGCCCGGCCGAGCGCGACGCCGCGGTCCGCCGCGCGATCGATCTGGTCATCGCCAAGCTGCTCCACCATCCCCAGGTCGCGCTCAAGGACGACGACGGCGACGCCCTGGCCCGGGCGGTGCGGCGCCTGTTCCCGATCGAGTCCGTCGCCCCGACCGGCGCGGCGGTGGCCGACGAGCACCCGGCGGCCGAGGGCGGCGTGGTGATCACCCGGCCCGCGATCGTGCGCTGAGCGCCGGCCGGGGTTCCCAGCGCGCGGCTCGGTGCCCGACCGAAATAGGTACAGACGCCGAGGTGATCGTCACGCCGCCTGGCGCCGGGCGGTGACCGCGCCGACGGTGACCGCGACCGCGGCCGCGCCGACGACGCCCAGCGCCACCGCGACCGCCGCGGCCGCCGCGACGCCGGCCTCCTCGACGACGACCGCGCCGATGAAGGCGCTGGCGACCATCGCGAGCGTCACGACCAGCTCGTCGAACGCCGCCAGCCGACCGATCTCGAGATCGCTGGCGTGGCGCTGCATCGCGGTGTGGGCCATGACCCAGTTGGTGCCGGTGCCCAGGCCCCAGGTCAGCGCGACCACGGCCAGCGCCAGCGGCGACCGCGCCACCGTCAGCCCGGCGACCGCGACCAGCATCAGCGCGACCGCCGCGTGCTGCAGCACGAACGCCGAGGCGCCGCGCGCGACCAGGCGCGCGGCCACGGCCGGGCCGATGCCGGTGCCGGCGCCGCGGATCGCCTGCAGCAGCCCGAACGACAGCGCGGCGGCGCCGAACGGGTGGGCGTCGACGGCGATCAGGTTGAGGCTGATCCACGCCGCGCCGGCGGCGAAGGCGAGCGGGCTCTTGCCCAGCACCGCCGCCAGCAGCGGCCGGTTGGCGGCGGCGACGCGCAGCGCGAGCACCGTGTCGCGCGGCGCCGCGAGGATCGCCGGCCACAGCCGGCTGGGCGCGCGCGCGACCGGCAGGCGGGGCAGGGTCGCGTGGATCGACGCGGCCACCGCGAACGACAGCGCGTCGAGGACCAGCGCCAGGGTCGGGCCCAGCATCGCGGCGGCGCCGCCGAGCGCCATGCCGGCGACGTAGGCGGTGCTCCAGGTCGCGGCCAGGATCGCGTTGGCGGCGGTGAGCTGATCAGGGCCGACCAGGCGCCGGACCGCGGCCGACTCGGCCGGCGGCACCGCCGAGGTGATCGCGCTGCGCACCAGCAGGAGCCCCTGGATCGCCGCGAGCCACCCGACCGCGGCCGCGGCCGCCATGCCCGCGGTCGCCAGGGCCGCGAGCACGTCGGCGGCGATCAGCACGCCGCGACGATCGAAGCGATCGACCAGCGTCCCGGCCACCGGCGCCAGCAGCGCGCCGGGCAGCGCGTGGGCCGCGAACACGATCGCCAGGGCCATCGCGCCGCCGCCGCCGGTCAGCGCCAGCGTGCTGACCGCGACGAACGACAGCCAGTCGCCGCACAGCGACACGGCGCCGGCCGCCCAGAGGCGGCGGAACCCGGCGTGCTGGCGCAGGAGCGACACGCGGCCACCGTGCCCGAGCGCCGCTCGGTTGTCATCCATCGCGCCAATCTGTTGGCGGGCGGACAACCGGCGGGCGGCGCGGTTCGGGCTTTCCTTGGCGCCCGGGCTCGGGCATACCTCAGGCCATGCGTGGCCTCGTCGTCGCTGTCGTCCTCGCCCTGGCCACGGTCGCGCCGGTCGCGGCCGACGTGCCGACCCCTGGCGCGACGCCCCACGCCGACGACGCCGCGGCCCACGCCGGCGCCCCGCCGGCGGCGCGGCCCCGGCTGTCGCCCGCGCGCCTGGCCGAGCTGGCGCGGGCCCGGACCGAGCGCGCGGCCGGCCCGACCCGGGTGGTCTACGGCTACTACCCGTACTGGGTCGCCGATCTCGACACGATCCGCTGGTCGGCGCTGACCCACCTGGCGTGGTTCTCGATCGAGCTCGACGCGACCGGCGCGGTGACCGCGGCCCACGGCTGGCCCGATCTCGCCACCGTCGAGGCCGCCCACGCCGCCGGGGTCAAGGTCGACCTGACGTTCACGCTGTTCTCGGGCAGCGGCATCCTCGCGCTGACCCGCGATCCCGCGCGTCGGGCCGCGGCCATCGCGACGATGATCGATCGCCTGGAGGCCGGCGGCGCCGACGGCGTCTCCGTCGACTTCGAGGGCCTGATCGACGGCACCCGCGACTACTTCACGACGTTCATCCGCGAGCTGCGGGCCGGGCTCGACGCCCGCGGCCACCTCGCGGCCGAGATCTCGATCGCCGGGCCCTCGGTCAACTGGGCCGGCGCCGACGGCGTGCCCGAGTTCGATCTGCCGGCGCTGCTCGATCACGCCAGCTACTACTTCGTGATGGGCTACGGCTACTTCTGGTCGGGCTCGAGCGTGGCCGGGCCGATCGGCATCCTCGACGTCGACCGCACCTGGCGCGCGGCGACGAGCTGGTCGATGGAGCGGACCCTGGCCGGGTTCGCCAGCGAGGTCGGCGCCGCCAAGCGCGGGCAGATCATCCACGGCGTGCCGTACTACGGCCGCGAGTGGGTGACCGCGACCGACCAGCCGGTCGCGGCCGCCACCGATCACATCGGGGCGGTCACCTACAGCGCCAGCGTCGGGCACCTCGCCGCCGGCCGCACCCGCCGCTGGGACGCGGGCACCAGCTCGCCGTACTACGCCTGGCCGCAGGCCGGCGCGTGGCACCAGGTCTGGTACGACGACGCCGAGAGCCTGGCCGCGAAGTACCGGATGATCGTCGACGAGGATCTCGGCGGCGTCGGCATCTGGGCGCTCAACTACGACGCCCCGCACGCCGAGCTGTGGGATCTGCTCGACGCGACCTTCGGCGCCGAGCCGGCGCCGGTGCCGGGCAGCCGGGCCGCGCCCGCGGTCATCGCCGGCCTGCCGTTCCACGTCGAGGCCACGACCGTCGACGGCCCCGGCCGGTACTTCAACCGCTACGCCTGCGCGCCGACCGCGATCGAGGACGGCCGCGAGTGGGTCTACCAGGTCGAGCTGTGCCAGCCCGGCCAGCTCACGGCGACCGTCACCGACGACGCCGGCACCGACGTCGACGTGCACCTGCTGACCGCGCTCGACGAGGCGGCGTGCATCGCGCGCGACGACGGGACGCTCACCGCCGAGGTCGCCGCCGGCACGTACTACGTCGTCGTCGACAGCTTCGTCGCCAACCAGGTCTCGAGCGAGGGGCCGTTCGCGCTCGACGTGACGTTCGCGCCGACGCCCGGCACCGCGTGCCCGCTGCCGCCGCCCGCGGGCGACGACGCCGGCGGCTGCTGCTCGACGGCGCCGGTCACCGCCGCGGCCTGGGCGCCGCTGGTCGGGCTGGCGCTCGTGCGGCGCCGTCGACGCCGCGCGCGCTGACGCCGCGCACCACGGCGCTCGTAGGTTCTCGGTCGAGCACAGGTCCACGCGCCGGGCGGCGCGCGTCGTGGGTGGTCGCGGGTGTCGGGGGCGCCCCTCGAGGTGCCGACCTGGTCTCGAGCCCGCGGACGTCGGCGCTCGCCTGCACCCGCCTGGGTTCGGCGACGACCCGCGCACCTCGGTCGTGGGGGCCGACCTGGATCGGTGATGACCGCGGTCGGCGCGGTCGCGCCGGCGCGCCGACGCAGCGCCGCGAAACCCGGCGGGCGCGCGCTGGTACGCGCGCTGCAAGAGCGCTCGCCGTCCACGATCCTCCACCTCATCCGCACGCACCCACCAAGGAGCCCCCCATGACCGCCAACCTCGCCTCGGTCCCTGCCTTCACCTCGATCGATCTCGACAGCCTCGACGCCGTCACCGGCGGCCTCGACTGGGGCCAGCTCGGCCGCGCCACCGTCGGCGGGGCGGTCACCGGCGCCGCCGGGGGCGCCGCTACCGGGGCCGTCGCCGGCGCGCTGTCGACCGCGCCCGTCGCCGGCGTCGGCGGCCTCCCGGGCTGGGCCATCGGCGGCATCGCCGGCGGCGCGGGCGGCGCGGTCGCCGGCGCCGCCAACAACCTCGGCCAGCAGTGGGGATGGTGGAAGTGATGCTGGGCGTACGCTTCCGCCAGGGCGCCGCGGTCGGCGGCGCCGGCGGGGCGGTGGCCGGGCTGGTCTACGGCGTGCTCACCGTCGGGCCCACGATCGGCACCAGCGCCGTGCTGGGCGCGGTCGCGGGCCTGGTCGCCGGCGTCGTCTGGCTCGCGCTCAACCGCCCGGGCCTGACCTCGGTCTGACCCGCCGCGCGCGCCCCGCGCACGATCGGCCGCGCCGCGCGGGGACGGCCCCGTGGCGGCGCGGCATACTGGCGCCGTGACTCTCGAACGACTCGCCATCGCGACCCGCGGCAGCGCCCTGGCGCTGTGGCAGGCCGAGCACACCCGCGCCCGCTTGATCGCCACCCAGCCCGGGCTCGCGGTCGAGCTGCTCACGCTCTCGACCCAGGGCGACCGCATCCTCGACGTGGCCCTGGCCGCGATCGGCGGCAAGGCGCTGTTCGTGAAGGAGATCGAGCAGGCGCTGCTCGACGGCCGCGCCCAGGTCGCGGTCCACAGCATGAAGGACCTGCCGGCCGAGCTGGCGCCGGGGTTGATCCTCGCCGCGGTGTCGACGCGCGAGGATCCGCGCGACGCGCTGGTGTCGCGCCACGGCACGCTCGATCAGCTGCCCGAGGGCGCGGTGGTCGGCACGTCGAGCCTGCGGCGCCAGTGCCAGCTGCTCGCGGCCCGGCCCGATCTGCGCATCAAGCTCCTGCGCGGCAACGTGCCGACCCGGGTGCGCAAGCTCGACGACGGCGACTACGACGCGATCGTCCTGGCCGCGGCCGGCCTGACCCGGCTGGGCCTGGCCGCGCGCATCACCGAGCACCTGCCGATCGAGCGGTGCCTGCCGGCGGTGGCGCAGGGCGTGCTCGCGATCGAGACCCGGGCCGACGACGACGCCACGCGCGACCTCGTGCGCGCGGCGCTGCACGACGCGCGCGAGGAGCAGCGCATCACCGCCGAGCGCGCGTTCCTGGCCCGGATGGGCGGCAGCTGCCAGACCCCGCTGGCCGCGCACGCGACCCTGACCGGCGACCAGCTCCACCTCGCGGCGCTGTGCGGCACGCCCGACGGCACCCGGGTGCTGCGGTCGACCGCCGCCGGCGCCGCCGCCGACGCGGCGGCCCTGGGCGTGGCCGCGGCCGACGCGCTCCTGGCCCAGGGCGCCGACGCGATCATCGCGGCGTCGGCGATCGCGCCGGCCCATCCGTAACCGCTTCCATAACCGCCGCGATAGCCGCCGCGCCGCGGCCAAAGAAATTTTGCGCCTCGACGACGCGGCTCCTACCATGTAGGCGTGCGCTCGCCCGTCCTGTCCCTCGCGCTGGTCGTCGCCACCGGCTGTGGTGGATCGATGGCCCAGCTCCGCACCGACAACCATCGCCTCGCCGGCGACGTGAGCGCGCTGCGCTCCGAGCTGCGGGCCGAGCGTCGCAAGACCCGCGATCTCGAGAACCAGCTCCTGCTCGCGGCCGATCGGCTCGAGACCGCCGCGATCCACGGGCCGGTCGCGGTCGGTGGGCCGCCGACCCTGCCGATCGAGGTGCTGTCGCCCGACGCCCTGACCGACGACGTGCCCGAGGACGGCGCGCTGGTGGGCCAGAGCGACGACGGCAGCGAGATCGTCTACGTCGGCGACGCCGCGCGACCGGCGATCGAGCTCGACCCGAGCGAGCTGTCGCGGCGCGACCGCCAGCCGCCGTCGGTGGCGTCGCGCCCGCGGCCGCTGCGCGAGCTGCCGACCTCGACCGCGCTGCGGGACCCGGCCGCGGCCGGCGCCAGCGATCAGGCGCTCGAGCTGTACCGCCGTGGCCAGGCCGCGCTCAAGGCCCGCGACCACGCCGCCGCGATCGACGCGTTCCGCGCGCTGATCGCGCGCTACCCGAGCCACGACTACGCCGACAACGCCCAGTACTGGCTGGGCGAGGCGTTCTACGATCAGAAGGACTACGCGCGCGCGATCACGGAGTTCCGCGCGACGGTGTCGGCGTACCCGCTCGGCAACAAGGTCCCCGACGCGCTCGTGAAGATCGGCCTGGCCTACGCGGCGCTCGGCGAGCCGGCCAAGGCCCGGGCCGCGCTCGAGCAGGTGATCCGTCAGTTCCCCAAGACCTCGCCGGCGGCGATCGCCGTCTCTCGCCTGGAGCAGATGCCATGACCCGAACTCGCCGCGCGCTGGTCGCGCTCGCCACGACCGCGTCGCCGCTCGTCGCCGTGGCTCAGCCCGCGCC
This sequence comes from Myxococcales bacterium, assembly GCA_016717005.1. Classification (NCBI taxonomy): domain Bacteria; kingdom Pseudomonadati; phylum Myxococcota; class Myxococcia; order Myxococcales; species Myxococcales bacterium. The sequence continues at coordinate 216,669 of JADJUF010000007.1, read as the reverse complement.
GCCGACCCCGCCCCCGGTGGTCATCACGATGGGCGCCGACGGCACCCCGACGGTCTCGAGCGGCGCGCCCGCGGCGCCCACCGGCTACTACCACTACGATCAGGCCGGCCTCGATCCGACCGAGGAGACCTTCGAGGTCTACGGCGGTCCGACGCCCGAGCTGCACGTCGTCACGCGCGGCGACACGCTCTGGGCGATCTGCTGGTACTACTTCAACGATCCGTGGCAGTGGCCGAAGGTGTGGGCCTACAACCCGCAGATCACCAACCCGCACTGGATCTACCCCGGCGATCTGGTGCGCCTGCTACCGCGCGGCTTCATCGCGGCGGTCACCAGCCTCGACGCGGCCCAGCTCGACCCCGACGAGGTCAAGGCCGGCGACGGCGACGCGCCGCCGCCGACGCCGACGCGCGCCGTCGAGCTGTCGGTGCGCCAGGTCGCGTTCATCGACAAGAAGCACCTCGAGTCGTCGTGGCGCGTCGTGGGCGCGGTCGACGAGCGCGAGCTGCTCAGCCTCGGCGACGAGGTCTACATCTCGTACCCCGGCGACGACGTCCCGCAGGTCGGCAAGCGCTACTCGATCTACCAGGCCGACGAGCCGGTCGCGGGCGTCGGCAGCTACGTGCGCATCCAGGGCGAGGTCCAGATCGTCGCGGTCAAGCAGGACAAGCGCGCCCGCGCGCGCATCGTCCGCGTCACCGGCGAGATCGAGCGCGGCGCCCGGGTCGGGCCGCTGATGACCCAGTTCAAGAACGTGCCGCCGGTCAAGAACACCGTCGACGCGACCGGCACGATCGTCGCGATGCTCGCGCGCGTCCAGCTCATCGGCCAGGGCGAGGTCGTGTTCCTCGACGTCGGCTCCGACCAGGGGGTCAAGGTCGGCAACCGCATGTACGTCGTCCGCCGCGGCGACGCGTTCGACCCGGTGATCCGGCCCGAGGACATGGTCGGACAGAACAACCAGCGGTTCCCGGCCCGGGCGCTGGGCGAGGTCGTGCTGATCCAGGTCGATGAGAAGCTCTCGATCGGCCTGGTCACGCTGGCGGTCGAGGAGATGGGCGTCGGCGACCGCGTGATGATGCGCAAGCAGTGAGCGCGGCCGCCGGTTGACGGCGGCGGTCGAGTTGCTACGGTCGCGCGATGGTGGCGGCGGTGTGGACGGTGACGCCCGAGGCGGACGGCTATCCGGCGCGGCTGCGCGCGCTGACGCGGCCGCCGACGCTCGACGGCGTCGGCCGGCTTCCGGGGCCGGGCCCGGCGGTGGCGCTGGTCGGCTCGCGCGCGGTCCGGGCCGAGGCCGCGCGCACCGCCGCCGCGCTCGCGGCCCACGCGGCCGGCCACGGCGCGACCGTGGTGTCGGGCGGCGCGATCGGCGTCGACACCGCCGCGCACCGCGGCGCGCTGGCGGCGGGCGGCGTCACGGTCGTCGTGCTCGGCACCGGCATCGACGTGGTCTACCCCGATCGCAACCACGGGCTGTTCGCCGACGTGATCCGCGGCGGCGGCGCGCTCCTGTCGATGTTCCCGCGTGGCCAGCCGCCCCGGCGCGGTCACTTCGTCGCGCGCAACGCGGTGATCGCGGCCCTGGCCGACGTCGTCGTCGTGGTCGCGGCCGAGCGTGGCTCCGGATCGCTCCACACCGCGCGCGCGGCCACGCGGCTCGGGCGGCGCCTGGTCGCGGTGCCCGGCACCGCGGGCACCGACGCGCTCCTGGCCGCGGGCGCCGGCGTCATCGAGTCGGTGGCCGATCTCGAGCGGGCGCTGGCGGGCACCGTCCGCGCGCGGGCGCGGCGCGCGCTCGACGACGACGAGGCGGCGCTGGTGACGGCGCTGGCGCCCGGCCCGCGGGGGCCGCTCGAGCTGGCCGCGATCCTGGGCTGGCGCCCGGCCGCGGTGGCGGCCGCGCTCGACGAGCTCGAGCGGGCCGGCTGGGTGCGCGCGGTCGGCGGCGCCTACGCGGCGACGAGATAGCTGCGGGCTGGGTGCGCGCGGTCGGCGGCGACGAGGCGGCGACGGCGTCGTCGCGAGGCCCGCGGCGCCTGGACGGCGGCCAGGCGCGCGGTCGACGGCGCCTCCGCGCCGACCGGGTCGCCGCGGGTCACGCGCGCTTGGGCGCCGGCGGCTTGGCCTTCGCGGGCGCCTTGGGCTTGGGGGCGGCCTTGGGCTTGGCGTCGGCCTTGGGCTTGGCGTCGGCCTTGGGCTTGGCGTCGGCCTTGGGCTTGGCGGCCTTGCTCTTGGCCGGGGCCTTGGCCTTGGGCGCCGCGGCGTCGTCGGTCGCGGTCGCCTTGGCCTTCGCGGCCGGGCGCCGGCGGTTGGCCTTGGTGCCGGTGGCGGTGACCTCGGCCCGCGGATCGCGGCCCTGCTCGCGCAGCTTCTCTTCGCGCTGGGCGATCAGCTCGAGCGCCTCCTCGAGCGTCAGCGCGGTCGGATCCTTGTGGGTCGGCACGGTCGCGTTGACCACGCCGTCGGTGACGTAGACGCCGAACTGGCCCTTCTTGACCATCACCTGCTTGCTGGTGATCGGGCTGGCACCCAGCGCCGTGCCCTGGGCCGCGGCGCCGCGGCGGCCGAACACCCGCGGCTCGGCCAGGAGCGCGAGCGCGCCCTCGAGGGTGATGTCGCGCAGCGCGTCGTGGCCGGTGAGGCTGCGCGAGTCGCGCTTGCCCTCGGGCGTCATCGTGTAGACGTACGGACCGTACTGGCCGTCGGACGCGACCACGTCGGCGCCGTGCGTGGGGTGCTTGCCGAGCACCTTCGGGTACGTCAGCAGCTGCAGCGCCTGGTCGAGCGTCAGGGTCTCGGGGCGCATGCCCGGCCACAGGCTGGCCATGCGCGGCGGCGGCGCGTCCTTCTTGCGCTTGCCCTTGGCGTCGAGCACCTGCTCGCCGAGCTGGATGTACGGGCCGAAGCGCCCGACCTTGACGTAGATCGCCAGCCCGGTCTTGGGATCGGTGCCGACCGAGCGGTTCGAGCCCGCCGCCTGGGTCAGCAGATCGAGCGCGCGCTCGACCGTGAGCTCGTCGAGCGGCAGCTCGATCGGCAGGTTGGCGCGGCGGTCGGTGTCGCCGATCTGCACGTACGGGCCGTAGCGCCCGACCCGGGCCACGACCGCCTCGCCCTTGGCGTCGAAGCCGATCGGGATGGCGCAGATGCCGCGCGGATCGATGTCGGCGACGCCGTCGCCGATCTTGGCGTGCAGCCCGACCTGGGCCAGCGCCGCCGGCGCGGCGTGACCGTTGCGCTCGCCCTCGGGCTTGGCCTCGTGCTTGACGATCGGCCGGGGGCCGGCGTCGCCGAAGTAGAACTGCGACAGCCACGGCTTGCTCTGCTTCTCGCCGGCCGAGATGTAGTCGAGGTCGTCCTCCATCTTGGCGGTGAAGGCGTAGTCGACCAGCTCGCCGAAGTGGGTCTCGAGCAGGTTGGTCACCGCGAACGCGGTCAGGGTCGGCACCAGCGCGCCGCCCTTCTTGAACACGTAGCCGCGGTCCTGGATGGTCTGGATGATCGACGCGTACGTCGACGGCCGGCCGATGCCGCGATCCTCGAGCTCCTTGACCAGGCTGGCCTCGGTGAACCGGAACGGCGGCTGGGTCGTGTGCTCCTTGGCCTCGGTCGCGGTCGCGCGCATGGCGTCGCCCTGGTCCAGCGGCGGCAACACCTTCTCCTGATCCTCGAGCTCGGCGTCGGGATCGTCGGAGCCCTCGACGTAGGCGCGGAGGAAGCCGGGGAAGGTCAGCACCTTGCCCGAGGTCGTCAGCACCGCGGTGCCGGGCCCGGCCGGCGCGCCGGCGATCGCGCCGAGCGTGGCGGCGATGCGGACCGCGGTGCGCTCGCCGGTCGCGTCCTTCATCTGCGACGCGACCGTGCGCTTCCAGATGAGGTCGTAGAGCTTCCACTGATCTTCTTCGAGCGCGCCCTTGAGCGACTCGGGGGTGCGGAACACCTCGCCGGCGGGGCGGATGGCCTCGTGGGCCTCCTGCGCGCCCTTGACCTGCTTGGTGTAGGTGCGCGGCTGGGCCGGCACGTACTCGGCGCCGAACAGGCTCTCGACCTGGCTGCGGGCCGCCGCCAGCGCCTCGGTCGACAGCGTCGTCGAGTCGGTGCGCATGTACGTGATGAAGCCGCTCTCGTACAGGCGCTGGGCCGTGCGCATCGTGCGCTGCGCGGTGAAGCGCAGCTTGCGCGCCGCCTCCTGCTGCAGCGACGACGTGATGAACGGCGCGTACGGCTTCTGGGTGAACGGCTTCTTGGTGACGTCGGCGACCGCCAGCGGCGCGGCCGCGATCGCGGTCGCGAGCGCCTCCGCCAGGTCCTTGCCGATCTGCAGCACGCCCGCCTTCTGGGCGTTGTCGGTGAGCGCGCCGGTGCCGGCGTCGAAGTCCTTCGACGTGGCGACCTTCTTGCCGAAGGCCTCGACCAGCTCGGTCGTGATGACCGCCTCGGCCGCGACCGGCGACAGGGTCGCGGTCAGGCCGTAGTAGCTGCCGCTCCGGAACGCCAGGCGCAGGCGCTCGCGCTCGACGATCAGCCGGGTCGCGACCGACTGGACCCGACCGGCCGACAGCCGCGGCGCGATCTTGCGCCACAGCACCGGCGACACCTCGTAGCCGTACAGGCGATCGAGGATGCGGCGGGCCTCCTGGGCGTCGACCAGCTTGGCGTCGATCATCCGCGGCGTCGCGATCGCGTGCTTGATCGCCTTCTCGGTGATCTCGTGGAAGACCATGCGCCGGACCGGCACCTTGGGCTTGAGCACCTCGTTGAGGTGCCAGGCGATGGCCTCCCCCTCGCGATCCTCATCCGTCGCCAGGTACAGCTCGGACGCGCCGGCCAGCAAGTCCTTGAGCTTCTTGACCTGGGCCTTCTTCTCGGCCGGCACGACGTAGAGCGGCACGAAGCCGTTCTCGACGTCGACCCCGGTCCGGGCCCAGGCCTTCTTGCGGTAGGCCTCGGGGATCTCGTCGGCGCCCGACGGGAGATCGCGGATGTGGCCGATCGACGACTCGACGATCGCGCTACCTCCGAGGAAGCGGCTGATGGTCTTCGCCTTGGCGGGCGACTCTACGATGATGAGCGGGATTGCCACGGCGTCGGCGTTCTTTACGCGACGTTGGCGGTCGGTTCAACCCCCGTCCGCGCTCGGACCGCCCGCGCCAGCGCCGATCGCGCGCCCCGTCAGAGGGCGCGACCGCGCAGAATCACTGGCGATGTTGGGGCCCAGGCGATCTTCGCGCGCACCTATATATTATCGTGGCCGCGGGGGCGTCTTGACGGCCGCGCGGGCCAGCGGCAGGGTGAGCCGATGCCCTCCTGGCGCGATCCTGACGTCACCGTGGTCGGCGGCGGCATGGCCGGGTGCGAGGCCGCGTGGCAGCTGGCCGAGCTCGGCTTCAAGGTCGCCCTGTGCGAGAGCAAGCCGACCGCGATGTCGCCCGCCCACCAGACCCCGCTCCTGGGTGAGCTGGTGTGCTCGAACTCGCTGCGCAGCGACGACGCCGACACCCCAGCCGGCCTGCTCAAGCGCGAGCTGCGGGCGGCCGGCTCGCTGTTGATGGCGTGCGCGGGGCGGCACCGGGTCCCGGCCGGCGCCGCGCTGGCGGTCGACCGGTTCGGGTTCGGCCGCGCGATCACGGTCGCCCTGGCGATGCACCCCCGCATCCGGATCGAGCGGCGCGCGGTCGACGCCTGGCCCACCGGGCCGGTCGTGGTCGCGACCGGCCCGCTCACCGCCGGGCCGATCGGCGCGCTCATCCGCCGGGAGCTCGGCGGCGACCGCATGTACTTCTACGACGCGATCGCGCCGATCGTCGCGGCCGACTCGATCGATCTCGACCACGCGTTCCGCGCGTCGCGCTGGAACCGCGAGTCGGAGCCCGAGGGCGGTGACAGCGGCGAGGCCTCGGTCGGCGACTACATCAACTGCCCGATCGACAAGCCGACCTACCTCGCGTTCGTGGCGGCGGTGAAGGCCGGGCGCCAGGTCGTGCCGCACGAGTTCGAGGAGCCGCGCTACTTCGAGAGCTGCCTGCCGATCGAGGTGATGGCCGACCGCGGCGAGGACACGCTGCGCTACGGGCCGATGCGGCCGGTCGGCCTGACCGATCCGCGCACCGGGCGCTGGCCGTACGCGGTCGTGCAGCTGCGGCCCGAGAACCGCTACCTCACCGCCTACAACCTGGTCGGGTTCCAGACCCGGCTGGCCTACCCCGAGCAGGCGCGCATCTTCGCGATGGTGCCGGCGCTCGCGCACGCCGAGTGGCTGCGGTTCGGCTCGATCCACCGCAACACCTACGTCGACGCGCCGCGGCTGCTCGGCGACGCGTTCGAGCTCAAGGCCGAGCCGCGGGTCCGGCTCGCCGGGTTGCTGACCGGGGTCGAGGGCTACATCGAGTCGTGCGCGATGGGGCTGGTGTGCGCGCACCTGTTCGCCGACGAGCAGGCCGGGCGATCGCTGGCGCCGCCGCCGCCGACCTCGATGATGGGCGCGCTGTACCAGCACGTGCGCACGCCGCGCGGGCCCAAGGAGCGCTACGGGCCGACCAACGTCAATTTCGGGCTGCTGCCGCCGGCCCCCGGCAACCTCAAGGCCAAGGATCAGCGCCGGCGCGCGCAGCTGGTGCGGGCGATCGCCGACTTCGACGCGTGGGCCGCGGCGCGGCGCGTGGTCACGGCGGCGGCGTGACGCGCGCGCTCGGCGCGCTGGTGGTGGCCGCGTGCGCCACCCCGGCCGCGCCGGTCACCAACCCGACGGCGCCGCCACCAGGCGCCACCCTGGTCGCTGCGCCGGCCGCGCCGGTCGCGCGCCCGCCGATCGCACCGACCGCGATCACGATCGCGTACCTGCCCGCGCGCGACGCGTGGTCAGTCGAGTGGCAGCTCGGCGCGCCGGCGGCGGCGCTGCGGTTCGATCGCCTGGCCGCGGCCGCGCCGCGCGGCGCGCTGTGGCGAGCGCCCGACGCGCTGGCCTGGCGCCAGGACGGCGACGCCGACGTGCTGGTCGCCGTCGACGGCGTGGCGCGCACGCGCTTCACCGCCGAGTTCGGCACCGACGATCAGAGCCCGGGCCGCGCGCCGCCCCAGAACCTGCGCTGGACCGACGGCAGCCGCCTCGTGTTCACCGGCGCGGTCGGCGCCGACGCCGAGGTGTGCGTCGACGATCGGTGCGGGCCCCGGGCCGGGCCGCGGGCGTGGCGGCTCGTGGCCGCGGATCGCCAGCTCCGGGTCGGTGACGCGGTCGCCGCCGACGAGCTGGCCTGGACCGAGCCGGTCGGCGATCGCCGCGGCACCTACGCCTACGTCGGCGGCGCCGCCGCGGCCACCGTCGATGAGGCGACCGTGGCGCTGGTCGTCGATCGCGGGCTGCCGCGCTGGCTCGCGGCCGAGACCGCGCGGCTGGTCCCGGCGGCGCTGGCCGACCTCGGCGCGCGCACCGGCGTGGCGCCGACCGCGCGGCCGCTGGTGCTGGTGTCGCTGCGGCCGGCGGGCGGCGCCGGCTACGCGGTGCGCGGGCGCGCGCTGCCCGACCTGGTGCAGCTCGAGGCCGGCGGGCGCGGGTGGCGCACGCGCACGACCGCGGGCGCGCGGCTGTGGCGCGAGCTGGTGGTGCACGAGCTCTTCCACCTGTGGAACGGCCAGCTCGCGCGCCGCGCCGATCGCAAGGACGAGTGGCTGTCCGAGGGCGCGTCGTCGTTCGTCGCCGGCCTCGCGCTGCGCGACGCCGGGTTGCTCGACGCGCGCCAGTGGGGCCGTCGGGTCGTGGCGGTCGGCAACCGCTGCGCGCGGGCGCTGGTCGGCCCGCTCTACGGCGACGCCGCCGAGCCGGCCTACTACGACTGCGGCGAGCTGGTGCAGGCGGCGCTCGATCGCGCGCTGACCGGCACCGGCGGCCTGTGGCCGATCTACCGGCGCTTGTTCGCCGACGCGCGCGCGCGCCCGAGCGGCGCGTACGCCACCGCCGACTTCCTGGCGCTGTGCGAGGCGGCCGGCGCCGACCCCGGGACGCTCGGGCGGGTGCGCGCGCTGATCGAGCTCGGCCTCGGCGCCGATCCGCAGGCGACCGCCCGGGCGCTGCTCGCCGACGCCGGCCTCGCGACGACGGTGGTGCCGGCCCGGCGCGGGCGCCCGGCCCGGCTGCGCTGGGTCGCGGCCCCAGCGCCGCGGCGGGCCCGTGGTAGCGTGCGCCCATGAGGCTGCTCGGCAAGCTCGCGCTGGTGTTCGGCGGCACCAGCGGCATCGGCGCGGCGATCGCGCGGGCGTTCGCCAAGGAGGGCGCCAGCGTCGTCGCCTACGGCCGGCGCGGGCGCGCGGGCGCGGTGACGCGGCCCGAGGCGGGCGAGGTCGCCGTGGCCCAGCTCGACGTCACCGACGAGGCCGCGGTCAAGGCCCGCTACGCCGAGCTGCCCACGCCCGACCTGGTCGTGTGCGCCGCCGGCACCGGCACGTTCGGCCCGATCCACACCGCGACCGTCGCCGATCTGCGCGCGATGCTCGACACCCACATCGTCGGCACGTTCGTGTGCGCGCGCGAGGCGCTGCGCCGGATGCAGCCCGAGCGCCGCGGCCACATCGTCGCGATCGCGTCGCACGTCGCCGATCGCACGTTCCCCGACTGCGGCGGCTACACCGCGGCCAAGGCCGGGCAGCGCGGCTTGATGCGGGTGCTGGCCGAGGAGGCGCGCCCGTACGACATCCGCGTCACCACGGTCATGCCGGGCGCGACCGACACGCCGATCTGGGACGATCGGCCCGGGTTCGATCGCAGCCGCATGATGAAGCCCGACGATCTGGCCGGGCTGCTCGTCGCGATCGTCGCGCGGCCGGCGCTGGCGATCGACGAGATCACCGTCACCCCGCCGGCCGGCGCGCTGTAGCTGCACAGGAGGACGCGATGACCACGACCCTCGGAATGCCCACCCGCACCTCGCTCACGTTCGACCAGGCGCTCACGCGCGTGCCCGAGGCGCTCAAGGCCGAGGGCTTCGGCGTGCTGACCGAGGTCGACGTGACCAGCACGCTCAAGGCCAAGCTCGGCGTCGACTTCCGCCGCTACCGGATCCTCGGCGCCTGCAACCCGACGCTCGCGCACAGGGCGCTGTCGACCAACCTCGCCGCCGGCACGATGATGCCGTGCTCGGTCGCGGTCTACGAGGACGACGACGGCACCGCGACCGTGGTCGCGATCGACCCGGCCCAGACCGCCGCCGCCGGCTCGCCCGAGCTGGTCGCGATCATGGGCGAGGTGCGCGAGCGCCTCGGCCGCGTGATCGCGGCGCTGGGGTAGGGGGCCCGCGGCGACCGCGGTCACGGCGCCGCGGCGGCCACGGCCGCGGCGATCAGCGGCTCGTAGGCGGGCTCGGTGGTCTGGTCGGCGACCAGCTCGCGGTAGGCGACGGTGCCGTCCTTGCCGATCACCCAGGTCGAGCGCGCGAGCAGGCCCGACTCCTCGACCGCGAGGCCGAAGCCGCGGCCGAAGCCGCCGCCGTGGTAGTCCGAGGCCATCCGGGTCTCGGTGTGGGCCTCCTCGGCGAACCGCTGCTGGGCGAACGGCAGGTCGCGGCTGACCGTGATGACCACGGTGCCGGCGGGGAGCTGGGGGATCGCGTCGCTGACGTGGTGGGTCTGCGACTCGCACACGCGGGTGTCGATCGACGGCACCACCGACAGCACGACCACCTGGCCCCGGAGGTCGGCCAGGCGCAGCGGCGCCAGCGCGCTGTCGACGATCGTCACGTCGGGGATCGCGGCGCCGACCTCGAGCGTCGGGCCGAGCAAGGTCAGCGGCGTGTCGCCGCGGGCGATCACCCCGGTCACGCGGGTCCGACCGTCGGCCGCAGCCACGATCCGCGCGCGTTGGTCGACCGGCTTGGCCTTGAGGTAGGCGACCACGTCGGCCTCGTCGACCGACGACGACGAGCAGGCGGCGAGCAGCAGGGCAGGGCTGAGGAGCGGGGCGCGCATCGTCGGCCAGGCTAGCAGGCCATCGCCGACGATGCCCGATCTGCCGGATCCGGCGTCGGCGTCGACGCCGGCGGCGTGTGCGCCGCGGTTGCACCGGCCGTCGCTGCTGGCCTACCGTGAACCAGCCGTGTCAGACGAGTCCCTGTTCGACGCGGGCCCGCGCTTCGAGGTCCGACGCCAGCTCGGCGCCGGCGGCATGGGCGTGGTCTACGAGGCGTACGATCGCGAGCTCCAGGAGCCGGTCGCGCTGAAGGTGCTGCGGGACGCCGACGGCATCTGGCTGGCGCGCTTCAAGCAAGAGTTCCGGTCGCTGCACGACGTCACCCACCCGAACCTCGTCACGTTCGGCGAGTTCTTCGACGGTCCGAGCGAGCCGTTCTTCTCGATGGAGCTGGTCGCCGGCGTCGACCTGCTCACCCACGTCCGCCGGCCCGACGTGCCGGGCGGCTGCGATCTGCCGCGCCTCCGCGCCGCGCTGCAGCAGCTCGCCGTCGGGCTGGCCGCGCTCCACGACGTGGGCAAGGTCCATCGCGACGTCAAGCCGTCGAACATCCTGGTCACCGCCGCTGGGCGGGTGGTGCTGGTCGACTTCGGGCTGGTGGCCGAGGTCGACGCGGCCGGGCAGTCGACCGGCGGCGGGATCGTCGGGACCGTCGAGTACATGGCGCCAGAGCAGGCGCTGTCGGGCGACGTGACGCCCGCCGCCGACTGGTACGGCCTCGGCGTGGTGCTGTTCGAGGCGCTCACCGGCGCGCTGCCGCACGCGGGGCGCTCGCCGTACGAGGTCATCATGCACAAGCACCAGGTGACGGCGCCCGCGGCCCGGGCGCTCGCGCCGGACACGCCGGCCGACCTCGACGCGCTGTGCGCCGCCTTGCTCGAGATCGATCCCGCGCAGCGCCCCGGCGCCCGGGCCGTCCTCGATCGGCTCGGCGTGGCCCCGACCCGCGCGCGCGCGGCCGACTCGACCCCGCCGGGGCCGACCTCGACCGTGGCGCCGCCGTTCGTCGGGCGCGGCGCCGAGCTGGCCGAGCTGCGCGCCGCCTACGCCGACGTGCGCGGCCAGCCGCTGGTGTGCCTGGTCGAGGGCGTCTCGGGCGTCGGCAAGAGCCAGCTCGTCGACCACTTCCTCGCCGGGCTCGTCGCCGACGATCCCGCGGCGGTGGTCCTGACCGGCCGCTGCTACGAGCGCGAGGTCGTGCCGTTCAAGGCGCTCGACGGGATCGCCGACGACCTCGCGCGTCACCTCGCGCACCTGCCGGCGACCGCCGTGGCCGCGCTGCTGCCGCGCCGCGCGGCGCTGCTGGGGCGCCTGTTCCCGGTGCTCAAGCGGGTCGAGGCCATCGCCGCGTCGCCGCACGTCCCCGACGTGCCCGACCCGCACGACCAGCGCCAGCGCATGTTCGCCGCGCTGCGCGAGCTGTTCCTGCGCCTGGCCGAGCGCGGCCCGCTGGTCTGGTACATCGACGATCTGCAGTGGACCGACGCCGACAGCCTGGTCCTGCTGGCCGACCTGCTCACGCACGAGGACCGGCTGCCGGTGCTCATCGTCGCGACGGTGCGTCCGGTCGACGACCCGACCCGCGTGGCGCTGCTGGCGCGGATCGCGCAGCTCGCGACCACCCGGCGGCTCCACCTGCACGAGCTGTCGCTCGACGACGCGCGCGCGCTGGCCGCGCAGCTCTTGCCCGGGTGCTCCGCGGCGACGCTGGCCGCGGTCGCGGCCGACGCCGGCGGTCACCCGATGTTGCTCCACGAGCTGGCCCGCCACGTCGACACCGCCGACGTCCGCTCGACCTCGACGGCGACGCTCGAGGAGATGCTCACCCGGCGCATCGCCCGGCTCGACCGGCCGGCCCGCGACCTGCTGGAGGTGCTGGCGGTGTTCGGCGGACCGCTGGCCCAGGACGTCGCGGCGCTGGCCGCCGAGCTCCCGACGGCCATCCAGGTCAAGGCGACGACCGCGCTGCGGGTCGCGCACCTGGTGCGCACCGACGGGATCCGTCGCTCGGATCGGGTCGTCACCTACCACGACCGGGTCCGCGAGCACGTCGACGCGCAGCTCGGCACCGCGCGCCGCCGCCACCTGCACGAGCGCCTGGCCCTGGCGCTGGAGCAGACCGGCGCGGCCGAGCACAACCCGCGCGCGCTGGTCCGGCACGCGCGGGCCGCGGGCCGCGACGCGCTGGCGGCGGCGTACGCGCAGGCCGCCGCCGGCCACGCCGTCGGTGCGCTGGCGTTCGATCAGGCCGCCGAGTTCTTCGCCGAGGCGATCGAGCTGGGCGTCCACGACGACGCGGCGTTGCGCGGCCTGCGGATCGAGCTGGCGACCGCGCTGATGCACGCCGGTCGTGGGCCCGAGGCCGCGGCGACGTTCGTCGAGGCCGCGCGCGGGGCCGAGCCGGCCGTCCGCCTCGACTGTCAGCGCCAGGCCGCGGAGCAGTGGATCATCACCGGCCACCTGCAGCAGGGCATGGCGGCGCTGCGCTCGTCGCTCGACGACATCGGCGAGCCGGCCGCGGGCAGCCCGCGGCGCGCGCTGGTGCGGGTGCTCTGGCACCGCGCGCGGCTCCGGCTGCGCGGCACCCGCCACGCGCGGCTCCTCGAGAGCCAGGTCCCGATCGAGACGCTGCGCCGGCTCGACGTGCTGCGCGCGGTCGCCCACGGCCTGGCGATGATCGACAACATCCGCGGCGCCGACTTCAACGGCCGCTACCTGTTGCTGGCCCTCAAGACCGGCGAGGTCCGCCGGCTCGTCGGCGCCCTGGCCACCGAGGTGGTGTTCCTCGCCAGCCAGGCCGGCGCCGCCGGGCGCCAGGCCCGCCGGCTGTACGCCGAGCTGACCGAGCTGGCCGCGGTCTGCCCCGATCGCGCCTACGCCCGGACCTGGGTCTTGCTCGCCGACGGCGCCGCGAGCTTCTTCGAGGGTCGCTTCCCGGCGGCGGCCGCAGCGCTGGCCCAGGCCGAGGAGGTCTTCGCCGCCGGTCCCCGGGGGCTCACCTACGAGAAGAACAACACCCGGGTGTTCCGCGTGCACGCGCTGCGGATGCTGGGCGCGGTGCAACAGCACGGCGCGCTGATCACCGAGCTGGTGCGCACCGGGCGCCAGCGCGGCGATCGCTACCTCGAGACCACGTTGCAGCTGCTCCAGGTGCAGTCGCTGCTGGCCCGCGGCGACGTCGCCGAGGCGCGGCGCAACATCGACGAGGTGTCGTGGACCCCGCCCCAGGACGGCTACCACCTGCAGCACTGGTACGAGCTGCGCGCGCGGGTCGAGCTGGCGCTGTACGAGGGCGACGCGGCGCCGGCGCTCGCGCGCCTCGCCGGCGACTTCGCGGCGCTGCGGCGGTCGATGCTCCTGCGCGTCAAGCTGGTCCGCGTCGACGCCGCCTACCTGCGCGGGCGCCTCGTGCTGGGCGGCGGGGCTCACGGCCCGACGTCGGCGCCGGGCCGCGCCGAGGTCCGCCGGATCATCGGCCAGCTCGAGGGCGAGGACGTCGGCTACGCCACGGTGTTCGCGCTGCTGCTGCGCGCCGGGCTGGGCGACGGCTCCGATGACGACGTCGTGCGGTGCTTGCGCCAGGCGATCGAGGTCGCCGGCGCGCACGCGATGGCGATCCAGCTCGCCGCCGCGCGGGCGCGCCTGGCCGAGCTCGTCGGCGGCGACGAGGGCGCGGCGCTGCGCGCGGAGGTCGCGCGCTACGCCAGCGACAACGGCATCGTCGATCCGGCGCGGTTCCTGGCGATCGCGGCGCCCGAGCTGCGATCCTGACAGCGGCACCGGCACCGGTTCCGGTCCGGCTCCGGTTCCGGTTCCGGTCCGGCTCCGGATCCGGTTCCGGTCCGACACCGGCTCCGGGTCCGGCTCCGGGTCCGACACCGGCTCCGGCTCCGGCTCCGGCTCCGGTTCCGGCTCCGGGTCCGACACCGGCTCCGGCTCCGGCTCCGGCTCCGGCTCCGGTTCCGGCTCCGGCTCCGGTTCCGGCTCCCACTCACTCCCTGGTCACCAGCTTGTCGACCAGCGGGCGCAGCGGCGTGTTGTGGAACAGCCGCACCAGCGTGTCGCCGAGGGCCTCGCCCTCGACCAGCTTCTGCACGTCCCAGGCCTGCGCCACCTTGACCAGGGTCTCGTTGCGCGACAGGACCAGGAGCGCCTCGCTGAGGTTGCCGGACACGGCCGCGAACCGCTGCACCGCGGTCTCGGCCTCGACCCGGAGCAGGTCGATCTTGGCGCCCTGCTCGGCGACCGCGCACGCGAGCTCCTGATCGCGCTCGCGCTTCACGCGCGCGAGCCGGTGGTCGAACTTGACCTCCTCGACCGCCTGCTCGGCGGCGACCAGGCGCTGCTTGTCCGCGGCCTCGCGCAGCGCGTTGCCCAGGCGCGCCAGCACGGTCGCCAGCTCGCTGGCGGCCAGCTCGCGGGTGAGCTCGTCGTGGCGCTTGGCGGTCGCGGCCTTGACCTCGGCCTCCTCGCGGGCGATCTGCTCGCGCTGGCGCGTGGCCTCGAGCTCGCGCCGCAGGTTCGACAGGTCGATGTTCGCGCGCACGACCTGGTGCTGGGCCTGCTCGAGCAGCTCGCGGATCTGCGCGTCGCCCAGCACGACCTGGTGGACCTCGAGATCGACCACGCGCATGCCGTTGGCCGCGAACGCCAGGCCCGGGCGCGCGCCGTCGACCGCGGCGCCGAGCACGACGTCGCGGATCTGATCGGCCGCGGTCGCGTACAGGTCCTCGACCTTGTGGCGCCGGGCGTGGCCCTTGAGCAGCGACCGCGCGTGGTCGCACACCAGCTTCACGTAGTCAGCCACGGCGAACCAGCGCAGCGGGTCGCCCTCGAAGTCGACCCGGTAGGCCAGGTGCAGCTCGACCCGGACGTGATCGAGCGTCTCGACCTCGACCAGATCCGCGACGTGGTTGTTGGCGATGCGCAGGTACGGCGTCTCGACCACGCGCGCGCTGGTCTTGGGCACGCCGGTCGACAGCGCGAGCACCTCGAGGCTCTCGTCGTAGTCGAGCAGCACGGTGGCCGGGCCGACCTCGACCCGACGCTTGCCGGTCTTCGAGGTCACGAGCACGGCGTAGCCGGTCCACGGCGCGATCTGCGGCGCGCCCTGGAAGCGGTTGTCGAGCGTGATCGTCCGCGGCTGGGTGTACGTGCTCGCGCGCGAGAACTCGTCGGCGACCAGGGCCTGGTCACCGCTGACCCGGCTGGCCTCCATCGCGGTGTTCGGCGCGGTCGCGCCGCCGCCCTTGGACGGACCCCGGGCCCGGCCGCCGCGCTCGACGTCGCCCTCGGACAGCACGCCCTGGCGGGTCGTGGGCACGTTGTGGAGCAGCGCCCGCAGGCCACGGTTGTAGTCGAGCGCCTCCGGGTTGCCCGGGTACCACAGCGCGCACTCGCGCTCGCCGAGCGCGCGCCGCACGATCACCTCGGTGCGCGGGTCGGGCAAGAGCATGGCGGGGCCGCGCACGGTCCGGATCGCGCCGGTCAGGCGGTCCATCACGTAGCGGGCCTCGCCGACCGCGATCGCGGTGGCGAAGTGCTTGGCCTTGCCGTCGTACTTGATCGCCGAGTGCTCCTCGCGCGGGAAGTAGATCGCGGTGTCCTTGCCGGTGAGGAACAGCTCGTCGCCGGCCTGGTGGGCCTTGCCGGCCTCGGCGTAGGCCGCGATCACCTTGATGTGCAGGCCCTGGATCTCGTTGAGCTCGACGGCGCGGAACTTCTTGCTGACGCCCGGCCGGTGTCGTCCTTGGCCTCGACGAACCGCTCGCTCGGCAACGGGAACACGACCTGGGGGCCGACCTCGAACCGCTTCTTGCCGTTCTCGTCGACCAGGATCGCGTACTCGAGCCGCTCGAGCGTCAGCGCCTCGCGCACGTACTTGCCGTCGCCGAGCTCGGCGACGACCTCGACGCCGGTCGGCGGGATGTAGAACGACACCTCGGTGCCGCGGATGATGAGCTGCTTGCCGACGGTGAGATCGGGCGGCGGCGCCTTCGACACCGGCTGCGGGCCCGCGCCGTCGCCGTCGGCGACCGCCGGCTTGACCACCGCCTGGCTCCAGTTCTTGCGCGCCTCGTCCTCGTTGTAGATGCGCACCAGCAGGTACTGGTTCGAGCGCAGGTGGTGGCCCTCGATCACCTCGGCCGACTGGCCGGGCCACAGCGCGAACGTGGCCGGGCCCGGCACGATGATCGTGCGACCGATCTCCTGCTCGGCGCTGGGCTGGGCGCTGCCCTCGTCGGGGTGCTTGTTGCCGCGCGCGGGGTTGCGCAGGATGATGTAGTGGCCCTCGGCCGCGACCGGGGCGATCCGCATCGCCTCCTCGAGCGTGGCCGCGCCGCGGAACGTGCCCGAGGCCGCGTCGTAGACCACCGGCCGCTCCTGCGCGGTCGGGTTGATCACCGTCGGGCCGGTGTACGTCTTCACGACGCCCTTGGTCACGTCCTGCATGTAGGCGTAACCGCCGGGCGGCAGGACCAGGTCTCGCTTCTGCTGGGGCTCGTTCATGGTGTCACTCTTTCGCAAGGTCTTCATGGGATGACTCGGCGCCGCCGGGTGGAGTCGAACCACCGCGCCAGGCGTAGGAGGCCCGGATCGCGATCCGCGCACGGAGGCATGGGGTGGCGACGACGCGTCGTCGCCGACGGTCGCGGTCGAGGGAGGCCGCGCGGGCGCACGCCCGCCGATCAGCAGGTCAGTGCAGCCGCACGGACTGGCGGTGACGCGCGCCGCAGGTCGTCAGTCGGCAACTGACGATCTGGCGAGACCGCGGCCCGAGCGTGGCGGCGACGCCGCCGACGCGCGCGCGGCGTCCACGGCTGGACGCGGCCCGGCGCGGCGACCACGCGTGGCGGCGCCGTCCACGGGCCAGGCTCGACGACCGCGCGGCGGGCGAGCGCCCGCGCGGGTCACCTGGTGGGTAGCGATGGCATGTACTGGCGCACGAATCCGTCCTTCGTTCGATCCTCTGACCCGATCCCGAAATCCCGCCGCCGCTCGCCATGCCACCGGTCCACTGACGGAACGACCGATCTTGACGCTGCGTGTGTAGATAGACGCAGCGTCGGAGATTGTCAAACACCAAGTACTGGCGATCTCCGAAGTCGTCAGCGGCGCTGAGATTTTTTGAGCCCGGAGCCGGAGCCTCGCCCCGCGCCCGCGCCCGCACCCGCGCCCGAACCGAAACCGGAACCGGACCCGGAGCCGGACCCGGACCCGGAACCGGACCCGGACCCGGACCCGGACCCGGACCCGGAGCCGGAGCCGGAACCGGAACCGGACCCGGAGCCGGAGTCGGAACCGGAGCCGGAGCGGGCGCCGTCACTCGTCACCGTCGAGGAAACTGGCCCGCGCCCCCGCCGGCGCCTACGATCTGCCGACGCTCATGGACTGGCCGACCGCGATCGCCTCGTTCACCTCGTACCTCGCGAGCGAGCGCGGCTACTCGCCGCGGACCAGCGCGGTGTACCTGGCCGAGGTCGAGGCCTTCCGCGTCGGCGTCGCCGCCCGGCGCGCGCCGCGGCCGCCGCTGACGCCGGCCGAGGTCGACACGATCGAGGTGCGGCGCCACCTGGCGAGCCTGTTCGACGCCAACCGGCCGGCGACGATCGGCAAGAAGCTGTCGGCGCTGCGCACGTTCTTCCGCTTCCTGCACAAGCGCGGCGTCGTCGCCGGCAACCCGGCCGCGGCGATCCGCGGGCCCAAGAAGCGACCGAGCTTGCCGCGCGCGCTCGACGTCGACGACGCGTTCCGCCTGGTCGAGGCGCCGGCGGCGGGCCCGCGCCCGACGGTGCGCCCGCGCGGCGTCGACGAGGCCGCCCGGGCCGAGGCCCTGGCGCTGCGCGACGCGGCGCTGTTCGAGGTCCTCTACGGCGCCGGCCTGCGCGTGTCCGAGGCGTGCGCGCTCGACCACGACGACCTCGAGCACGATCGCTACGGCACCTGGACCGTCACGGTCCTGCGCGGCAAGGGCGGCAAGCGTCGGATCGTGCCGCTGGGCGACGCCGCGGTGCGCGCGCTCGCCGCGTGGCGCGCGGCCCGGGCGTGGGCGCCGGGCCCGGCGGTGTTCGTCAACGCGCGCGGCCAGCGCCTGACCCCGCGCTCGGTCCAGCGCCTGACCCGGGCCTGGGCCATCGCCAGCGGCGTCACCGCGCCGGCCACGCCCCACGCCTTCCGCCACTCGTTCGCGACCCACCTGCTCGACGGCGGCGTCGACCTGCGCTCGATCCAGGAGCTGCTCGGTCACGCCAGCCTGTCGTCGACCCAGGTCTACACCAAGGTCTCGCTCGATCACCTGATGAAGGTCTACGACGCCGCGCACCCGCGCGCCCACGCCGACGGCGAGCCGCCGACCGAGTGATCAGGCCGCGGCCGGCACCAGGCCCTCGGCGCGCAGGAACCCGAGCGTGCGCTCGACGCCGGTCGCCAGCGGCGTCGGCGCGAACCCGAGCTCGCGCTGGGCCTTGGCGCTGTCGACCCGGGCCTGCCACAGGATGAACGTGAGCTGGCCCGGCGCGATCAGCGGGCTGAACCGGAACAGCCGCGCCAGCGGCGCGCTCACGCCCGCGAGCCCGCGCAGGAGCCAGGCCGGCGCGTCGCGCGGCACCTTGCGCAGGCCGGCCTGGCGCGCGATCTCGACGCACAGCTCGCGGTTCGACGCGTAGCCGTCGCTGACCAGGTAGCGCTCGCCGCTGACGCCGCGGTCGGCGGCGGCCAGGTGCGCGTCGACGACGCCGTCGACGTAGACGACCGACATGCCGCCCGGCGGCACCATCGGCATCTTGCCGGTCAGCAGCCGGATGAACACGCCGTTGAGCGCGACGTGGACCGGGCCCGGGCCGTAGACCGCGGCCGGGTTGACGTGCACGACGTCGAGCCCGTCGGCGCGGATCGCCTCGGCCGCGCGGTCGGCGGCCTGCTTGCTGCGCTCGTAGGCGGTGTGCTTCGGGTGCGGGTCGAGGTTGGTCTCGACCAGCGTGCCGCCGCGCGGGGCCGCGAACACGTCCATCGTCGACGTGTAGATCACACGGGCCACGCCGGCGGTCCGGGCCGCGGCCAGCACGTTCGCCGTGCCCAGGTGGTTGACCCGATCGAAGACGCCCTCGTCGCGCTGCCACTGCTCGGGCATGCCCGCGGCGTGGAACACCCGGGCGACGCCGGCCAGCGCCGGCACCAGCGACGCCGGCTCGGTGATGTCGCCGCGCACCAGCTCGACGCCGGGCAGGATCGGGCGGGCCCGGTCGAGATCGCGGACCAGCGCGCGGACGCGCTGGCCGCCGTCGGCGAGGCGCCGCGCCAGCGCGTTGCCGACCAGTCCCGTGGCACCCGTGACGAGCGTGAGCATGATCGACGTGTACCGTCACGCGGCGCCGGCGTCGAGCCCCCCCCCCCCCCCCCCCCCCCCCCCCCCCCCCCCCCCCCCCCCCCCCCCCCCCCCCCCCCCCCCCCCCCCCCCCCCCCCCCCCCCCCCCCCGCTGGGCGCGAACCGCGCTAGCGTGGCGGTGATGTCGCTCGATGGCCTGGTCCGGTGGATCGATCGCGCGCGCGCGCGCCGGGGCCCGAACCTCGCGGTCGTCAACCTGCGGATCCTGATCGGCTTCGCGTTCGTGCCGGCCGGGCTCAAGAAGGTGCTGGGCCAGCCGTTCACCGACCCGGCGAACGCCGGCCGCTTCCACGACTTCCTCGACGCGTTCCTGGCCACTGGCGGCATGTACCGGTTCGTCGGCGCGCTCCAGCTGACCGCGGCGCTCCTGCTCATGACCCAGCGGTTCGCGGCGCTGGGCGCGGCGCTGGCCTTGCCGATCGCCACGGCGATCGCGGCGTTCACCTGGAGCACCGCCCGGGCGCCGACGGTGATCGTCACGACGCTCCTGGTGCTGGGCCTGGCGGGGTTGCTGGGTTGGGATCTGCGGCGCTGGGCGGCGATGCTGACCGAGCGGCCGCCGCCGCCCGCGCCGCCACCGTCGTCGCCGCCGCCGATCGAGCGCCGGCTGTGGGCGCTGTGTGGCGTCGCGGTGATCGCGATCTACCTGGGCCTGTGCCTGGCGCTGGGCGAGGTCTATCGGCCGCGGCGGCCGACGCCGGACTCGCCGGCCTACTACGTCATGCCGGCCCTGGCGCTGGTGCCGCTGGCGACCTGGGCGCTCGAGCGCCGCCGCCGTGGTAAGCCTGCGGCAACGTGAGCACCGAACGACTGCTGCGTTCCACCACCATCCTCACCGTCCGCCGGGGCGGCGCCGTCGTCGTCGCGGGCGACGGCCAGGTCTCGTTCGGCAACACCGTCATGAAGAGCGGCGCCCGGAAGGTCCGGCGGCTGGGCGAGGCCGGCGGCGGCGGCGCCATCGCCGGGTTCGCGGGCTCGGCCGCCGACGGCCTGGCCCTGTTCGAGCGGCTCGACGGCAAGCTGCGCGAGCACCGCGGCAACCTGCGCCGCGCCGCGGTCGATCTGGCCAAGGACTGGCGCTCGGACAAGGCGCTGCGCCGGCTCGAGGCGATGCTGCTGGTCGCCGATCGCGAGGTGACGTTCGTGCTGTCGGGGCAGGGCGACATCATCGAGCCCGACGACGGCATCGCCGCGATCGGCTCGGGCGGGCCGTTCGCGCTGGCCGCGGCCCGGGCGCTGGCGGCCCACACCGAGCTCGGGGCCCGCGCGGTCGCCGAGGCCGCGATGGGCATCGCCGCCGAGATCTGCATCTACACCAACACCAACCTCACCGTCGAGGAGCTGTCGTGACCAAGGCCCTGCCGGCCGCGGCGCTGACCCCGGCCGCCATCGTCGCCGAGCTCGACCGCTACATCGTCGGCCAGCGCGAGGCCAAGCGCGCGGTCGCGGTGGCGCTGCGCAACCGCTGGCGCCGCCAGCAGGTCGAGGGCGATCTCAAGGACGAGATCGCGCCCAAGAACATCATCCTGATCGGCCCCACCGGCGTCGGCAAGACCGAGATCGCGCGGCGCCTGGCCAAGCTGGCGCGGGCGCCGTTCTGCAAGGTCGAGGCGTCGAAGTTCACCGAGGTCGGCTACGTCGGCCGCGACGTCGACTCGATCGTGCGCGATCTGATCGAGGTCGCGGTCAAGCTGGTGCGCGACGAGGAGGCCGCGAAGATGCGGCCGCGGGCCAAGGACGCGGCCGAGGAGCGGGTGCTCGATCTGCTCTTGCCGCGCGCGTCGGGGGGGAACCGCTTCGGCGATCGGCCGGGCGAGCCGCCGGCGCCGGTGATCGATCCGACCCGCGAGAAGTTCCGCGCGATGCTGCGCGACGGGCGCCTCGACGACCGCGAGGTCGAGGTCGATCTCACCGAGGACGGCGGCGGCCACCCGCTCTTGCAGATGTTCTCGGCGCCGGGCTCGGGCATCGACGAGTCGAGCCTGGGCGGCCTGCGCGACATGCTCGGCGGCATGAACAAGCGCCAGCGCCGGCGCAAGCTCAAGGTGCCCGACGCGTGGCTGGCGCTGACCGAGGAGGAGGTCGACAAGCTGATCGACCACGATCGGATCACGCGCGACGCGGTCACCCGGGCCGAGCAGCACGGCATCGTCTTCCTCGACGAGATCGACAAGATCGCGACCAGCCACGAGCGCGGCGGCGCCGACGTGTCGCGCCAGGGCGTGCAGCGCGATCTGCTGCCGCTGGTCGAGGGCTCGACCGTCACCACCAAGTACGGCCCGGTCCGGACCGATCACGTGCTGTTCATCGCCGCCGGCGCGTTCCACATGGCCAAGCCGAGCGATCTGATCCCCGAGCTGCAGGGCCGGTTCCCGATCCGGGTCGAGCTCGAGCCGCTGACCGCGGACGACTTCGTCCGGATCCTGACCGAGCCGCGCAACGCCCTGACCACGCAGTACGCGGCGCTCCTGGCGACCGACGGCGTCACGATCGAGTGGACCGACGAGGCGGTCCACGAGCTCGCGCGGATCGCCGCCGACGTCAACGCCCGCACCGCCAACATCGGCGCCCGCCGGCTGCACACCGTGCTCGAGCGCCTGCTCGACGATCTGCTCTACAACGCGCCCGACATCGGCACGCAGACCATCCCGGTCACGAAGGCCTACGTGGTCGAGCGCCTGGGCGCGCTGGCGGCCGACGACGACCTGGCGCGCTTCATCCTGTAGGCCCGGCGCGGCCTGACGCGCCCGCGGGTAGCGTAGGATGCGCGGCCGTGGAAGCCGTCATCGCCAAGGCGCGGGTGCTGGTCGAGGCCCTGCCGTTCATCTCGGAGTTCCGCGGCAAGACCGTGGTCGTGAAGATCGGCGGGGCCGCCCTCGACGACGCCGCGCTGCGCCAGCGCTTCGCCGAGGATCTGATCCTGCTCGACTGGGTCGGGATCCACGTGATCGTCGTCCACGGCGGCGGCAAGCAGATCACCGCGCTGGCCGACCGCCTGGGCCACAAGGCGACGTTCGTCGACGGCCAGCGCGTCACCGACGCCGCGCAGCTCGAGGTGGTCGAGATGGTCCTCGGCGGCACGCTCAACCAGGAGCTGGTGCGGCTGATCAACCACCAGGGCGGCGCCGCGGTCGGCCTGACCGGCTGCGACGGCGGCCTGGCCCGGGCCCGGATCGCCCGACCCGAGCTGGGCCTGGTCGGCGAGGTCACGTCGATCGATCGCACCGTGCTCGATCGGCTGGTCTTGGACTTCATCCCGGTGGTCGCGCCCTTGGCCACCGGCCCCGACGGCGCCGCGCTCAACGTCAACGCCGACGTCTTCGCCGCGCGCCTGGCCCAGGCCATCGGCGCGGTCAAGCTGGTGCTCCTGACCGACATCGCCGGCGTGCTCGATCGCGACGGGCGGCTGCTGCCGACGCTGACCGACGCCGAGGCCCGGGCGCTGATCGCGTCGGGCGTGATCCGCGGCGGCATGATCCCCAAGGTCGAGAACGCGCTGGCGGCGCTGGCCGCGGGCGTCGCCAAGATCCACATCATCGACGGCCGGGTCGAGCACGCCCTCCTGCTCGAGATCTTCACGCGCGAGGGCGTCGGCACCCAGCTGGTCCCCGGCGCCGCGCCGACGGCGTGAGCGCCGCGGGGCGGAGCGCGCTGGGGCCGATCGAGCCGGGCGCCGGCTACCGGAGTTGCCGGCCGCGGCCAAGGTCGCGATCTTCGAGCGCCGCGGGCGGGTGAGGTTCTTGCAGTCGCCCGCGGGATGCGTCGCGCCACCTCGCTCGGTCTCGGTCTGGTCCTGCTGGCGTGGGCCGCCTGCGTCACCAGCCCGGAGGACCTCGACGACCTCGGCGGCACCGGCGGCAAGGACGACCGCGGCGGCAGCGCCGGGTTCGTCGAGGTCGACCCCAGCCACTCGAGCGCCGCGTTCCGGAGCTACGTCGAGCGGGCGCTGGCCCTGCTCGAGGCCGACGACGCGCCGATCGCCCGGCTCACCGCCGCGTCGATCCGCGCCGGTCGCGTCAGGGTCGACGAGCTGGTCGATCTGACCTGCTGGGACTTCGAGCGGGTGCGCGCCGAGCTCAGCGTGGCGTTGACCTCGGCCGACTACGCGCGGCTCCACGACGGCCGCAGCCGCGCGGCCCGGGCCGTCACCGGCGAGCTCGACGGGTACATGTGGAGCGACCGTATCTACGTCGCCCGCGGGCTGTCGACGCGCCTGCTGGCCGCGACCCTGGTCCACGAGACCAACCACGTCATCAATCGGTCCGAGGTCGGCTACTGGGACGACCTGCCGACGTCGGCGTTCCTGCACGAGTACCGCGCGTTCTACGCCGAGCGCGCCTTTGATCCCGACGCCTACGCCGACGTCGATCTGGTCGCGCACGTGCTCGACCTGTACGAGCTCGACCGCGCCGGGCTCCGCCCGGGCGTGCTGGCGCGCCCGCTGACGCCGCGGCTCTTGCCGGACGCGGAGGCCTGGGCCGAGCGGCGGGTCGACGACGATCCCGTCGACGACGAGGCCGCCTGTCCTGGCAACCAGTGACCGCGGCCGGCGCGATCAGTACCAGTCGAGGTTCAGGCCCAGCGCGACGGTGACGTCGTAGCGCGGGTCGGCGTCGGTCGGGGACCAGCGGAAGTCCTGGTCGTCGGTGAGCGACTTCGTCAGCAGCAGCTCGACCGCCGCGGCGCGCTGGCCGCGGCGGTGGACGTCCCAGCCGACGCCGCCGGCCAGGTGCAGCCACGGGTAGTTGCTCTGGCGCGGCCACTGGCCCTGGTAGCTGGCGATGTCGTACTTGATGCCGCCGCCGCCGCGCGCAGGTAGAGCCTGGGCAGCGCGTAGACCTGGGCGCCGAGGTCGAGGGCGCCCTGGTAGTAGGTGCCCGTGCCGAGCGTCGCCATGAGCGAGAGCTCGCCGAGGACGTGGACCCGGTCGGTGAACGCGCCGCCGAAGCGCAGCGACACGCCCAGCATCGTGTGGGTGCCGGCGTTCACGAGGCTGCCGAGGCCGGCGTAGAGTCCGATGCCGACCCGGCCGCCCTCGCGCTCGGGCAGCGGCGGGGGCGCCGGGCGGGGCGGTGCGGGCGCGACCTCGGGCGCCTCGGGCGCCTCGGGCGCCTCGGGCGCCTCGGCCTCCTCGGGCTCGGGCATGTCCGCCCGGACCGGCGTCGCGGCCGCGGTGGCGACCACGAGTCCGGCGGCCAGCGATCCGATGAACCTTGCGCGGGTCGAAACGGTCATCGCCGTCGATGGTGCCTCACCACCACGGCGCGAGCGAGCCAGGGCGTAGCGGAACCGACCCCCGTGGTAGCGTCGCCGCGTGAAACCAAGCGGCCAGAACCTCACTCCTGAGCACGGCATCGACGCCCTGCTCAATGGCTGGAAGGCCTTCGGCGAGGGGTGGGTGCTGCTCGACATGCTGGTCGTGCTGATGCTCGCGCTGACGCTGGGCGCGGTGATCGCCTACCACCCCGCGACCCGGCGGCGGATGTCGAGCCTCGAGCACTTCGAGCAGCCCAAGACGTTCCTGACCTACTCGATGGTCGCGGCGATCGTCGCGTTGATCGTCGAGGTCCAGCCGGCGATGGCGTTCGTGATCTTCGGCATCGGCGGGCTCCTGCGGTTCCGGACGATGGTCGGCGACGCCAAGGACACCGGGCGGGTGATCCTGGTGACCGTCATCGGGCTGTGCTGCGGGCTCAAGATCTACATCGTCGCGGTCCCGGCGACGGTGATCGGCTGGGCGCTGGTGTGGTTCCTCGAGCGCGAGCGCGCCGGCATCGTCAAGGTCTCGGGCGTGGCCGAGGCCGTGGTCCACGAGTCGGTGCGCGCCTACCGCGAGGCGATCACGCGCATGGGCTGCGGCATCATCGGCGAGCAGAACAAGTTCGTGCGGCGCGAGTTCCTGTTCGTGGTCAAGGCGCCGCCCGCGCTGGCGCGCGAGACGCTGCAGGCCGAGCTCGACGCGCTGCCGGCCGAGCTGCGCGGCGTCGTCGACTTCGAACAGCTCTGAGCCGTCAGCGCGCGCGGCGACGTCGCCGCACCAGGACCAGGCCGACGAGGGCCACGGCGCCGAGGGCGTCGAGCGGGATCTCGATCCGGGTCGGCCGCGCGAGCACGGTCGCGCGGACCTCGGCGAGGTCCGCGCTGGGCGCGAAGTAGACCTCGTCGGTGCCGAGTCGAGGCGAGCTGTCGTCGACGAACACCGTGACGAACCTGCGGCCCAGCCCGAGCGCCGGCGGCAGGTCGAGCGGCCGGGCGAACTGGGTCCGCGCCGACCACGCCGCGTCGCCGAGCGTCGCGGCGACCCGGGCGTCGGCCGCGACCACGACCCGCAAGGTCCGTCGTACCGCGGTGAGCGGTTCCGGCGGCGCCGCGGGCTCGCGGTAGGGGTAGAACGGGCGCTCGGTCTGGAACGTCATCTTGACCGCGCGGGTCGCCAGGTCAAACGCGGGCGCGTCGGCCTGGTCGGTGGCGACCACGAACGCGGTCAGCTTCCAGTGATCGGCCACGTAGCGCTGGAGCCACGCCGTGAGCGCGGGCGTCGCCTCGAAGCCGTGGCCGCCGAGCCAGTCCGCCAGCGCCTGCGGATCGTCGGCCTCGAGCGTCGACGCGTCGAACCCGGCGACGCGCGCGGTCGCGAGCACCCGGACCGGCGGCCCGCTCGCGAGCGACGGTCCGGCGCTCTTGTCCTGGGAGCGGACGCACGTCAGCGCCAAGGCCGTGACGCCGAGCGAGAACCCGCTGGTGTCGAGTACGAGCTCGGGCCCGAGCGCGGTGGCAACCTGGTCGAACACCGCGGCGTCGACCTCGCCGAGCTGCGGCGTGGTCGGGGTCGGGACCAGGAACCCGAAGCTCGGCGTGGTCGCGTGGAACGCCGCGCGCCGGATGAAGGTCTCGACCTTGGTGGCCGGATCCCAGGCGATGATCGCCTCCTCGTCGACGATCTGCACGGTCGTCCCGGCGGGCGGCGCGGTGGCGCAGGCCTCGGCGGCTGGGTGGTCGCGGACCAGGGCGGCGAGCACCAGGACGGCGACGAGCGAGGTGCGCGGCATCGCGTCGAGCATGCCACGTGGGTCGCGGCGGCGCACACGTCGCCGGCGACGCCGCGGGCGGCGACCCGCCCGTCGCCCGGGATCCCGATCGGCCATCGTCGCCGCGCGCGGACCCGCCCGCCGTCTGCGTTGGGTACGATGGGCCGATGGATCTGCTCAGCGCCGCGCGGCACCTGGGGCGCCCGTTCACGATCGCCGACGCCGACACCGCCGCGGCCCTGCCGATCGCCGCGCGCGGCCTGATCGGCGACGGCTTCACCGCGGCGCTGGTCGCCGTCGACGGCGCGGTCGACTGGCTGTGCCTGCCCCGGTTCGACAGCCCGAGCGTCTTCGCCCGCCTGCTCGACGCCCGCGGCGGTGGTTCGATGGCGGTGCGCCCGGCCGCGTGCCCGTTCGAGGCGCTCCAGGCCTACGACCCCGACACCAACGTGCTCGAGACCGTGTTCCGGGGCGCCGCGGGTGAGGTCCGGCTCGTCGACTCGATGCCGTGGAGCGACGACCCGCGGGCCAGCAACCACGAGCTGCACCGACGCGTCGACTGCCCGGGCGCGCCGGTCGAGGTCGAGGTCGTCTTCGATCCGCGCTTCGCCTACGGCGCCGACGTGCCGCGGATCGAGGTCGGTGAGCACGGCGTCGTGGCCGAGGGCCGCGCCGGCGAGCGCCTCGCGCTGGCGGTGTCGCAGCGCCTGACGTGGCGCCGCCTGCCCGACGGCGGCGTCCGCGCCACCGTGACGCTGCGATCGGGGCAGAGCCTGTGGTGCGTGCTGTCGTGGGGCCGCGACGGCCTCGATCACGTCGACGCCCACCGGCCGTTCGAGCACCTGCGCGCCACCCGCCGGAGCTGGCGGGCCTGGGCCAGCAAGCTCGAGTACGACGGGCCCTGGCGCCACCACGTGCTGCGCGCGGCGCTGGCGCTGAAGCTCTTGATGTACGCGCCGACCGGCGCCGTGGTCGCGGCGCCGACGACGTCGCTGCCCGAGTGGATCGGCGGGCCGCGCAACTGGGACTACCGCTTCACCTGGGCCCGGGACGCGGCCATGGCGATCCGCGCCGCCAACCTGCTCGGCTACCGGGCCGAGGCGCGGGACTTCTACCACTTCCTCCGCGACGCCGTCGACACCGAGGCCGGGCTCGCGCTGATGTACGATCGACGGGCGCGCGGTCCCGACCGAGCGCGAGCTGCCGCACCTCGCCGGCTACCTCGGCTCGCGTCCGGTGCGGATCGGCAACGGCGCCCGCGATCAGCTCCAGCTCGACACCACCGGCGCGGTCGTCGACGCCGCGCACCTGTTCGAGCGCTTCGGCGGCACGCTGACCCTGCCGGCGTGGCACAAGCTCGCGCACGTGATCACCCGCGCCGAGACCCGCTGGCGCGAGCCCGACCACGGCATCTGGGAGCCGCGCCACGGCGTCCGCCACAACGTCCACTCGAAGCTGATGAACTGGCTGGCGATGGATCGCGGCGCGCACCTGGCGCTGTCGTTCGGGCGCCGCGACCTGCACCTGCGCTGGGCCGCGGCCGCGGCCGAGATCCACGCCGAGATCTGCGCCGAGGCGCTCGATCCGACCGGCCGCCACTTCGTCTCGGTCTACGGCGAGGCCCGGCCCGACGCGGCGCTCCTGCTCATGCCGATCCACGGCTTCCTGCCCGACCAGGATCCGCGGCAGATCGAGACCGTGCGCTGGGTCCGGCGCGAGCTCGGCACCGGGCAGTTCCTCCACCGCTACCGCGACCCCGACGGCGTGGCCGGGGCCGAGGGCGCCTTCATCCTGTGCGGCTTCTGGCTGGCCGAGGCGCTGGCCCTGCAGGGTGACCTCGACGGGGCCCTCGACGTGTTCGCGGCCCACGTCGACGCCAGCAACCACGTCGGGCTGCTGTCCGAGGAGATCGATCCGAGCACCGGGACCTTGCTCGGCAACTTCCCGCAGGCGTTCAGCCACCTCGGGCTGATCAACGCGGCGCTGCGCATCGATCTGGCGCTGCGCCTCCGCGACGAGGGCTCGTCGCGCTCGCCCCACCTGGTCGGGCGCCGCTGACCGTCGTCGGTCAACGCGGGCAGCGCCAGATCATAATCGAAGCGGCGGGCGGCGCGTCGGTCGCGCCGCAGGTCCTGCGACGGATCGCCGCCGCCCGGCATCGCACCGACGTGGGCGGTTGCGCCCATCGCCGGTCCCGGCGACAGTCGCTGCGTAACGCTTGCCGTCGACACGTTCGACACCGGGGGAACCACATGGACGAGCGCAACCAGAAGCGCGACCTCGTGCTCGCACCGAGCGAGTACGCCTACATGCAGGACGTCACCAAGGGCATCATCAAGACCTACACGGGTCCGACGGTGATCAACCCGACCGCGCAGGAGCGCGCGGTGGTGTTCAACCCCGACAACAAGCGGTTCGAGCCGTGCAACCTCGAGCAGGCGGTGCAGCAGATCGCGATCGCGCCCGAGGGCTTCTACGTCGTGTTGAAGAACCCGTCGGCCAAGAACGATCATCCGGTCCCGGGCGGCGTCTACCCGTCGCCGGATCTCGAGGTCGGCCGCAAGATCAACATCAACGGGCCGTGCTCGTTCGCGCTGTGGCCCGGGCAGATGGTCAAGCTGGTGCCCGGGCACCACCTGCGCTCGAACCAGTACCTGCTGGTCCGGGTCTACAACGAGGACGAGGCCCGCAAGCACTGGGGCCAGGCGGTGATCAAGCCGGCCACCGTCGACGGCGCCGATCCGACCCAGCCGATCACCCGGGCCCCGGCCGAGCTGACGGTCGGCAAGCTCTTCATCATCAAGGGCACCGACGTGTCGTTCTACATCCCGCCGACCGGCGTCGGGGTGGTGCCGGACGAGCACGGCAGCTACGTGCGCGACGCGCTCACGCTCGAGCGGCTCGAGTACTGCATCCTGGTCGATCAGAACGGCAAGAAGCGCTACGAGCGCGGGCCGCAGGTGGTGTTTCCGGAGCCGACCGAGACCTTCATCTCGATGGACGGTCACCGCAAGTTCAAGGCGATCGAGCTCAACGAGATCCAGGGGCTCCACGTCAAGGTGATCGCGCCGTACACCGAGGGTGGCACCAGCCATCGCGAGGGCGACGAGTTCTTCATCACCGGCAAGGAGACCGCGATCTACTTCCCGCGCGAGGAGCACTCGGTCGTCCGCTACGACGGGCGCGACAAGCACTTCGCGGTCGCGGTGCCGGCCGGCGAGGCCCGCTACGTGATGAACCGCAAGTCGGGCGAGATCCGGATGGCCCGCGGCCCGGCGATGCTCCTGCCCAACCCGGTCGACGACGTGATCGTGCGCCGGGTGCTGACCGAGCGCGAGTGCAAGACCTGGTACCCGGGCAACGACAGCGTCCTCGCGTACAACCGGTCGCTGCGGCAGCTCGAGAGCGCCGGGCCGGTCGGTCGCGCCGGCGTGGTGTCCGAGAACGAGGTCCAGCGCCAGCAGAAGAAGGCGCCCGCGGCGCAGCAGGTGGCGGGCGCGCCGACGGCGTCGCCAGCGCTGGCCGGCGACGTGCTCGACCGCGCCAACCAGTTCACCCAGCCGCGCACCGTCGTGCTCGACACCCGGTTCCAGGGCGTGCCGTCGGTCAACACCTGGGTCGGCTACGCGGTGCTGGTGGTCGACAAGCAGGGCGGCCGCCGGGTCGAGCAGGGCCCGCTCAACCTGCTGCTCGGCTACGACGAGACCCTCGAGGTCATCCAGCTCTCGACCGGCAAGCCCAAGACCTCCGAGCGCCTGATCGAGACGGTGTTCCTGCGCGTGCTCAACAACAAGGTCGGCGACATCTGCGAGGTCGAGACCAGCGATCACGTCAACGTCACGCTCGAGTACTCGATGCGGGTCAACTTCGAGGGCGACCCGACCAAGTGGTTCGAGGTCGAGAACTACGTGAAGTTCCTGTGCGACCACGTCCGCAGCGTGCTCAAGGGCGCGGTCAAGAAGGCGTCGATCGAGTCGTTCTACGCCGGCTCGGTCGAGATCATCCGCGACACGCTCCTGGGCAAGACCGGCGACGGCGGCGCCCGGTCGGGCATGCGCTTCGCCGAGAACGGCATGCGCATCACCGACGTCGAGCTGCTCGAGGTGTCGATCGACGACGCGTCGATCGACGAGCTGCTCAGCCACGCCCAGCACGAGGCGGTCCAGTCGAACATCACGCTGCTCCGCGCCCAGCGCGGCCTCGACGTCACCCGCCGGCAGGAGCAGATCGCGCGCGAGACCGCGGACGCCCAGGCCGAGACCAAGCGCAAGCTGACCGAGATCGAGATCGAGCAGATCGGCGCGCGGGTCCAGGTGGCGCTGGCGCAGATCACCGGCGAGCTCGAGGCGGCCAAGGCCCGGCACGCCACCGCGACCGCGACCAACGCCGCGGTCGACGTCGACCACCAGGCCGGCCTGGCCCGGCAGCGCGCGGTCGACGACGCCGCGGTCGCGGCCGAGCGCGCGCGCCAGGCGCTGACCCTCGAGGCGCTGACCGCCGAGGTCGACGCCGCGGTCAAGCGCTTCGGCGCGGCCCAGGGCGGGTTCAGCGAGGCGCTCCTGGCGCTGTCGTCGCGCGAGGTCCTGGCCAAGGTGGCCGAGGCGATGAGCGTGCAGTCGTTCGTCGGCGGCAAGACCATGGTCGACGTGATCGACCGGGTCTTCGCCGGCACGCCGCTGGCCGGGCTGCTCGATCGGGTCAAGGACCGGGTCGCGACCGCCGGCAACGGCGAGCCGCCGCGCCTGACGCCGTAGCCGCGCCGGCGCCGACCGCTCACCGCGCCTCATCCCCGCCGGCGCGTGGCCGTGGCGCTGATGATCGGTCGCGAGCCCCGGCTGCGGGCTGCGCCTCAGCTCGGCGGCGTCGCCACCGCCGGTCGGGCGGCGGGGGCGGGGCGGATCGGGGTCAGCGTGCAGGTCGCGAGATCGAGGTTGGCGCGGCCGAGGGTCTGGGCGACCTCGGCGCAGCTCGTCGCCTGCGCGCGCGCGTGGGTGATCGCCGCGTCCGGGGCGCCGATCGCGCCGCACACCAGCTCGGGGGCGGCGTCCGCGCGCTCGATGCAGCCGAGGAACGCGAGCTTGCCCGCGCGGTAGGCCGCGGCGGTGCCGCAGCACTCGGTGACCGTCACGTTCAGCTCGGGCCCGGTCACCGCCTGCGCGACGATCTGGAACTGGGCGTAGGTCCGGCCCTGGTAGGTCTGGACCCAGTACGCGGTGACCATGGGCGGCGGCGCCCCGGCCGGGCCCGGCGCCACCGGGAAGCGCACGTTGATGTGATCGATCGGATCGCAGGCGGTGAGCGCGAGCACGGCGAGCAGGATCCGCAGGGCAGGGGGCGCATCGCCGCCAGTGTAGTCGACGGCGGCGCCCGCCGACGGCTCATCGCGGCGCTCCGGTCGGGGGGGGCGCGCGCTTGCCGCGGGCGGTCGGCCCCCACGACGTGACGTCGACGGTGCGGCCGAGCGCGGCCTCGATCGCCGCGATGATCGACGGCACGCGCCGCGCGATCGGCGTCGCGGCGGCGGCCAGGGCGGTGCGCTCGCCGGCGGCGATCGCCGCGAGGTCGGTGACGTCGCCGCGGGGCGTGCGCCAGGCGTCGACGATCGCGACCTCGGCCAGCGCGGTCAGGCGATCGACGCAGGTGACCGCCAGGCGATCGATCGGCCCGGCGAACCCGAGCGCGTAGCGGGCCAGGACCGCGTCGAACCAGCCGACCCGGAACGCCCCGGACCAGCCGTCGTCGGGGTTGTGGCGCTCGGGCAGGCGCGCGGCCAGGCCTGGCAGCTCCGACGGGAACGGGCCGGCGCCGTGGCGGGTGTGGTACGCGCGCACGACGCCCCAGACCTCGAGCGAGCCGGCCAGGCCGAGCGCGCGGGCCGCGGCCTCGGCGGCGGCGCGGGTGATCCGGCTCGGCGTGACGTGGGGGACGAAGCCGTGGTCCTGGTCGAGCAAGGCCCCGTGGGCGCCCTCGAGGATCACGTCGTCGGCGGCGGGCAGCGTCGGGGTGATCGCCACGCCCGCGGCCGCGATCGCGGCGGCGGCGTCGACGACCGCGGCGGCGAGGTCGTCGTCGCCGAAACGCGCCGCGAGCGCGCGCGCGGCCTCGGGCGCGGCCGGGTGCGCGGCGATCAGCGCCGCGGCCTCGGCGGCCAGGGCCCGGCGCAGCGGCGCGAGCGCGTCGGCGAGGCCGGCGCCGAGCTGGCCGGCGCGGACCGCGATCGCCCCGAGCTTGGCCTCGGCCACGCCGCGGCCGGTCGAGCCGTGGCGCGCGTCGCCGCGCACCAGCTCGCGCACGCGGTTGACCAGCGCGTGCCACGGCGTGACCAGCACGCAGCGCGGATCGATCGACAGCGAGGTCAGCGCGGCGGGGACGCCGACCTCGGCCAGCGCCGCGGCCTCGGCGACCAGCGCGTAGGGATCGACCGCCATGTCGGGGCCGAGGTGGGTGCGGGCGCCGGGCACGAACCCGCCGGCGCCGAGCTGCGCGAAGCAGTGGGTGCGCCCGTCGTCGGTGACGACGTGGTGCATCGCCTGGGGGCCGCCGCCGTAGCGGACGACCAGCGGCGGGGTCGCGGCCTGGCGCGCGAGCCAGTCGACGATCGTGCCCTTGCCCTCGTCGCCGAAGCCGAGCCCGAGGACGACCTTGACGGTCACGCCTGGGACGCGCCGCAGGCGCCGCAGAAGCCGGCGTCGGCCTTGAGCCCGGCGCCGCAGGCCTTGCACGCGCGCGTCAGCCCGGCGCTGCGGCTGGTGTTCGCGACCGTGACCACCGGCCCGGCGCCGCCCGCGACCACCGGCGCGGCCTCGGCCCGCGACCGCGCGACGTCGGCCATCGCGCCCATCGCGCGCTCGTAGACCGCGCGGGTGTCCTCGGCGTGGCGCCGCTCGGCCTCGACGCCGTGCTGCTGCGCGAGCACGTTGGCCCACGCGGCGCCGCCGCCGTCGGTGCGCGCCAGCTCGGCCGCCTGGACCGCGATCATCTGCTCGGGGGTCAAGCCCTCGAGCGCGCGGCGCTTCTCGAGATCGTGGGCGTGGGCCTGGGCCTCGGCCGCGCGATCGAGCTCGGCCATGGCCCGCAGCTTGTCGAGCTGCTGGGCCTCGGCCACCGCGGCCAGCTCGAGCTCGAGCCGGCGCTTGCGCTCGGTCTCGGCGAAGTCGAGATCGCGCCGGGCCTTTAGCTCCTCGAGCTCGGCGGTCAGCCTGGTCTGGCGCAGCTCGGTCGCGTGGGCCAGCTCGCGGCGGGCCCGCTCTTGCTCGACGGTGTCGGTCGCGGCGCGGACCGCGCCCGCGCGCTGGGCCGCGGCCACGTCGAGCGTGGCCGCGCGCGCGGCGAGCTCGTCGCGGCGCTCGCGGTCCTCGGTCTGGGCCGCGTCGCGCGCGAACGCCTGGTCGCGGTGGGTGCGCTGCTGCCGCAGCACCCGGGTCAGGGTCAGCTCCTCGAGCTCGAGCTCGCCGTCGCGCTGCTCGAGCCAGGCGTGGCCGAGGCGCACGGCCTCGCGGGCGCGCTCGAGATCGGCGCGGGCCGCCAGCAGCCACTCACCGTTCTTGGTGCGCGCGTCGATCACCGCGAGCGCCGACAGCGTGAGGCCGAGGCCGGTCAGCGTGGTCGCGACCACCGCGGTCAGCGCCTGCTCGAGCGCCGCGAAGCCGGCCGGCGTCGCCAGGGCGGTCCAGGTGGTCATGCGCAGGTGCGCGGCCGCGGCCCCGACCAGGGCCGGCGCGATCGCGGCCGGGCCGAAGTCGTCGTGCTGGCCGTGGACCCGGACCACCAGCTCGAGCTCGAGCTGCTGGCCGTCGGCGGAGAACAGCGGGCTCTCGAGCGACGGCGTCGCCCCGCCGCTCGGGTGCTCGGGCTGGCGCGCGCCGCACGCGTCGCAGAAGCGCAAGGTCGCCGGCAGCTCGCGCTGACAGCTCGTGCACGGGCGCACCTCGGGCGCGACG
The DNA here is from genome assembly GCA_016717005.1 of Myxococcales bacterium. Classification (NCBI taxonomy): domain Bacteria; kingdom Pseudomonadati; phylum Myxococcota; class Myxococcia; order Myxococcales; species Myxococcales bacterium. The sequence goes on along the minus strand of JADJUF010000007.1, from coordinate 182,358 downwards.
CCGGCGCCGAGCCGCAGATCGAGGCTGGCGATCCGCGTCAGCGGCGCCAGGGTCGCGTCGACGGTGAGGCCGTAGCGCGGGCCGACGAGGCCGTCCAGCCCGATCCGGATCGCGGCCTCGGCGTCGGGGTACGAGACCGCGCCGTCGGCGTGCGCGGCCACGGCGCGCTCGAGCGCCTCCTGCGCGACGCGCACGACGTCGGGCCGCAGCAGGTTGTAGAGGTCGCCGGCCGCGAACGCCGGGCGCGGCCCGAGCACGTTGGCGATGAACCGGGCCAGCGCGTCGTGATCGCCGCGCGGCAGGGTGAACGTGACCAGCACCTGCGACTTGAGCGTGTGCCCGGTCGGGCTCGGGCGGGTCTGGACCACGAACGGCACCGGGAACGGCCGCTGATCGACCAGGTAGAACGCGGTCCGGTCGCGGCCCAGGAAGAAGCTGGCGATGCGCTCGAACAGCCCGAGCGTCGTGCGCTCGCCCGGCGGCAGCACCCGCTCGATCACGCCGTCGACGAGGATCACGCCGACGGTCCCGGCCGGGACCCGGACGGTGCGGGCCCCGAGGAACCGGCGCGCGTCCTCGGGATCGACCCGCCGGATCAGCTCGTCGCCGCCGCGCTCCCAGATGCCATCGACCACGCCGCTGGTCGCGGCGTCGCCGGCCCAGCCGGCGTGCTCGAGCGACCCGCCGCAGCGGTTGCAGAAGCGGTTGCCGAGGGGGTTGAGGCTGGTGCAGCTCGGGCACTGCGCGTGGGCCACGGTGCTGGCGCCGCACGCGGCGCAGAAGCTGGCGCCGGCGTCGTTGTGGGCGCCGCACTGCGGACAGGACGTGGCGTCGGGCGTGGTGGTGCTAGGCATCTGCGGCGCGGCCCCCTTGGAGGATCGACGATACCGCGGAACAGCGGGCCGGATCGGTGGGCACGACCGGCATCGTTCGTGTAACGCTAGGGCCGTGGCCGCGTGCGTGGATTGCAAGCAGGGCCTGCGCGAGGGCGCGGCCTTCTGCGGCGCGTGCGGCGCGCGCCAGCCGGCCGCGGTCGAGACCCCCGAGGCGGCGGCGCGCTACCGCGACGTGCTGACCCGGTTCCTCGGCGACGGCGGGCTCGACGGCGCCAAGCAGGCCCAGCTCGACGAGCTGCGCCTGCGCCTCGGCGTCACGCTGGCCACCCACGCGTCGCTGTGCGCGCAGCTCGAGCCCGACAGCCCGCCGGCGTCGGCCATCCGCGTCAGCATCGACGTCGTGCCGCTGCGCCACCTCGCGGTCGGCGCCCGCGGCCTCGTGCGCCTGCGGGTCGAGAACGACGGGGCGCTCGCGCTCGAGCGGTGCGCGCTGCACGCGACCTGGTCGGGCGCGGCGCTGCCGGTGCTCGAGGCCGCGACGATCTTCCCGGGGCGCCCCACGGTGCTCACGCTCGCGGTCACGCCCGCGACCGCGGGCTTCCACGAGCTGGCCGGGGCCCTGCACCTCGTCGACCTGATGGGCGAGGCCAGCCGCTACACCTTCGACGGCGTCCACGTCCGCGTCGGCGGCGACGGCCCCCAGGTCTCGGTCGTCAACATCGATCAGTCGTCGGCGCGCGTCGTCGACAACTCGCGCTCGACCTTCGGCGGCGCGGCCGACGCCGCCGCGCTGATCGGCCCCGACGACGGCGACTGGCAGCCGATCGCCGTGGTCGCGGTGCGCGAGGCCAGCGCGCGCCGCGCGGCCGCGACCGCCAACCCGCGCCGGGTCGAGTTCGCGGTCACGACCGAGCGCGCGACCTACCAGGTCACGACCACGCTGGCCCAGGGCGATCTGGCGACGGTCTACGGCGGTCACGTGCGCGGCTCGCAGCCGCCGGCCCAGGTCGCGATCAAGATCGCCGATCAGGGGTCCGACAACGATCTGCTCCAGCACGAGACCCGGGTGCTGGGCCTGCTCACCGCCGAGGCCGGCGGCCCGGTGATCCACTTCGCCCCGCCGCGCGATCAGTTCCGCACCCAGGACGGCCGGCTCGGCTCGGTGTTCGATCACCTCGAGGGCTTCGACCTGACGACGATCCGCGATCGCTGCCGCAAGCGCGGCGAGCCCGGCCTGCCGCCGCGCCACCTCGTCTGGGTGCTGCGGCGGGCGCTGGCCGCGCTGGGCTGGGCCCACAAGCACGGCATCCTGCACGGCAACCTCGACCCGTCGCACATCCTGATCCGGCCCCACGATCACATGCTGTGGTTGATCGACTGGTGCTGGGCCGTGGTCGAGCCGGCCCGCACCGGCCAGGGCTTCAAGGCCCACAACGAGCGCTACAGCCCGCCCGAGGTCGCGACCCGCGGCCGCCCGACGCCCGCGTCGGATCTGTACGCGCTCGGCAAGGTGATGATCCACCTCGCCGGCGGCGACCCCGCGACCAAGACCTTGCCCGACATGGATCCGCGGCTCGCGCGCTTCCTCAAGTACCTCGCGGTCGAGTCGCAGGGCGGCCGGCCTCAGGACGCGTGGGAGCTGTACCTGCACGTCGACAAGGTCCGCGCCCAGATCTGGGGCGAGCACGAGTTCGTCCCGCTCGAGTTGTGATCACGGAACCCCGAACCTGAGGAGCCCATCATGGGTGGCGGTCGCTACAGCCTCGACATCGCGCGTCAGTATCGGTCTGGCAACAACGCCGCCTTCGAGGCGCCGGCCGGCAGCCAGACGCCGACCGGGCCGCACCCGGCGCTCGACCCGTTCGGCAAGCGGCGCGAGGTCAACAACGTGACGCCGATCGTGGTCGCGCTCGACGTGACCCGGTCGCGCGGCGACGACACCAAGCTGATGTACGAGAAGCTGCCGGCGCTGATGGGCCAGATCGAGCTCAAGGGCTACACCGAGAACCCCGGCATCAGCTTCTGCGGCATCGGCGACGCCTACGCCGATCGCGCGCCGCTCCAGGTCGGCCAGTTCGAGGGCGACAACCGCCTCGACGAGGTGCTCCAGCGCATGTGGATCGAGGGTGGCGGCGGCGGCACCGGCCAGGAGAGCTACGAGCTGGCCGCGTACTTCTACAGCCGGACCAACTGCGTGCGCCTGGCCGCGGGCACCGGCAAGAAGGGCTACTTCTTCTTCGTCGGCGACGAGGGCTTCTACCCGAAGCTCGACAAGGCCGTCGTCAAGCGGGTCATCGGCGACGACCTCGACGAGGATCTCGACGCGGTCGAGGCGTTCCGGCGCCTGCAGGACAAGTTCCACGCGTTCCTGATCTACCCGGGCAAGACCATGGACGAGCGCCGGACCAACATCGACGCCGAGATCAAGGCTCGGGTCACCGGCCGCGGCGGCATGTACGACGGCGTCGACGTGCGCGCGTCGCTGCTCTGGGACAACCGCAACGACCTCGATCTGCACGTGACGACGCCGGCCGGCGAGCACATCTACTACGGCGCCAAGCAGGCCAGCTGCGGCGGCTGGCTCGACGTCGACATGAACGTCAGCGGCGACAGCACCAAGCCGGTCGAGAACGTGCGCTGGGCCAAGGGCAAGGCCCCGCCCGGGCGCTACAAGGTGTGGGTCCGCAACTTCCGCTTCCACGAGCCCGACCACGCGCCGACCCGGTGGAAGGTCGAGCTCGAGCTCGGCGGCGAGATCCGCCACGTCGAGGGCGTGATCTCGCCGGCCGGCCAGACCGGCGACGCCAGCGACGTGATCGTCGCCGAGTTCGACTACGCGCCCGACGCCGCGCGCCGCGAGGCCGACCAGGCGTCGGTGCTCGCGAACTACTCCGACGACGTCATCCTGGGGCAGTGGGCCACCGTGATCCCGCGCGAGCACATCATGCGGGTCGGCGATCCCGCGTCGATCATCGACGTCCTGCTCGGCGCGCTGGCGATCGCCGAGGGCAAGGTCGACCTCGACGGCTACGTCACCGATCTGCGCGACCTGGGCACCCCCGACGCCCGGCTGCGCGAGGTCGAGCGCGCGCTCGGCGGCCTGCCCAGCGCCAGCCGGGTCGCGACCGCCACCGTCGAGGGCGACGTGCCGCCGCCGCCAGCGCCCGGCGGCAAGAAGGGCACCGTGCGCCTCTGAGCCCCGCCGCGCGCCGGCGGTGACCGCGCGCCCGGATTCGGTTGCGGATCGGAATACGGGCTCCGGGGCCGGCTCCGATCCCGGCTCCGGCTCCGGATCCGGCACCGGTTCCGATACCGGCTCCGGCTCCGACCGGTTCCGGCTCCGATACCGGCTCCGGTTCCGGCTCCGGTTCCGATACCGGCTCCGGCTCCGGTTCCGGCTCCGGTTCCGGCTCCGGTTCCGGCTCCGGCTCCGGCTCCGGCTCCGGCTCCGATACCGGCTCCGGCTCCCGCCCCGAGCTCAGGTCCAGCCGCGCAGCGAGCGCACGTAGTCGTGCAGCAGCAGGAACTTCTCGAACACCTTGACGCCCTTGCGCTTGCGGCCGAGCTCGGCGAAGAGCTCGCGCAGGCGCCGCTGGCGCGTGACGTAGAAGCGGAAGGTCTCGGCGAAGTCTTCCTGCGGGTGCGTCGCCGCGTAGGCGCTGGGATGGTCAGGCGGCGCGTGGGAGACCTTGCGGCGCTGGAAGTAGACCGTGTGGTCGTCCATCGCGCGGTAGGCCTTGTCGACCTCGCCGAACACCCGCCGGAACTTCGGCGTGCGGGTCCAGCGCCAGTGGTGGAACAGGAAGCTGTGGCCGAGCTCGTGGGCGATCAGCCCGACCAGCATCGTCCACGGCACCTCGCCGCGGCGTCGGGGCTCGAGCACGTGGCTGCGCTCGATCTCGACGATCTTGGGGTATTTCGGATCGACGCCGGAGCCGCCCGGGCGCAGCAGCACCCGGAAGCCCCAGTTGGCGATGCCCGCGATCCGCAGCAGGCGCCGGATCTCGCGCATCGCTGGTTCGATCAGGTCGCGCCCGGTCGGATCCTGCCCGCACCACGGGCAGGCGTCCATCCAGTCGTCGACGCCGCGGTCGCACCGCGGACAGACGCCCTCGAACAGGTCCTCGTCGCTCCAGCTCTGGGGCTTGCTGCACCACGGGCAGAACGGCATCGGGTACTGGACGCCGCCGCCGCAGCCGTGATCGCACTTCGCGTCCATGCGGAAGCCCTTGGGCTCCTTGAGCGGCACCTCGCTCGACACGCCCTCCTCGTAGATGTCGGCCCGGCACCACGGGCAGTAGCTGGCGTGATCGGACACGACCCAGCCGCACGCGGCGCACTCGGCGCCGGTGGCGAACTGGATGTCGCGCCAGATCTGCGGGCGGCTGCACGCCGGGCAGAAGGGCCAGAAGCGCTTGAGCGCGTGGCCGCACTTGCAGCGGTGCTCGGGGCGAGGACGATCAGGCATCGCGGACCATCGCTTCGTCGCAGATGCGCTGGATGAACGCCTCGTAGTGCATGCCAGCCTTGTGCGCGGCCTCGGCCGAGTTGTGGCCGAAGCTCAGGTACGGGTTGGCGTTGGCCTCGATGAACCAGACCTCGCCGTCGGCGGTGAGCCGCACGTCGATGCGGGCGTAGTCGCGCAGCCACAGGGCCCGGTACGAGGTCAGGCACGCCTTGCGCAGCTGCGCGGTCGCGACCTTGGACATGCGCCGCGCGAACACGGTCTTGATGCCGTGGCGCTTGCGGTAGGCCATGTCCCACTTCGCGCGCTGCGTCGAGATCCGATCCTCGGGCCGCGACTTGCTCGGGTCGAAGATCAGCTCGACCGGCGGCAGCACCTCGACCGTGTCGCCGTTGCCGATCATCGTCGCGTAGAGCTCGCGGCCCTCGATGTACTCCTCGGCGATCGCCGGCTTCGCGAAGCGCTCGTGGATGAACGCGACCCGCTGGTCGAGCGCCGCGACGTCGTGGACGATCGAGGCCTGGGCGATGCCCTCGGAGCCGTCGGACTGCATCGGCTTGACGATCAGCGGGAACCGCAGCGCGACCTCGGCGGCCGGCCGCTCGCCGACGCGGTAGGTCCGGAACCCCGGCACCTTGATGCCGTGGTACGCGAGGATCTTCTTGCTCATGGCCTTGTTGCGCGTGACCATCAACGCCAGCGGCGGCGCCCCGGTGTAGCGGTGGCCCTCGGCCTCGAGCATCGCCGGGATCAGGTAGTCGAGATCGGTGTTGGTGAGGTAGGCCTCGGTGGCGTTGAACACCAGCTCCGGCTCCCAGTCGGCCAGGCGCTGGCGCATGTCGCGTAGATCGTCGTGGACGCCGAGCAGCAGCACCTCGTGGCCGTTGGCGACCAGCGCCTCGGCCACCTGGTACTCCATCTCGGCCTCGGCCTCGTCGGGGTGCGCCAGCTCACGGGCCATCTGCGCCGCGTGATCCTCTGGTGTCCAGTCGACGTACGGGGTGTCGAAGACGATCGCGATGCGCATGGACCGTCGACAACGGTAGGCAAGGTGGGTGGCGAACACAACGGCTGCCCCGCGCGAACGTCGCGCTCGCGACCAAGATCCGTCCGGCCGGGCCGGGCCGGGCTCGCCCGCGACGAGGGCCGACCGGGCGAAGGGGACGCGCCGCTGCGGGGCTGGCGCGCGACGGGGGCGGCCGCCCCGAGCCGCCCGAGCCGCGCGACCGGCTCAGCGCGCGATCACCGTGCTGAGATCGCCGACCAGGCTGATCGTCGTCACGACCAGGCCGCGCTCGGCGCCCGACGGCGCCGGCAGGGCGTCGACCGCGACCTCGACGCCGAGGCCGCGGAGCAGGTCGAGGTCGGGGCCGAGGTCGGTCCAGCCCTTCTCGGAGTGGGTGTGGTGGTCGGGGCTCTCGCCGCGCCACGGCAGCACCGCGATCGCGGCCCCGAACAGCGAGCGGGCCTCCTGATCGTAGGCCGCGCGGCCGAACATCACGCCGACGCGGGCGTCGACGCGCACCGGCAGCGCCAGGCCGTAGTTGACGTAGCCGATGCTGTCGAACAGCACGCCCCGGGCGTGATCGAGCGTGACGACGCCGCCGTTGACCGCGGCGTAGATCGCCTGGTGATCGCGGAAGCTCCAGCCGAAGCCGACGGCGCCGGTGGCGGACGCGCCGTTGGTCCCGCCGGTCGTGAGGTTCGGGCCGACGGCGGCGCGGGCCGTGACGCACGCGGGGGCCGTGGCGATCGCGATCGCCGCGACGAGGAGCGGCGCGGAGCGGGAGGGCGGGGCATGCGCTCGATCGACGCACGACGTGGTCCGATGTTCTGACCGGGCGGCCCGGGCTGTGCGCTCGGTCGCGTCGAAGACCTGACACGTGGCGGCGCGATCGGGGCGGCTGGTGGAGGTTCGTCACCGGCCGAAGTGTCATGATGCGCGCGTGACCGCGCACACCCAGGCCGACCTGCTCGCGATCGCCGATCGCACCTTCATCAAGAACTACCGCCAGCAGCCCATGGTGCTCACCCGGGGCGCCGGCTGCGAGGTCTGGGACCTCGAGGACAAGCGCTACCTCGACATGACCGCGGGCATCGCGGTCTGCTGTCTGGGCCACGCCCACCCCGAGCTCACCGAGCGCCTGCGCGCGCAGCTCGGCCGGCTCATCCACGTCTCGAACCTGTACTGGAACGATCAGGAGATCCTGGCGGCCCAGGCGATCACGGCGCGCTCGTTCGCCGACCGGGTCTTCTTCTGCAACTCGGGCGCCGAGGCCAACGAGGCCGCGCTCAAGCTGGCGCGGCGCTACCAGCAGGTGGTCGCGGGCGCGCCGGCGCGCACGACGATCATCTCGACCGTGAGCAGCTTCCACGGCCGCTCGGTCGGCACCGTGTCGATCACCGGGCAGCCGAAGTACCGCGACGGGTTCGGGCCGCTGTTCGGGCCGATCGAGTTCGTGGCCTACGGCGATCTCGACGCCGCGCGCGCGGCGATCGCCCGGCCCGAGGCCTGCGCGATGATCATCGAGCCGATCCAGGCCGAGGGCGGCATCATCGTGCCGCCCCCGGGCTACCTGGCCGGCCTGCGCGCGGCCTGCGACGCCGCCGGCGTGCTGCTGATCTTCGACGAGGTCCAGACCGGCACCGGCCGCACCGGTCGCTGGTGGGGCCACGAGCACGACGGCGTCACGCCCGACGTCATGACCCTGGCCAAGGGGCTCGGCGGCGGGGTGCCGGTCGGCTGCCTGGCGGTCACCGAGCGCGCCGCGGCGGGCCTGACGACGCCGACCGGCGGCGCGGTCCCGCACGCCTCGACCTTCGGCGGCAACCCGCTCGCGACCGCGGCGGTCACCGCGGTGATCGACATCCTCGACCGCGATGGCCTCGTCGCCGCCGCCGCCACCCAGGGCGACTACCTCGGGCGCAAGCTCGAGGCCCTGGTCGCGGCCCAGCCCGAGCGCGTGCTCGAGGCCCGCGGCCGCGGCCTCCTGCGCGGCGTCGCCGTGGCCGGCGCGCCCAGCCAGATCGTCGGCCGCTGCCGCGAGCGCGGCCTGCTGCTGTCGCTGGCCGGCGCCAACGTCGTGCGGTTCGCGCCGCCGTACATCGTCACGACCGCGCAGCTCGACGAGGCGGTCGCGATCCTGGGCGAGGTCGTGGCCGAGGTGGCGTCGTGACCGACTTCATCACCCTGGCCGATCTCGATCGGGCCGCGCTGACCAGCCTGGTGACCAGCGCCGCGGCGTGGAAGGCGGCGCGGCCCCACGGCCCCGCGCCGTGGCTGGCCGGGCGCCACGTCGCGATCGTCATGGAGAAGGCGTCGACCCGGACCCGGGTCAGCTTCGAGGTCGCGGTGCGCGAGCTCGGCGGCCACGCCACGATCCTCACCACCGACGGCACCCAGCTCGGCCGCGGCGAGCCGATCGAGGACACCGCCCGGGTGCTGTCGCGCTACGCCCACGCGATCGTGTTCCGGACCTTCGGCGCCGATCGGATGATGCGCATGGCCGGCGCCGCGACCGTCCCGATCATCAACGCGCTCACCGATCGCGAGCACCCGTGCCAGATCGTCGCCGACCTGCTGACGATCCGCGAGCACCTCGGCCGCCTCGAGCGCCTGCGGGTCGCGTGGATCGGCGACGGCAACAACATGGCGGTGTCGTGGCTGCACGCCGCGGGCGCGCTCGGCCTCGAGCTGGCGCTGGCGTGTCCGGTCGGCTATCGGCCGCCCGAGCACGACGTCGCGACCGCGCGCGAGGCCGGCGCGACCGTGACCGTCACCGACGACCCCGCGGCGGCCGCCGCCGGCGCCGACGTGGTCATGACCGACGTGTGGGCGTCGATGGGCCAGGAGCAGGAGGTCGCGGCCCGGGTCCGGGCGTTCGCCGGCTACCGCGTCGACGACGCGCTGCTGGCGCGGGCGGCGCCCGCGGCGATGGTGCTGCACTGCCTGCCGGCGCACCGCGGCGAGGAGATCTCCGCCGAGGTGCTCGACGGCCCGCGCGGGCGCGCGGTGTGGGACCAGGCCGAGAACCGCCTGCACACCAGCAAGGCGATCCTTGCGCGCGCCCTCACCGGCGCCGCCCGCGGCCCGTGAGAAAATCGCGCTGGCTGACGACGGCGCGCGCGCGTGTTAGCTTCGCGTGCCCGCCATGAGTGTCGTCCCCAGCGAGATCCCCGAGGTCGGCGCGACCAGCCAGCGGCTGCGGCAGAACCCGCGGTTCGATCCGATGAAGGCGGGGTTCGGGACCGAGGAGTACTTCGTGTGGTCGCGCTTCGACGGCGCCACCACGCTCAAGGACCTGATCCTCATGACCGGCCTCGCGGTCGAGCGGGCGGTGGCGATCGTTCGGCAGCTGCGCCAGAGCGGGGCGATCCTCGCGCCCGGGGAGGCCGAGCCGCCGGCGGCGGCGCGGCCGTACGTGGCCTCGGCCCGGGCGACCGCTCCCATGCCGATCTTGAAGGTGCCGTCGGCGTCGAGCGCCCGCACCACCCAGCTGATGCCGACCCTGTCGGCGGCGCCGCCGATCCCCGACGGTCTCGCGGCGGGGACCCGGGCGCCCGGCGGTGGCCCCGACGCCGCCGCGCTGCCCACCATCGACGATCCCACGCCGGCCGAGCGCGCGCTCCTGGCGGAGCCGGGCGACCTGAGCCTCGATGAGAAGGTCCGCGTGCTGGCCGGCCTGCGCCTGGTCGCGGCGGCCGACCGGTGGGCCCTGGTCGGGGTGCCGCGCGGGGCCGACAAGCGCACGATCAAGCGCGCGTTCTTCGAGCGCTCGAAGCTGTTCCACCCCGATCGCTTCTTCGGGCGCGAGCTGGGCGTCTGGGACGATCGCCTGCACACGGTGTTCGAGGCCATGTCCGCGGCCCACGGCGAGCTGGTCGATGGGCGGGCCGCGGCGCGCGCCACCGCCGGGCCCCCGGTCGACGCCACCGCGCCGCAGAGCCCGACCGAGTACGCCGCGGAGCTGTTCGATCGCGCGTGCCAGGCCGAGGTGTCGGGGGACCTCGACGGGGCGGGCAAGCTGTTCGCCGCCTCGATCAAGCTCGATCCCGGGCCACGGTACTTGCGCCGCGCCGCCAGCTGCGCCCTCGCCGCCGCCGAGCCCCGCACCGCGCTCGACTACGCCAAGAAGGCCGCGGCCGCCGATCCCAACGATCCCTCGACCGCCCGGATCCTGGCCAAGGTGCTGAAGACCCTGGACCGGCTCGACGACGCCGAGGAGGTCCTGCTGATGGCGCTGGCCATGAAGAACGAGAACGACACCCTCGCGACCGAGCTGGCCAGCGATCTGTCGATGGTCCGCGCGGCCCTGCGCCGCTGACCGCGGTCGTTGGGTGATCACCGGGGTAGGGGGCCCTGTCCCTTTCCCCTCCGAAGTCTGGCCAACCACCGGGATCCCTGAGAAGATCACCCGACATGGCGACCGAAAAGGTCATTGGCATCGATCTGGGGACCACGAACTCCTGCGTGGCGATCGTCGAGAACGGCACGCCCGCGGTCATCCCAAACCGAGGCGGCTACAAGACGACGCCATCGATGGTGGCGATCGCGGAGAACGGCAAGCGCCTGGTCGGGCACATCGCCAAGCGGCAAGCGATCACCAACGCCGAGAACACCGTCTACGCGGCCAAGCGCCTGATCGGACGCAAGTGGGGCTCGGCGGCGGTCCGGCAGTCGCTCGAGACCGTGCCGTACCGGATCGTCGAGGGCCCCCACGACGATGTCCGCGTCATGCTGCGCGATCAGGTGTTCTCGGTCCCCGAGATCTCCGCCTACATCCTCCAGGAGATGAAGCTCATCACCGAGGAGTACCTCGGCGAGGAGGTCAGCAAGGCGGTCGTCACGGTGCCGGCGTACTTCAACGACGCCCAGCGCCAGGCGACCAAGGACGCCGGCCGGGTCGCCGGTCTCGACGTCATCCGGATCATCAACGAGCCGACCGCGGCCGCGCTGGCCTACGGGTTCGGCAAGAACCTCGAGCGCCGCGTCGCGGTCTACGACCTCGGCGGCGGCACGTTCGACATCTCGATCCTCGAGATCGGCAACGGCGTGTTCGAGGTCATCTCGACCGCCGGCGACACGTTCCTCGGCGGCGAGGACTTCGATCGCCGGATCATCGACTGGCTGGTCGCCGGGTTCCAGCGCGAGCACAAGATCGACCTGCGCAAGGACAAGATGGCGCTGCAGCGCCTCAAGGACGTCGCCGAGAAGGCCAAGTGTGAGCTGTCGAGCGTGCGCGAGACCGAGATCAACCTGCCGTTCATCATCTCGACCGGCCGCAACGAGGCGCTGCACCTCCAGGCCACGCTGACCCGCGACAAGCTCGAGGAGCTCACGGCCGACCTGATCGAGCGCACGGTCGACATCTGCGCGCGCACGCTCGAGGACGCCGAGATCGCCAAGGGCGATCTCGAGGACGTCATCCTGGTCGGCGGCATGACCCGCATGCCGCTGTGCCAGCAGCGCGTGGCCGAGTTCTTCGGGGTCGAGCCGTCCAAGGGCGTCCACCCCGACGAGGTGGTCGCGCTCGGCGCCGCGATCCAGGCCGCGGCGCTGACCGACGAGAAGCACGACATCCTGCTCCTCGACGTCACCCCCCACTCGCTCGGCATCATGATCGTGGGTGGCTACTTCCACAAGCTGATCGAGCAGAACACCACCGTGCCGACCTCGAAGTCGCACGTCTTCACGACGGTCAAGGACAACCAGACGTCGGTGAAGATCCTCGTGCTCCAGGGCGAGAGCGATCGGGCCGAGGAGAACGAGCTGCTCGGTGAGTTCGTGCTGACCGGCCTGCGCCGGGCGCCGCGCGGCGAGGTCGAGATCGAGGTCACGTTCCACATCTCGGCCGACGGCATCGTCTCGGTCACCGCCCGCGATCTCGAGACCGGGCTCGAGCAGTCGATCACGGTCACCGCGACCAGCGGCCTGACCGAGGACGAGCTCAAGAAGATGGTCGACGCGAACAAGGACTACATGGTCGAGGTGCGGTCGGGGCAGGAGTTCGACCGCGCCCGCCACGCCGCCGAGAAGGTGCTCGACGAGGTCGAGGGGTTGTTCCCGCGGGTGTCCGACATCATCAGCGGCTCCGACTTTGGCCAGGACGCGATCAAGAAGGCGCGCAGCGTGGTCGAGCGCGTGCGCGCCGCGATCGCGACCAAGGATCTGGCGGGCCTGACCGACGCCACCGAGGCGCTGTCGCGCACGCTCAACATGTTCCGGGGCGTGGTGAGCAAGACCGCGGGGTGACGGGATGGCCCCGTCCGACCGCACGCCCCCCATGCATCAAGCCGAGATCGATCGCCTGATCGGGGACGGCCTCGACCGCTACCGCCGGGGTGAGGTCGACGGCGCCTTGATGGTGTGGGAGCAGGTGCTGGCGATGGTGCCGGGGGATCCGCGCGTGCTGCGCTACGTCGACTACGTGCGCGCCCACTACGACAACCTGGTGGCCGGCGCGCCGGCGCCGCTGGCCGAGCTGCTGGTGCCGTTCGGGCTGGCGAGCAGCGACGACTCGGACGACTACGAGATCTCGATCACCCGCGATCCACCGCTGGGCGAGCGCCTGGCCGAGCCCGCGGTCGACGACGGCTGGGGCCTGGAGGCCGAGCAGGCGCTGACGACCGCGGCCGCGCCGCCGACGACGATCGAGCTGGACGCCGACGAGCCGCCCGCGGCCGGCGCCGTCGTGGCCCTGTTCGGCGACGACGACATGACCACCGACTACGCCAGCCTGTCGCTGGGCCGGCCCGCCGGCCTGCCGTCGATCGACGCCCGGCCCGGCCCGCCCGGGGCGTCGCGGCCGCCCACGTTCGATCCCGCCGAGGACTCAGGCGAGGCTACGTTCGGGGACTACGCCGGGCGCGCGCCCGGGCCGCTCGACCTGGATCTCGAGCTGGGCCCGTCGCTCTTGCCGGTGGCGCCCCGTGGCCTCACCGGGCTCGACTTCCACGACCACGAGCCCAGCACCGAGTTGACGATCGACCGCACCGCGGCGTCACGCAAGAAGACCGCGCAGCTCGGCCCCCGGCCGCTGCCCGGCATCGCCGATCTCTCGCTCGAGCTCGACCTGGCCGGCGCCGCGGTCGAGCTCGGCATCGAGGCCAGCGTGCCGTCGAAGACCGCGCCCGCCGGGCGGTCGATCGCGTCGCGGTTCGACGACAGCGCGATCGGGATCGAGGAGCTCAAGCTGCCGCCGCCGCCGGGCCGGTCGTTCCCGGTCGATGACGACGACCTCGGGCCCGACGCCGCGGCCAGGCCCACGGCGACCGGCCTGGCCGGGCAGCTCCTGGCCCTGGCCGATCGCGATCGCCGCGCCGGCGAGTCGACCGACGACGTGGCCCGCCGGCGCATCAACTGGCTGATCGAGCGCGCGCGGGTGGCCGCCGCCGGCGGCGATCACGACGTCGTGACCGTCGCGATCGACCTGGCGCTCGCCGAGTCGCCCGACAGCGCGGTGGCGCAGAAGCTGGTGCACAAGCACCGGGACGCGCTGCTCGATTGCTACTACAAGTACTTCGGCTCGCTCGAGCGGCGGCCGATCGCGATCGGCGACATGGCCGCGCTCGGGCCCGGCGGGCTCGAGCCGCGCGCGGCGTTCTTGCTGTCGCGCATCGATGGCATGCTCACCTTCGATGAGCTGCTCGACGTGGCCGGCATGGGCCGGCTCGAGGCGTGCCGCCACCTGGCGCAGCTGATGCGGCGCGGCCTGGTCCGGAGCGAGCCGTGACGCGGCCGACCCGCGCGAGGCGCCCGTGCGGGTGACCCGGGTCACCAACCAGCGCGACGCCATGTTCGGACGGGCGTCGCGGCTGCGGATCCTGGCCGGGCCCGACGCCGGCCTCGAGCTCGAGCTGCCGCCGGTCGGCGTCGTCGTCGGCGCCGACGCCGGCTGCGACGTCGCGCTGACCGATCCCTCGGTGTCGAGCCGTCACTGCACGATCGCGCCGACCTCCGCGGGCTTCCACGTGGTCGATCTCGGCTCGAAGAACGGCACGTCGATCGACGGGGTCGCGGTCGGCAAGGTCACGGCGCCGCCGGGCGCGGTGGTGCGGGTCGGCAAGACCTTGCTGCAGCTGCTGCCGGCCGACGAGGTCGTCGCGATCCCGCCGTCGACGCGCGATCACTTCGGCGCGATGTGGGGCGACAGCCCGGCGATGCGGCAGGTGTTCGCCGTGCTCGAGCGCGCCGCCACCAGCGACGCGTCGATCCTGTTCCTGGGCGAGAGCGGGTGCGGCAAGGAGCTGGCGGCGCGGGCGATCCACGACGAGAGCCCGCGCGCGCACGCCCCGTTCATCGTGTTCGACTGCGGCGCGGCCACCGACACGCTGATCGAGAGCGATCTGTTCGGCCACGTGCGCGGCTCGTTCACGGGCGCCGCTGGCGATCGCCAGGGCGCGTTCGCGGCCGCCCACGGCGGCACGCTGTTCCTCGACGAGATCGGCGATCTGCCGATCGCGCTGCAGCCCAAGCTCCTGCGCATGCTCGAGGCCGGCGAGGTGATCCCGCTGGGGTCGCGCAAGCCCGAGCGCTACGACGTGCGCGTGGTCGCCGCCACCCACCGCGACGTGTTCGGCGAGGTCGCCAAGGGCGGCTTCCGCGGCGATCTCTACTACCGGCTGGCGGTGGTCGAGGTCCACCTGCCGCCGCTGCGGCAGCGCCGCGAGGACCTGAAGACCCTGGTCGGCATCTTCCTCGAGCGGGCCGGCGCCAAGCACCTGGTGCCGACGGTCGGCGGCCCGTCGTTCGACCGCCTGGCCGCGTACCACTGGCCCGGCAACGTGCGCGAGCTGCGCAACGTGATCACCCGCGCGGTGGCGCTGGCCGGGCCCGCGCGCGACTTCGGCGAGCTGCCGATCCTGCTGCGCCCGACGGTGGCGCCGGCCGCGACCGAGCCGGTCGTGCGCGCCGATCGGCCGTTCCACGAGGCCAAGGACGAGGTCGTCGATCGGTTCGAGCGGGCCTACCTCACCGACCTGGTCGAGCGCGCCGGCGGCAACCTGTCGGCCGCGGCCCGGACCGCCGGGCTCGAGCGGAAGTTCCTGTACCGGCTGCTCGAGCGCAACGGCCTGCGGACCAAGGGCGGCGGCGACGCCGACGAGTAGGCGCCGCGGTCACGCCAGCGGATCGACCGAGTCGTCGTCGACCGGCGGCGCCGGGGCGGCGGGCGGCGGCGTGAGCGCGGCCACGACCGGCGCGATCCAGGCGTCGAACCGCGGCCAGGTCAGGCCGGCCTCGGCCAGGAGCGCCTGGGTGTCGTCGCCCGCGAACCGGGCGCGCACCGCGACCATCTCGAGCATCGCCGCCGGCAGCTCGGCGACGCGCTCGAGCCCCGGCGCGCGGAGCAGCATGCGGGCCAGGCCGCGCGGGATCGAGCCGCGCAGCGGCTCGCGGCCGGCCAGCGCCGCGACCCGGTCGAGGGCGGCCCGGGTCGTCGGCGGATCGGGATCGAGCAGGTGCAGCACCCGCCCGGCGGCGCGCGGCGCCCGCGCGATCACGTCGGCGGCCGCCACGACGATCGCGCGCGGCGCGACGTGCAGCGGCCCGCGGCCGTCGGCCGGCAGCGGCACCTGCAGCCCGGCCGCGCGCTGCGCGACCAACCGGAACAGCGCGGTCGCGGCGTCGTCCCCGGCGCCGCCGCGGCGATCGCCGCCGACGATCGGGCCGACCCGCACGACCGTCAGCGGCAGGCGCGTCATCGCCACGACCGCGGCGCGCTCGGCCTCGTAGCTGGCGCGCGCGTCGACGCTGGCGAACCGCGGCGCGCGCGGCAGCGGCGCCTCGCGCACGACCCCGACGCCGTCGCCGACCGCGCGGATGCTCGACCAGTGCACGACCCGGCGCAGGCGCGGGGCCTCGCGCGCCAGCTCGAGCACGTTGCGGGTGCTGGCCAGCACCGTGCGGCTGCGGGCGCGGGCGTCGGCGCCCTTGGGGAACGCCGCCGCCAGGTGGTGGATCGTCGTGACCGTCGCGCGCACCGCCAGGTACTCGGCGGTCGACAGCCCCAGATCCATCGCGGCCACGTCGCCGGTGAGCAGCTCGATCCGCGCCCGCTGCTCGGGCGGGTGGGCCGCCAGCGCGGCGAGGCAGGTGGCCGCGTGCTCGGCCGGCGCGACCGCGCGCACGCGCACGCGCGGATCGGTCGCGAGCAGGTGCGCGCACAGCGCCATCGCGACCGGGCTGGGCGCGCCGATCACCAGCACGTCCTCGGGCACGGTCTCGGCGGTCGGCGCCGCCAGCGCCCCGTACCGGTCCTCGAGCGCCTGGCACAGCCGCTCGACCTCGGCCTCGAGGTGCGCGCGGTCGCCGGAGTTGTCGACGACCCAGGTCGCGACCGCGACCTTGTCGGCCAGCGGCAGCTGCGCCGCCAGCCGGGCCGCGACCGCGGCGGCGTCGAGGCCGTCGCGCTCGGCGAGGCGCGCGGCCTGGACCTCGGGCGCCACCGCCACCACGACGGTGCCGTCGAGGCCGCGGTGCAGGCCCTTCTCGATCAGCAGCGCCGCCTCGTAGAGCACCACCGGCGCGCCCGCGGCGGCGTGCGCGGCGATCGCGGCCTGGGCCGCGGCGGCGATGCGCGGGTGGGTGATGCGATCGAGATCGCGCCGCGCCTCGGGATCGGCGAACGCGCGGGCGCCCAGCGCCTTGCGGTCGAGGGTGCCGTCGGGGTTGAGGATCTCGGGGCCGAACCGCACCAGCAGCTCGGCCAGCGCCGGCTGGCCCGGCTCGACCACCGCGCGCGCCAGCAGATCGGCGTCGACCACGGCGGCGCCGCGCGCGCGCAGGAGCGCCGCCACGGTGCTCTTGCCGCTGGCGATCCCACCGGTGAGGCCCAGGACCTTGGCCACGCGATCTGGTACCACGACCGCGGCGCCGCCGGCGACCCGCGCGGATTCCGGTGACGATCGTGGACCCGGGCCCGCCCCCGCGGTACAGGAGGGCGATGCGCCCGCGCGCCGCACGCTTCGTCACCTCGGCCACGCGGCCGGTCGAGTTCCCGGTCGCCGATCTGCCCGAGATCGCGTTCGCCGGCCGCTCGAACGTCGGCAAGTCGTCGCTGCTCAACATGCTCGCCGGCGTCTCGGGCCTGGCGCGCACGTCGCGGACCCCGGGGCGCACCCGCCTGCTCAACTGGTTCCACGTCGCGCTGCCGCGCGCGACCGGCGGCCACGACGCCTGCTACTTCGTCGATCTGCCCGGCTACGGCTTCGCCTCGGTCGACCGCGGCATGCGCGCGTCGTGGCGGCCGCTGATGGAGAGCTACCTGGGCGAGCGCACGACCCTCAAGGTCGTCGTGCTCCTGATCGACATCCGGCGCGGCGTCGAGGACGACGAGCGCGACTTCGTGCCGTGGCTCTTGCAGCGCGACCTGTCGGTGGTGACGGTGCTGACCAAGGCCGACAAGCTCGGCAAGGCCAAGCGCCAGCCGATCGTGGCGTCGGTCAAGGCCGAGCTCGGCCTGCCGCGGGCGCCGGTGCTGTTCTCATCGCTCGAGCGGCTCGGCAACGACGAGCTGTGGCGCGCGCTCCTGGCCGGGCTGGCGCGTGGGTGAGGCGGTCGAGGTCGCGCCGGCGACCGACGCCGACACGGACGCGATCGACACGATCTCACGCCACTCGTTCCGCGCGCCGTGGCCGCGGCAGACCTTCGTCGACGAGCTGACCCGCGCCCACGGCCGGCTGATCGTCGCGCGCGCCGCCGCCGACGTCGTCGGCTACGCCAACTACTGGCTGGTCGCCGACGAGGTCCACCTGCTGGCGATCGCGACCCACCCGGATCACCGGCGCCGCGGCGTCGGCGCGCGGCTGCTCGCGCACGTGCTCGAGGCGGCCGCCACGGCGCGGCTGATCACGCTCGAGGTGCGCGCCAGCAACGCGCCGGCGATCGCGCTGTACCAGCGGGCCGGCTTCGTCGCGGTCTCGACCCGCCGCGGCTACTATGGCGGCGACGACGAGGACGCGGTCGTGATGCTGCGCGCGCAGGCCTGACCGGGGCCGGCGGCGGGTGACACCGGGACCGCGTCCCACCGCGCGCGCACCAGCGCGTCCTCGTGGAGCGCCCTCGGGCGCGCGATCGCGCCGCGCGCGGCGTCAGAAGTGGCCCGAGATCGGCACGCTGTTGACGTCGCGGGTCAGGATCACCGCGGTCGTGACCGCGCCGGCGACCAGCACGCCGGCGGTCGCGACCACCCACCACTTGCTGTACCAGGCGCCGGCGCGGCCGCCGGGGCGGGTCAGCTCGGCGTCGACGTTGACCTCGGCGTCGGGCGGCACGGAGACCGACGCGCGGAACGCGGCGTAGCCGGCCTTCTTGATCTCGATCGGGTAGCGCGACGGCGCCGGCACCCGGAACGCCGGGATCGGCGACGCGCCCTTCGGGATGCCGCCGACCCAGATCTCGGCGCCGGCCACGTTGACCTTGATCGCGATCGTGCCGAAGCGGACGAAGTCCTCGGGCGGCAGCACGCGCTCGAGGTAGCCGACCAGATCGTCGTCGGTCGGCACGACGTCGGCCGCCAGGGCCTCGGCGACGCGGCCGTCGACCGTGCCGTCGCCCGACGCGATGCGCTGGAGCGTGAAGATCACGTCGCCGAGCTCGCTGACGCCGACCAGGAGCACCTCGTCGGTGCCGAGCCGCGCGCCGATCTTGCCGATGCAGACCGCGTCGCCCGCGCACTCGACCACCGCGCGATCGAGCCCCTCGCCGTAGCGTTGCCGCGCCTGATCGCCGCCGACGACCTTGAGCGAGGTGCGGCCCGAGAGCACCGCGCCGACCCGGGCGCTGATGTCGGGCAGGGCCGCGCTGCCCGAGCGGAACTCCACCACCGCGGTCGAGCGGCTGTCGGCGCGGGCCGGCGCCACGAGGGCGATCATCAGCGCGGCGATCAGCGGGGCCCGCATCACGGCCGCCCGAACAGCGACGACGACGAGCCACCCTCGAAGTCGGTCAGGGGTTCACCGCCGAGCGCCGGCGCGCAGTGCCACTGCGGCAGGACGTAGGCCTCGTCGGGCGCCAGCGTGCACAGCGTGCCGAGCTCGAAGCCCGGCCCGGTCGAGTCGCTCTCGCACACCGCGCACTTGGTCCGCAGCGTCGACTCGATCGCGCCGGTGCGGGTCGACACCGCCAGCTCCTGCGACAGGTGCAGGACCGTCGTCGGCACGACGTCGACGTCGACGTCGCCCAGGAACGGGATCGACACGGTGATGCGCACCGCGGTCGCGCGCGCCATCGAGTTCGACGTCAGCGTGATGATCGAGCCGTCGGCCGAGGCCGACAGCGCCGAAACCACCGCCTGCCGCGCCTTCATCGTGCGGTCGATCACGAACTGCTCGCCGTTGTCGGGCGCGAGCGGCTGCTGGATCTCGCGGAAGGTGTCGACCCGCTGGAGCAGCGGCGCCGCGGTCAGGTCGATCGTCGCGAGCTGGTGCGAGGCGCCGCGGGCGGTGTAGGTGACGCCGCCGATCGTCGACGGCAGCGACGGCACGGTGCCGCCAGCCCAGGCGTGGTCCTCGGTCGCGGTCACCGCGGTCGGCGCGCACACCACGTCGGGCGTCGCGGCGCAGGTCGGCGCGGCCGGGGCCGTCACCGCGGTCACGAGGTCGGGACCGAGCTCGGCGATCGTGACCCGATCGCCGCACAGCTCGGCGGCGGCCACGAACGGGCGCGCGCTCGTGCCGGCGATGTCGGCGACGCCGCCGCCCAGCGGGATGGTGCGCGAGCCGGCCTCGGCCAGGCCGAGCTCGGTCAGGAACAGCGACGACTGCGGCCCGCACTGGGTGGCCACCCGGACCGCGTCGAGCAGCGCCACCGCGCTGAGGGTGGTGTCGGGCTCCTGGGCGATCGTGACCGCGCCGATCGGCCGATCGGCGGTCGCGGTCCGCAGGTTGCCGCTGTCCACCTCGATGATCGTCAGATCGTTGCCGGCGCCGGCCACCAGGAACCGCCCGTCGGGCGAGCCGGTGAGATCGACCACCGGGGCGGCGAGCGTCGCGAGCGGATCCGGCAGGAACGCGTCGATGGCGCTGTCGAGGCGGTAGATCGACGGGCCGATCGCCATGAACAGGTCCGCGCCGGCCGAGGCCACCAGCGTCGGCGTCTGCCCGGCCGGCAGCATCATCGTGTCGGTCTCGAGCACCGCGCCGCCGCGATCGATCTGCAGCAGGCGGGGACGGGCGCCGACGTCGGGCGCCTCCAGGCTCATCTCGGGGGTCGGCCCGGCGGCGTAGGTCCGCGGGCGCCGCACCGGGATCTCGTACCGGCGGACGCCGTCGGCGCTGACCTCGAGCGGCGCCTCGGCCCGGCCGTAGGCGACCATCCCGCCCGACGCGCTCATCAGCTCGACCGTCATGCGCACGTAGCTGTCGACCGGCAGATCGCCGAGGTCGAAGGCGCCGCCGCGCACCGGGGCGGTCAGCGTCACGGGATCGCCGTCGGCCCGGTCGGCGCGCAGGGTGATCTGCGCGGCGTCCCCCGGCAGCGCGCTGGCCTCGGTCGGCAGCAGCAGGACCACCTCGACCGAGCCCTGGCCACAGGCCCCGGCGGCGAGGGCCGCGAGCACGCACGAGAGGACCTGCCGCACGCCTCGACGCTATCACCGCCGTCGGGGCGGCCACAACCGCGCGAACACCCCGCGCGTGCCGCCGTGATCTGGCATGCTCGGGAGGTTCTCGATGTCCGTGGTCGTCGAATCAGACTCCCTGCGCGCCCCATCCGACGGCGGCGTCGATCACACCGGCCCGCGCCTCACCGACGTGGGGCTGCCGGCGGTGTTCGGGCGCTACCTGCTGGTGCAGCGGCTGTCGCGCGGTGGCATGGGCGAGATCTTCCTCGCCAAGCACGGGCTGGCCGGCTTCGAGAAGCTGTGCGTGATCAAGAAGGTGCTGCCCAGCCTGGCCGAGGACGAGCAGTTCATCTCGCGGTTCATCGACGAGGCCCAGGTCGCGATCAAGCTCCAGCACGTCAACGTCGCGCAGGTGTTCGAGGTCGGGCGGGTCGGCGACGAGTACTTCCTGGCGCTCGAGTACCTCGAGGGGCGCGATCTGCGGCGGCTGCTGAACCTGCTGACCCGGCAGAGTCGGCGCATCCCGGCGCCGATCGCGCTGTTCATCGCCCGCGAGATGGCCAACGGCCTGGCCTACGCCCACCGCCGGACCTCGTCCGACGGCCAGTCGCTGGGCCTGGTCCACTGCGACATCTCCCCGCCCAACGTGCTGGTGTCGTTCGAGGGCGAGACCAAGATCATCGACTTCGGCATCGCCAAGAGCGCGCTGCGCGCCACCGCCACCGACCCCAAGATGGGCTTCGGCAAGTTCGGCTACATGGCGCCCGAGCAGCTCGTCCGCGGCGGCACGGTCGACGCCCGCACCGATCTGTATGCGCTCGGCGCGGTGCTGTTCGAGCTGCTGACCGGCGAGCGCCTGTACGAGGTCGGCGACAACCCGGACTACCGCGCGCTGGCGCGCCAGGTCGTCAAGGGCGAGCACCGGCTGCCGTCGCAGCTCGATCCCGCGCTGGCGCGGTTCGACGCGCTGGTCACCAAGACCCTGCGGCCCCGGCCCGAGGAGCGCTTCCAGACCGCGGCCGAGCTGCGCGACGAGATCCAGGCGGCGCTGGTCGCGATCGCACCGACGATCTCGACCGACGCGCTCGCGTCGTTCCTGCGCGAGGTGTTCGAGACCGAGATGGCGTCCCAGCGCGAGCTGCTCGACCGCGCCGCGGCCGCGCACCTCGAGGACTTCCGCCAGGAGCTGACGACCCAGTCGATCGAGACGATCTCGTTCGCGCTGGCCAACATGCCGCTCACGGCCGCCGCCACGGCCGCGGTGCCGCGGGTGCCGGCGATGCCGGCCCAGCCGGGCCGGAGCCTGCCGCGGGCGTCGTCGTCGTCGGCGTCGGCCGGCGCCTTCGAGGCGCGCTCGGTCGTGGTCGACGACGCGACGATCTACGCCCGCGAGCGCGCGCTGCTGGCGCGTCGCCGGCGCCGCACCGTGGTCGCGACCGTCGCGGCCGGCCTGGCTGGGATCGGGCTGACCCTGGCCTGGGTGCTGACCCGGCCGTCGGGGAGCTCGGCCGCGGCCGCCCCGGCGATCGCGCAGGCGCCGGTCGTCACGCCGATCGACGCCGGCGTCGCCTCGCCCGACGCCGCCGAGGACATCGACGCGGCGCCGGCGCCGCCGCCGGTGCGCCCGCCGCGCGATCGGGTGGGCTCGGGCACGCCGGCGGGGTCGGGCACGCCGCCGCGGGTCGGCAGCGGCTCGGCCAAGGAGCCGCCGGCCGCGCCCGACGAGGCGGCGCTGCGCGCCAAGTTCCAGGGCGTCACCCGCGAGTACAAGCAGTACAAGGCCGAGTTCGGCGAGCGCCTCGAGTCGGAGTGGACCGACGTCGCCAGCATGGTCGGCTTCCTGTCGTCGGCCGACAAGCGCATCGCGTTCGACCGGAAGCTCGATCGGCTGCGCGCTCAGATGAAGAGCGATCGCTGACCCACGGCGCGCCGGGCCGGAAACCTGGCGGAAACAACCCGGCGCTACCGTGGGGGACATGAAGAAGGTCGAGGCGATCATCAAACCGTTCAAGCTCGACGAGGTGAAGGACGCGCTCGCCGAGATCGGCGTGCACGGCATGACCGTCAGCGAGGTCAAGGGCTTCGGTCGCACCGGGGGAAAGAAGGAGGTCTACCGCGGCTCCGCGTACGTGGTCGACTTCGTGCCCAAGGTCAAGCTCGAGATCATCGTCACCGACGACGCGGTCCGGCAGGTCGTCGACGCGATCACCGCCGCGGCGCGCACCGGCCGGATCGGCGACGGCAAGATCTTCGTGAGCGCGATCGATGAGGTCGTCCGGATTCGCACCGGCGAGACCGGCGAGGACGCCATCTGACCCTCGGCGTGGCCGGTCGAACGAACTTCAGGCGCTGACGTTCCCAGGGGCCCGTCCCCAGGATCGAGCCACGGAGCCGCTGAGCGCGGAGCCGCCGAGCCGCCAAGCCGCGGAGCCGCGGAGCGCGGAGCCGCCGGGCCGCCGGGCCGCCGAGCGCGGAGCCGCCGAGCCGCCGAGCCGCCGAGCCGCCGAGCGCGGAGCCGCCGAGCCGCCGAGCCGCCGAGCCGCCGAGCCGCCGAGCCGCCGAGCCGCCGAGCCGCCGAGCCGCCGAGCCGCCGAGCCGCGGAGCCGCGGAGCCGCCGAGCGCGGAGCGGCCGAGCCGCGGAGCCGCCGAGCCGCCGAGCCGCGGAACGCTGGCCCCGCCAACGGCCGGGCGCCTCTCCCGATGGGGGCGCTGGCCGGTCGCGGGCCCTCCGCAGGCGGCAGGGCAGGCCCGCAGGCGCAACGCCGCAGCCCGCCACCCCTCGTCAGGGCTCAGATCGGCCTTTGACCTGCCGCGCCACGCGAATTTCGCGATTACAAGTGTCAGACGCCATGCCGGATCCGGCGCCGTCGCTTGTGCCCACGCGTTCACCCGGCCTATACTCTTAGGGTTTCCTGGATGATGGGGCCGATCCTGGCGTGTGCCCGGCGGCCAGCCCACGTGCAGGCTCCACCGCGTGACCCTAACCGAGCTTCGCGACCGTGTGACCGTCGGCTCCCTACGTTGGGCGCCGATGTCGGCGTACTCGACTGTCATCGGGGCGACGGCGCGGCGGACCATTCCGCGGCCGCTGCGCGCGCCGCTGTACCGGGCGTTCGCGGCCGCGGTGGGGGCCCGGCTCGATGAGGTCGGCGCGCCGCTGCCGACCTTCGCCAGCTTCGGTGACTTCTTCGCCCGGCCGCTCCAGGCTGGGGCCCGGCCGGTGGCGAGCGCGCCGCTGGTCTCGCCCTGTGACGGCGCGATCGGCGCGGCCGGCATGATCAGCGAGGGGACGCTCCTCCAGGCGAAGGGACACGACTACGCCCTGCGGGATCTGGTGGTCGACGACGCCTTGGCGGCCCGCCTCGCCGGGGGCCAGTTCGCGACCATCTACCTGTCGCCCCGGGACTACCACCGGGTCCACGCCCCCGCCGCCGGCCGCGTGACCGGATACCACTACGTGCCCGGCCTGCGCTGGCCGGTCAGCCCGCGCTTCGTCGATCACGTCGAGCGTCTGTTCGCGGTCAACGAGCGGGTCGTCATCGAGCTCGAGACCGCCTGGGGCCCGATGGCGGTGGTGATGGTGGCGGCGACGGGCGTCGGCAACGTCTGGCTGACCCACGCGGGCCACGACACCCGCGCCTGGCGTCGCCGCGGCGACTTCCACTGCCACCGGTTGGCGGCCTCGGTCGAGGCCGGCGACGAGCTGGGCGCGTTCTTGCTGGGCTCGACCGTGGTGATGGTGCTGCCGCCCGGCGCGCCGCCGCTGGCCCTGCCGGCCGCCGGCGGCTCGATCCGCTGCGGCGCCGCGCTGGTCGCCCCGGGAGGTGCGCCGTGACCAAGCGCCCCGACGACGACGCCCCCGACTTCGACGACGGCATGTCGACGTCCGAGCGCCGGCGTCGGCGCCGCCGCGGCGGCATCCGGATCCCCTCGGACAACGTGCCGCGGCGGACCGGCAGCCAGCCGGTCGTGGCGCCGGTGCCCGAGGAGCCGTCGCTGGCGGTGTCGATCGCCTACGCGTTCGGCGACGAGCAGGGCGGCCGCGCGCCGACGACGCTGCCGCCCGACGAGGAGCTCGGCGCCGAGCTCGACGACGCCACCGCGATCGGCGCCGCGCCCACCGGTGACGGCGCGGTCGCGGTCGCGATCGACGACGTCGTGCCCGACGGGCGGACCCGGCAGATGCCGGCGATCAACCTCGAGGCGCTGGGCCTGTCCGCGCTCGATCCTGACGGGGCCGGCGACGAGATCGTCGTCGACGAGCCGCCCGCGCCCGCGCCCGCGCTCGAGCCCGATCTGACCCGGACCACCGGCGAGGTCGAGGCGGTCGACATCATCGTCGACGACGCCGGCGTCGCCGACGGCGTGCCGCGCGCGCCGATGGGCCGGGCCGCCACCGTCGCGCTGTCCGAGGACGATCTCGAGGAGCTGATGGAGTCGACCGGGATCGGCTCGGCGCCGTCGCGCGCCAAGCCGACCACCGCGCCGCCGGTGCCGCCGCCCAGCGATCGACCGCACAAGACCCTGCCGCCGCTGCCGGCGCCGTCCGTGGCCGGGGCCCTGCCGCCCCCGATGGCCGTCCTCACCGGGCCGACCGCGTCGGCGAGCACCCCGCTGCCGTCGATCAACGCGCCGCTGCCGTCGATCAACGCGCCGCAGGCGGCGCCCGCGCCGGTCGCCCCGCCCGCGCCGGTCGAGGCGCCGTCGGTCGCCAGCGACGATGACGACGGCGAGGCCGAGATCGACGTCGAGGCGTCGTCGTCGGACGACGTCGACGTCGACGTCGAGGAGGTCCCGGTCGCCGCCGCCCCCGCCGGGCCCGCCGACGCCGGCGACTCGAGCGAGATCCTCGCCGACGAGATCCTCGAAGTCGAGGAGAAGAGCCGCGCGCACGCGGTCGAGGCCGCGCCCGCGCCAATCGCGTACACCCCGTCGGGCCCCGTGCCGCTGCCCGCCGCGATCGTCGCCGCGGCGGCCCAGGCCGCGCCGCCGCCGCCGCCCTCGGCCGCGGTGCCCAAGCCGCCGCCGCCGCGCAAGGCGGTGGCCGCGCCGTCCACGAGCGGCGCGTCCGACGACAAGCGCAAGCGCCGCGGCAAGCCCTGGTTCGAGGACCTGTTCGACGAGGACTACCTCCGCACGCTGCCGTTCCTGACGCCGCAGACCACCCAGGCCGAGGCGTCGATGGTGGTCGACGCGCTCGGGCTCAGCCCCGGCGCGCAGGTGCTCGACCTCGGCTGCGGCTACGGCCGGCACGCGATGGAGCTCGCGGCCCGCGGCATGAACGTCGTCGGCGTCGATCTGTCGTTGCCGATGCTCTTGCGCGGCGCCGACGAGGCCCAGCGGCGCGGCCTCGACATCAACTTCGTCCACGCCGACATGCGCGAGATCGACTTCGACGCCCAGTTCGACGGCGCCTACTGCCTGTTCTCGACCTTCGGCTACTTCGACGACGAGACCAACAAGAAGACCGCGAGCCTGGTGGCCAAGGGCATGAAGCCCGGCGCCAAGTTCATGCTCGAGATCCTCAACCGCGACTACGTGATCGGCGACCTGCCGACCCGGGTGTGGTGGGAGGGCGACGGCTGCGTCGTCCTCGAGGAGGTCGAGTTCAACTACTTCTCGTCGCGGGTCCAGTCGAAGCGCTCGGTCGTGTTCGACGACGGCCGGCAGGTCGAGCAGGAGATCTCGATCCGCGTCTACTCGCTGCACGAGATCGGCAAGCTGCTCCACGCCGCCGGCCTGCGGGTGCTCGAGGTGTCCGGCAGCATGGCCACCAAGGGCCGCTTCCTGGGCAACCGCTCGCGCGAGATCATCGTGATCGCCGAGCGCCGCACCGACACCAAGTAGCGTGTAGGCGCGCACCTACGCGGCGCGACCTCGGCCGATCGCGCCGTGGGGGGGATCACGCGCGACGGCGCACACGGGGTGAGCGCACGCGCGATGGGCGCGCACGGCACGGGCGAGCGCGCGCGGGGTGGGCGCGGACGGGGTCGGCGCGCACGGGGTGCACGGGGTGGCGCGCACTGCATGCGCACGGTGGGCGCCCCCGGGATGGCCTCGGCGCCGGGGGGAATAGCTGCGTCCGTTCGCGGGTCTAGATCCTATCGGCCGCCCGAGGTCCCATCGATCAAAACATTTTGCCCCGCGGAACGTCTGACATTTCGGGAGGTCTCATGCAAGGCCTTCCAGGAGAACGCCGTGAAGACTGCAGCCGCCATCAGCCATTCCCGAGCCCCCGCCGTCACTCGCCCGGCGCCCCGCGCCGCGCAGCGCGCCGTGCGGCTGGCCGAAAAGGCGCGCGGCCGGACGCGTCGCCCCGACGGGGACCGCGCCCGCAGCCAGACGACCGACGGCTCGGGCTACCTGACCATGTACTTCCGCGACATGGCCGCCCTCCACGTGCTCCGGCCCGAGGAGGAGTTCACGACCGCCAAGGAGATCGAGAGCCTCGAGATCGGCCTGTGGCGCGAGGCGCTCGGGTTCGCGCCGATGCAGGCGATGGTGCTCGACGCGCTGCCGCCCGAGACCGCGAGCCCCGAGCTCAAGGCCCTGCGGCGCCCGCTGACCGGCAAGAAGGCTGACGCGGCCGTGGGCCGCGCCGCCGCCCACCTGCGCGAGCACGACCTCGACCGGCTGTTCATCGACGCGGCGCTGACGCTGATCGATCGAGTCGCCCGCGGCTTCGTCGCGCCGCCGCGCGGCAAGGTGCCCCGCGGCCTGGCCGAGTGGGTCCGCAAGGTCGAGCGCGCCGCTCGGGCCGCCCACGACGCCCGCAACGCGTTCGTGAAGGCCAACCTGCGCCTGGTGATCAGCATCGCGCGCCGCTTCAACCACGGCCGCATGTCCCTGGCCGATCTGGTCCAGGAGGGCAACCTGGGGCTGATCAAGGCGGTCGAGCGCTACGACTACCGCCGCGGCTTCCGCTTCTCGACCTACGCGTCGTGGTGGATCCGCCACGCGATCAGCCGCGCGCTGGCCGACAAGGGCCGCGAGGTACGGGTGCCGGTGCACATGATCGACGCGCACCACCGCCTGACCAAGGCCCCGCGCGAGCTGACCTCGAAGCTCGGGCGGAGCCCGACCACGGCCGAGCTGGCCGAGACCACCGGGATGCCGGCCGAGAAGGTCGAGAACATGCGCCGGTGGGTGCTCGAGCAGTCGGTGTCGATCGACCGACCGGTCGGCGACGAGGAGGGCCGCAGCCTGGCCGAGGTGCTCGAGGATCCCGAGCGCGCCGACGTCTCGCCGACGGCCGACCTCGAGATGGACGCGCTCACCACCGAGGTCCGCGCGATCCTCGGCGAGCTGCGGCCGATCGAGGCCGACATCCTGCGGCAGCGCTTCGGCATCGAGACCGAGCACGAGCACGAGCTGACGCTCAAGGAGATCGGCGAGAAGTACAACCTGTCGCGTGAGCGCATCCGGCAGCTGCAGGAGCAGGCGCTGGTCAAGATGCGGCGGGCGCTCCAGCGCAAGGACATGATGTAGGCGGGCCGCGCGCGCTGCGCCGCGCGCTGGAGGGCTGTGATAGCCTGCGACCATGCAGGCACATGGCGGCATGAGCGGGCCGGCGACGCGTCTGGCCCAGGGCCTCTTGGTCGGGGCGGCGGTCTTGCTGGCGGGGTGTGGCTCGAACGACGGCAAGCTCAAGGTCACCGGGATCGAGCCGCGGACCGGCGACTCGATGGGCGGCCAGATCGTGCTGATCAACGGGCAGAACTTCATGAAGGTCACCCGCACCGCCAAGGTGTACTTCGGCGATCAGCCCGGCAACGTCATCCGCTTCAAGAGCGACGGCGAGCTGGTCGTCGAGGCCCCGGGCGGCAAGCCCGACCAGATCGTCGACGTGCTGGTCGTGTTCGAGCCGGGCGGCGAGGTCACCATCCCCAAGGGCTTCACCTTCAAGGAGAAGCGCGGGATGGACGCCGACGACCTCAAGAAGTAGCGCGGCCGCGACGAGGCGCGGCCGGCGGCGCACGAGGGGCGCGCCTGACTACGCGGTCAGGTTCAGCCGGAACAGCTGCTGGCCCATCAGCACGAACGACTCGTTGACCAGGCTGCGCTCGCTCGCGACCTTGACGAACGTCCCGTTCGAGCTGCCGAGGTCCGACAGGAACACCCGCCCGTCGCGGTTGATGACCCGCGCGTGCAGGCCCGAGACGTAGCCGTCGTCGGGGAAGTTGATCTCGCCGCGCTCGCGGCCCAGCGTGATGCTGTCGCCCAGCAGCGGGAACGCCGAGCCGTCGACGTCGCGGCCGATGATGACGGTCAGCTTGCCCCAGTAGCCGGGGTTGGGGCTGCCCATCACCTCGGTGCCGTCGGCGATCGGCTCGGGCGGCACGATCAGCTCGTACCGCAAGAGCTCCTGGCCGATGCGGATGATCTGGCCAGGCTCCAGCTCCTCCTCCTCGGTCATCTTGACGAACACGCCGTTGAGGCTGTCGAGGTCGCGGACCAGCGCCGCGGTGCCGTTGACCAGGATCTCGGCGTGGACCGGCGACAGGTAGCCGTCGGTCTCGAACACCGGGCCGAAGTTGCGGCCGATCTTGTTGTCGCCCTGGCGCAGCTCGTGGGTGCCGCCCTCGCTGCCGTCGGGACGGATCAGCGTCATGATCGCGCGCGGCGCCGTGCGCGTCGGCGGGGCGCCGACCACCGGCGCGATCGCCGGCTGGGACACCTCGTCCATGCGGCACCCGCAGGCGCCGCAGAAGCGGAAGCCAGGCGGCACGTCGGCGCCGCACTGCGGACAGCGGCGCGGCCCGGTCGCCGCGGCCGGCGCGCCGAAGCCGGCGCTCGGGTTCGCGGCCGGCACGCCCGGGGGCGGGCCCGCGGGCGGGCCGACCGAGGGCGGCGCGCCGTAGGGCGGGGGCTGGGTCTGCGGCGCCGGCACCAGCGACGCCGGCGGCGGCAGCGGGCCGCCGAGCGGACCTCCGGACATGCCGCCGATGCCCGGCGGTGGGCCCATCGGGCCGGGGCCACCCGGGAAGCCGGGCGGCGGGCCCATCGGGCCGGGGCCACCCGGGAAGCCGGGCGGCGGGCCCATCGGGCCGGGCGCGCCGGGGAAGCCGGGCGGTGGCGGCAGCGGCATGCCCGCCGCCGGCGCCGGCGACAGGCCCGGCAGCGGACGCGGCGGCGCCCCGCCGGTGTCCGCCATCATCGTCTTCATCATCGCCATGCCGGCTTCAGGCTTGGTCGCGGCGGTCAGCTCGGCGCCGCAGCCGAGACAGAACTTGTAGTGATCCTGATTTTCTTTGCCGCACCGATTGCAGACGATCATTCGGACCCCGAGGCAGCTTGGGTTGAAACCACGCGCATCCTACACGATCTCCACGCGCAGGAGCTGTTGGCCCATGAACACGTAGTCGCCGTGGGCGAGCGTGCGCTCGCCGATGATGCGGACGAAGGTGCCGTTCTTCGAGCCGAGGTCGGTGAGCGTCAGGTGCTCGCCGTTCCACGCCACGTGCGCGTGGTGGCCAGAGATGAACGGGTCGTCGGGAAAGTCGATGTCGTTGCCCTCGCGGCCGATGCGGATCGTCGCGCCGAGCGCGCCGTAGACGAAGCCGCTGTCGCCGCCGCGCAGGCGCTGGACGATCCGCAGGTCGCCGCCGCGGCGCGGGCTGGCGAAGAAGTAGGTGCCGTCCTCGATCGCGCCCTCGTCGATCGCCGGCACCAGCTCGACCTCGAGCATCTGCTCGCCGACCAGGAAGCGGTTGCCGAGCGGCATGTCGACCTGGCCGCTGATGCGCACGAACACGCCGTTGATCGAGCCCTCGTCGCGCACGACCAGCTTCTGGTCGCGGTAGAAGAAGTTGGCGTGGACCGGCGACAGGTAGGGGTCGTCGGGGAACAGGATCGGGCAGTCGACGCGCCCGGCGAGGTGCTCGTCGCCCGCGAGCGTGAACGACACGCCGTCGAGGCCGTCGCCGCGGATCAGCGTCAGCTTCGCCCGCGCCGCCTGCATCGCGCCGAAGAACATCGTCCGGCGCGTGCCCTTGTCGGCGGGCGCGGCCGCGGGCGGTCGCGCCCGTGGCGCGTCGGTGCGGGCCCCGCACGCGCCGCAGAAGCGATGGTTGGGCGGCACCAGCTCGCCGCACTCCGCGCACGGGATCGACGCCGTCGGATCCACGGGCGCGGGCGTGCGCAGGGCCGGCGTGCCGATGCGGGTCTCCTCCTCCAGGGCGAGGGAGGTACCGCAGCGCGGACAGCGCGGGGTCCCCATCGCGGAGAGCGTGCTGCACTGGTCGCACACCAGCCCGATGTCCATTGCGGCTACAGAATAGACGCGCCCGGCCGAGCCGTCAAACTTGCGAAAGCACGCCTTTTTTTACCAGGTGCGATTCAGGGCCCGGCGGGGCCGGCGCCAGCGGCGGCGGCGGCCACGTCCGCGTCGGGATCGCGGGTCAGCTCGACGACGCGCGCGCGGGCCCGGGGATCGGTGCTGGCGCGCAGCGCGGTGGCCGCGGCCCGGCGGACCTCGGGCGTCTCGTCGGCGCTGGCGGTCAGCAGCGGCTCGACGGCGGCCGCCGCGCCGGTGGCGCCGAGCGCGGCGACCGCGGCGCCGCGCACGAACGGCGAGCGATCGGTGACCGCGCGCGTCAGGGCCGCGACGTCGGCGCGCGGGCCCATCGCGGCCAGGGCCGTGGCCGCCGACATCCGATCGCGCCAGTCGGGCGCGGTCAGCCGCGCCGTGACGGTGGCGAGCACCGCCGGGGCGCTGCCCGGGGCGCGCGCGATCGCCACCATCGCCGCGTCGCGGACCAGCCGGCGATCGTCGTCGAGCGCCGGCGCCAGCGCGGCCAGCGCCGCCGCGGTGCCGATCTTGCCGGCGACGCTCACCGCGCGAGCGGCGAGCTTGGCGTCGTCGTCGCGGATCCGCGCGATCACCGCGCCGCCGATCGCGGCGCCGATCTGCGCGAGCGCGGCGCGGGCCTTCGGCGTCAGGGCGCCGTCGGTCAGCTCGCCCAGCGCCAGGCCGTCGTCGCGCCGATCGAGATCGGTGAGCGCGCCCAGCGCGGCGTCGCGGTGCGCGGCCAGCGCGGCGATCACCGCCTGCGCGGTCTCCGCCTCGTGGCCGATCAGGACGTCGGCCGACGGCGTCGCCTGCGGCAGCTCGGTCGCCAGCCCGCGGACCAGCGCGGCCAGGTCGAGCTTGCCGGCGCGCATCGGGTAGTCGTCGAGCCCGGCCGCGGGCGCCGGGGCCGTCGCGCCGGTGATCCGCGCCAGCGCCCAGACGATCGTCGAGCGGTCTTGGCCGACCCGGGCCAGGTAGGCGCGCACCAGCGGCGCCGCGGCCCGCGGATCGCCGAGCTGGCCGAGCGCGTAGGCCGCGACCCGCTGGGTCTCGCCGGCGTTGTCGTCGACGGCGGCGGTCAGGAACGGCAGCGCCGCCGCGCCGGCGCCGGCCAGGCCCGCCGCGCACGCCGCGCGCACGAGATCCTCGCGGGTGCGATCGACGGCGAGCACCGCCCGGAGCGCCCGCGGGTCCTTCGCGCCGCCGAGCCCGAGGCACGCGATCGCGGCGACCGAGGGCCGGTGGTCGGCGAGCGCGTCGATCAGCGCGGTGGTCGCGCGCGGGTCGCTGACGCCGGCGAGCGTGAACACCGCGGCCTCGCGCAGGCCGACCTCGCCGTGGTGGACCAGCGGCAGCACCTCGGGCACGACCCGGGGATCGCCGAGCCGGCCGGCGGCGACGAGCGCGGCGATCCGGTTCTCGAGATCGAGGGCGTTGGTCAGCGTGCCGAGCGTGCGCGGCGCCGACGGATCGATCGGCGCCGGCTCCTCCTTGGCGACCCGCACCAGCGGCAGCGCGGCGGCCTTGTTGCCCAGGTGGCCCAGGATCGCGACCGCGATCTCGCGCTGGGCCGGGGCCGCGTGATCGGCCAGCGCGTCGAGCAGCGCCTTCATGCCGCCGTGGCCGAGCCGGTCGAGCTCGGCCCGGGCCGAGCGGCGGACCTCGCTGGTGCCGTGGCGGGCGCGCCCGACCAGGCGCGGCACGTAGTGCACGTACAGCTCGACCAGCAGCTGCCGGTAGACCTGCTTGTGCGCCATGATCGACGACAGCGGCGCCAGCACCTTCTCGAGCTCGCCCAGCGACTGGTTGATCTCCTCGAGCGCGATCGCCGGCCTTGCCGGCCTTCTTGAGGGTGTCGTCGTCGGTGGCCTGGCGCAGGATCCGGCGGTAGACCTCGGCCGCGGCGGGCAGGTCGACCTGCTGCTGGTGCAGCGCCGCGAGCGCGAACGCCGCCTTCCAGTTGCGCGGATCGAGCTCGACCACCCGCTGGTACGCGCCGGTGGCGTCGGCGAGGCGCTGCATCTCGACGTAGCGCTCGGCGAGGCGCTGGTACGCGACCGGATCGTTGGGGCTCTTCTCGAGCGCCTTCTGCGACCACGCGATCGCCTCGGCGTCCTGGTGGTCCTCGGTCTTGATCTCGGCGATCTGGTTGTAGGCCTCGCGCTGCCGCGCCGGGTCCTGCTCGGCCAGGCGCATCAGCAGCGCCACCGCCTTGTCGTAGGCGTGCTCGCCCCGGTAGGCCTTGACCAGATCGAGCAGCGTCTCCTGATCGTCGGGCGCGAGCGTGAGCAGGCGCTCGAGGGTCTTGCGCGGCTGGCCCTGCTGCCCGAACCGCTGGAAGTAGGCCACCAGGAAGTAGCCGCCGTCGAGGTCGGGCGGGGCCTTGGTGAAGGCGCGCTCCCAGCGCTGGCGGTACGCGTCCTTGTGGCTGCCGCCGTCCCAGCGCGGCAACAGGTTGACGATCCGGGTGCGGGCCTCGCGCCGGGCGCTGCGATCGCTGGGCTTGACCCACAACGACAGCGCCTTCTCCCAGTCGGCCATCGCCTCGGCGAAGGCGCGCTGCCGCTCGAGGATCTGGGCCCGACCCTTGTACAGCTCGGGATCGTCGGGATCGAGCTTGATCGCCTTGGCGTAGTAGACCAGGCCCTCGGTCGGCGCGTCGTGCTCGGCCAGCACGTCGCCGAGCCGGGCGTAGCCCTTGGCCGACTTGGTGCCGGCGATGCGCTTCCAGGTCGCCATGGCTTTGTCGACCTGGCCGCGCTGGTGGTACTGCTCGCCGAGCGTCACCAGGTGATCGGGATCGTCAGGCTCGAGCTTGGCCAGCCGCTCGAACGCGGCCAGCGCCAGGTCGTCCTTGCCCCAGCGCAGGTACAGATCGGCCACCGCCGACATGACCGCCGGATCGGTCGGGAACCGCGCCTCGATCTTCTTGGCGGTGCCCAGGGCCTTGGGCTCCTGGTGCCGGCGCCAGTAGCGCTCGGCCAGCTCGAGCTGGAAGCGGGCCTCGCCCGGCGCGACCCGGGCCACGACCTCGTACTGGGCCAGCGCGTCGTTGTCGCGGCCGGTCGCCTCGAGCAGCTGGATCAGGCGGCGCTGGACCTCGAGCTCGTACGGCGCCTTGGCCACGGCCTTGGTGTACGCGCCGACCGCCTTGTCCTGATCGCCGGTCTCCTCGTACAGCCGCGCCAGCGTGCTCCACTCGAACGCGCCGCGGCTGCGCTCGGGCCACTCCTTCTCGTAGAAGGTCAGGAGCGTGGCGAGGTCCTGCTTGCGCCGGTAGATGTCGACGATGCGCGCGGTCAGCTCGGTCTCGAGGTAGTAGCCGCGGGGCACGAGCTTGATCGCCCGGCGGTAGGTGGACACGGCGGCGGCGTCGTCGCCCTTGGTCTCCTGGGCCGCGCCGATCCGCGCCGCGACCTCGACCCGGCGCGACGGATCGCTGCCGAGGCGGCGCTCGGCGTCCTCGTAGATCGCGATGGCGTCGTCGGCCTTGCCGGCCCCGGCCAGCGCGTCGCCGAGCTCGAGCCGGAGCGCGACGTTGCCGCTGTCGAGGGCGATGTACTGCTCGAAGTACCCGCGGGCGCCGTCGATGTCCTTGGCCGCGAGCGCCAGGTCGGCGAGGGCGCGGAGCGCCTGCTGCTTGATCGCCTTGGCGGGCTTGCCGGCGAGGGCCTTGTCGAGCGCGGCTCGGGCCTCGGCCAGCTTGCCGCTCATGCGGTAGAGCGTGCCGACCTCGACCAGCACCGCCGGATCGGGCCGGGTCGCGGCCGCGCGCTCGAACAGCCCCAGCGCGGTCACGTCGTCGCGGTCGGTCTTGGCCAGGCGCGCCAGCACCACCAGCGCGCCGAAGTCGTCGGGCTTGGCCGTGAGGATCGCCTCGTACTCCCCGCGCAAGGTCGCGACGGTGCGGTAGCGGCGGTACAGGTTCAGCAGCTTCGCGAGCGCGTCGGCGTCGTTGGGGTTCTTGGCCAGGATCCCCTTGAGCCGCGCGACCACCGACTTGTCGAACGGGTCGCGCTGCACGTCCCAGTCGTCGCCGGGCTGGGCGTGGGCGAGCGTCGGCGCGACCACGGCCGCCGACAGGACCAGGAGAGCAGCGACGAGCCAGGGTGTGCGGCGCATGCGGCGCCAGGAGTATAGCGCGCCGATCGGGCCGGGGCCGGTCGCGCGGCGCGGGCGCGCGTGGTGCCCGCAGCGGCGGCTCAGGCCCGGATGCGCTCGAGCAGGCCGCCGAGGTGCGCGCGGCGCGACTCGAGGCAGAAGTCGCGGAGCCGGCGGGCGTGGCTGGTGGCCATCGCCACGAAGCGGACGCCGAGGCCGACGGCGAGATCGTCCGCGGTGCGGTGGCAGACCTGGCCGGTGGCCCAGATGGTGTCGTCGGAGTCGGGCAGCACCACCTCGAGCGCCATGACGGTGCCGGGCGCGGGCGCCCGCGGCGTCACCGCGTGGACGCGCATGCCGGTGTCGCTGAGATCCTCGACCAGGATGCGGACCGGTCGCTCGGCGACGAACGAGGTCATCAAGGTCGAGTAGGGGATGCGGAAGCCCATCCGGCGGTCGCGCTGGGACATGGTAGGTGGCTCCTGGTGCCGATGTAGGTGTTGATCGTACCTGCTTGGCTGGGCGGGGCCAGTTTCCGGCGGTTGACCTGGCGCTTGGCCGGGCGGTTGACCTGGCGCGCTGCGTCTGGCACTCGAGAGGCGTGCCGGTGGCCTCGTACCCTTGGGCGGCGTTGCCGGCGGCGCGGGCCGTCGACGGCCGGATGGCCGCGTGGATCGACGCGCTGGGCGCCGAGGGCGGCTGGATCGCCGGCGCCCGCTGGGTCGGCGTCGACGACCAGTGCGCGGTGGCCGACCCGGTGGTCGTGACCGTGCGGGCCGAGCGGGCGCATGCGGTCGTGGTGATCCCGGCGACCCTGGCGATCGCCGTGGCCGACGTGGCCCTGGGCCGGGCCCCGGGGCTGGCGGCGCCACGCCCGGCCACCGACGTCGAGGCGGCGCTGGCGGCGTTCGCGGTGGCGACCGTGCTCGAGCGCGCCGGCGTGGCCGCGACCGCGGAGCTCGGCGGCGCGGTGCCGTCGGGGCCGATGGCGCTGATCGCGGTGACCCGGCCGACCGCCGCGGTGATCGCGCTGGCCGTCGACGAGGTCGCGGCGTTGCCCACGCGGCCGCTGGCGGCGCTGGTGTCGAGCCGGGCCGCGCGGCTGCCGGCGATCGTCGGCGGGGTCGAGGTGGCGCGGGCGTCGATCGTCGCCGCGCGCCTGGCCGCGGTGACCGTCGGCGACGTGGTCGTGGTCGGCGCCAGCGCCGCGCGGCTGCGGGTCGCGCGCGGTTGGTTCGCGGCCACGCTTGACCGCGCCGCTGGGCGGCTTACCGTCACCGGACCCTATGTCCGAGCGCCCATGACCGCCCCCGCCGAGCTGCTCGCCGCCGACCTGCGCGTGTCCCTGTCGATCGTCGTCGGCGAGGTCGAGGTGTCCGCCCGGGCGCTGCTCGAGCTGGCGCCCGGCCAGGTGCTAGGGCTGGCGGCGCCGGTCGGGGGACCGGTCGAGCTGCGGGCCGGCGGCCAGCCCGTGGCCCGGGGCGAGCTGGTGACCGTCGACGGTCACCTGGGCGTGCGGGTGATCGACGTCTTGTCGCCGCCACCGGCGGCGTGCTAAGCGCCCTGGGTCATGCCCGTCTACGAGTACCAGTGCGGCGCGTGCAAGCGCGAGTTCGAGTACGAGCACCGGATGAGCGATCCGGCCAAGACCGTGTGCGAGGCGTGTGGAGGGCCGCTCGAGCGGCTCATCTCGCGCACGTCGTTCGCGTTCAAGGGCGGCGGTTGGTACAAGGACCTGTACGCGTCGTCGAAGCCGGGGAGCGGCGACAGCGGCGGGGCGGCGAGCGCGCCCGCGACGCCGGCGGCGGCGCCGGCGAGCGGTGGTGACGCGGGATCGGGGACCGGATCCGGCACCGGATCGGGGACGGGCACCGGCTCGGGATCAGGCACCGGATCGGGGACCGGATCGGGATCGGGGACCGGATCGGGATCGGGGGCGGCGCCGTGACGGCGCGGATCCTCGACGGGAAGCTGGTCGCCGCCCAGGTCAAGGACGAGGTCCGCGCGCGGACCGCGGCGCTCGCGACCCAGGGCGTCACGGTCGGGCTGGCGGTGGTGCTGGTCGGCGACGACCCGGCGTCGGCGGTCTACGTCAAGGCCAAGACCAAGGACGCGCGCGAGGTGGGGATCGCCGCGACCGATCACCGGCTGCCGGCCGACACGACCCAGGCCGCGCTGCTGGCGCTGGTCGCGCGCCTCGGCGCCGATCCGACGGTGCATGGCATCCTGGTGCAGCTGCCGCTGCCCAAGGGGCTCGACAGCGACGCCGTGATCCTGACGATCCCGCCGCACAAGGACGTCGACGGCCTCCACCCCGAGAACCTCGGGCGCGTGGCCCAGGGCAAGCCGCGCTTCACCGCGTGCACGCCGGCCGGGTGCATGCGCCTGCTGGCCTACGGCGAGGTGCCGCTGGTCGGGGCCCGGGCCGTGGTGCTCGGGCGCAGCGTGCTGGTCGGCAAGCCGATGGCCCTGCTGCTCGCCAACGCCGACGCCACGGTCACGCTGTGCCACTCGAAGACGCGCGACCTCGCCGAGGTGATCGGCGCCGCCGACATCGTCGTGGCCGCGGTCGGTCGCCCCGAGCTGGTGCGCGGCGCGTGGATCAAGCCGGGCGCGGCGGTGATCGACGTCGGCATCAACCGCGGCGCCGACGGCAAGCTGATCGGCGACGTCGAGTTCGCCGCGGCCGCCGCGCGCGCCGGCGTGATCACCCCGGTGCCGGGCGGCGTCGGGCCGATGACCCGCGCGTGCCTGCTCGAGAACACCGTGCGCGCGGCCGAGCTGGTCGCCGCCAGCGGCTGAGTTTCAGAGGGCCTGTCGCCAGGCCCTCCCCCGTCGGGGGCAAGCCCCGACAGGGCCCCCACCCACGACGCGAGACTCCCGGCACGTCGACCGGTGCTCGGCCGAAAAAAGTTACAGGCTCTGAGTTCCAGAGGTTCGTCGCCGAACCCAGGCAGGTGCGGGGGACCTCGAGGTGCCGCGCCGCCGCGGTCAGCGCAGGCTCGGCGGCAAGCTCGCGAGCGCGCCGGCGCTGACGCCGATCGCGACCGAGCCGCGGACGCGGTAGCGCACGCGCGTCCGGGCGGCGCGATCCCAGAGCGTGGCCGCGTCGGCGGTCGTCAGCGCGACCCGGGCCAGCTCGACGAGCGGGTAGGCGAACCCGACGAACGTGACGGCGCCGCCGACGAAGCCCAGGAGTCGGGACTCGAGGACGTCGCCGAAGCGATCGATCGCCATGCCGGCCATCATCGGCCCGAGCATGACCAGGTAGCGCAGCGCCGCGGTCAAGAACCCGGTCCGCGCGCCGCGCACCGGCACGATCGCGAGATCGAACAGCGCGTGGCCGAGCGTCGTGCCGAAGCGTCGGATCACCAGCGGGATGAGCAAGAGGAAGTACAGGCCCAGGCCGAGGTTGCCGTTGCCGCCGAGCAGCACGCCGATCGGCACGGCGATGAGCCCGGCCCCGATCAGGTCGACCAGCCCGGCCACGGCCCGGGGCCAGAACCCGGCCGGCCGGCTGCGCACCGGGTTGGCGCGATCGAGATCGTCGATCAGCTCGTCGTAGGTCGCCGGGCGGTCGAAGGGGCGCTTGGCCATCATGCGGGTGATGACGACGTCGGCGAGCCCGACGGTGCGCCGGCGCCGCCGCGCGCCGACCAGCGACGCCCGGGCCGCGGCCTCGTGCTGCGACTGCAGCTCGGCGGCCGAGCCGCCGGCGAACGGCGGCGCGCCGGCGATCATGTGGTGGAGCGTGGCGCCGAGCGCGTAGATGTCGGCCCGGTGATCGACGGCGCGGCCCCGGCCCTGCTCGGGCGCCATGTACAGCGGCGTGCCCACCAGCGCCGACGCCGCGATCGGGGCGTCGTCGTCGGACGTCGGCGGCGCGGCGCCGTCGGCGGCCTCGGTCACCAGGCCGAAGTCCATGACCTTGAGCACGCCGTGCTGATCGATCATCAGGTTCGACGGCTTGACGTCGCGGTGGGTGAAGCCGTGGCGGTGGGCCTCGCGCAGGCCCAGGGCCGCCATGCGCGCGAGCTCGAGCGCGACGTCGGCCGGCAGCGGGCCGCGCTCGAGCCGCTGGGCCAGGGTCTCGCCGTCGATGTACTCCATCGCGAAGAACAGGTGCCCGAGATCCTCGCCGATGAAGTACAGGTGCGCGACGTTGGGGTGGTTGAGCCGGGCCTGGGCCCGGGCCTCGCGGATCAGCCGCTCGCGGCGCCCGGGGTCGCGCGCGACCGCCGCCGGCAGGAGCTTGAGCGCGACCGGCCGATCGAGCGCGAGATCGGTGGCCAGGTAGACCTCGCCCATGCCGCCGTGGCCGAGCGGGCGCACGATCTCGAAGTGGGCCAGGCGCGTGCCCGGCCCGATCGCGTACGCGCCGGGGGTGCCGCGCCGGCCTCCGGCGGTGACGGTGCCGTCGGCGGGCGCGGCGGCGGTCGCGTCGAGCGCGGCCGGGCCAGTGGCGGCGGCGGTCGCGTCGAGCGCGGCCGAGCCGGTGGCGGCGGCGGTCGCGTCGAGCTCGGCCTCCGAGCGCACGTGCGCGGCGGTGGTGGGCGCCGGCACCGTGGCCTCGAACTCGACGGGCACGGCGCATCCTACCGCGCGGCTCGGCCGGGCGAGCGCGATCGGCGCCGCATCTTGCGCGCGGGCGCGGCGGCGGTGGCGAGCGATCGCTGGCGGCGCGGGCGCGGGATCAGCGCACCGCGCTCGGGCGCGCCAGCGCGCGCATCACCGCGAGCTGCAGCTCCTCGAACGCCGGCGGGTTGCCGACCATCTCGTCGGCGCCCGCCGCGCGCGCGTGATCGCGCAGGCGCTTGGTCGACGCCAGCGCGATCGCCGGCACCGGGGAGCTCAGCGCCTTGGCCAGGCGCAAGGTCGCGATCGCGCCCTCGGGATCGCCGTCGACGTCGATCACCATCAGATCGAGATCCTCGGTCACCAGCGTCTCGGCCACCGCGGCGCTCGCGGCCTGGAGCATGTTGGCCGACGCCGCGATCGACTTGACCAGCCGGGTCAGCGACGCCCGGTCCTTGGTGTCGGCCGCCAGCACCAGGATCGCGATGCCGTGGAACTGCGCGACCAGCTGATCGATGGTCTCGCCCAGCTGCGCGGTGATGTCGGTGAACTCGACGCCGATGCCGGGCGGCCCGTCGGGGCTGCTGGGCTCGCGTCGCCACGCGACCACGCCCGAGAGCACCACCTCGCCAGAGCCGGGGATGCGAAAGGTCAGCGCCACGGTC
The DNA here is from genome assembly GCA_016717005.1 of Myxococcales bacterium. Classification (NCBI taxonomy): domain Bacteria; kingdom Pseudomonadati; phylum Myxococcota; class Myxococcia; order Myxococcales; species Myxococcales bacterium. The sequence goes on along the minus strand of JADJUF010000007.1, from coordinate 141,865 downwards.
GCGCCGAGCGGCAGATCCTGGAACGTCTCGACGAACAACCCGCCGCGCGACAGGTTGAGCGAGTAGGTGATCAGGAACGACGACGCCGACCTGAACTCGACCGCGACCACGTAGGGCATGCGCGGGAACTCGCGATCGACCATGTCGGTGAAGTATCGCCCGCCGCCGCGCGCGCGGCGAGTCGGCGATCCAACAAAGTCGCGCAGCGTCGGTGTACGACGCGTGCGCACCGTGGTAGCCCGGACGCGGTGGATCCGGTTCGACGCGCCGCGCTCGCGCTGCAGCGCCCGCTGCTGCTGGCCGCCGCCGACCGCTTCGCTGGCCTGGCCCACGTGCGCGAGCTCGGCCCGGCGCTGCGCGCCGGCTGCGACCAGGTGCTCGCGGCCGCGGCCTCCGCCGCGCCGCTCGCCGCGCTGGTCGCCTGGCGCCGCATCCTGATCGGGTTCGAGGCCCTCGATCGACACGCCCAGACCGTCGAGATCGCGCGCGGCCTCCGATTGATGCTGAGCCTGGTCGGGCCGCCACCGCTCGAGCTGGTCGCACAGCTCACCGCCGAGCGCGATCGAGCGTGCGAGACCAGCGCCGGAACCGGCGTCGGCGTCGGGGGCGGCGTCGGAACCGGAACCGGAACCGGAACCGGCGTCGGAACCGGAACCGGAGTCGGAACCGGAACCGGAACCGGCGGCGGAAGCGGAACCGGAACCGGCGTCGGAACCGGAGGCGGAAGCGGAGGGAACCGGAACCGGAGTCGGAACCGGAACCGGAACCGGCGTCGGAACCGGCGTCGGAACCGGCGTCGGAGCCGGAACCGGAACCGGAACCGGCGTCGGATCCGGAACCGGAACCGGAGGCGGAGTCGGAACCGGAGTCGGAACCGGAACCGGAGCCGGCGCTGTAGCCGGACCCGGGCCCGGAGCCCGCCGTCCTCGCGCCGCCCCTGCGCCGCTGCTGCTCGCCGACGATCCGCTGGCGGCGCCGACCACCTCGATCAAGGGCATCGGCCCGGCGCTGGCTGCCGCGCTCGCCGCGCGCGGCCTGACCACCGTCGAGGATCTGCTGTGGCTGGTGCCGCGGCGCTGGCTCGACGCGCGCGAGGTGATGCCGCTGACCGAGGCGCTCGCCGGCGCCGCCGACGGCGATCGCATCGGCCTCCGCGCCACCGTCGTCGCGGCCCGCACGGTCCGCGCCCGCGGTCGAGCCTGGGGCGAGGTCCGCCTCGGCGACGGCGTCGGCGCGAGCGCGCTGCTGGTCGTGCGGTTCTTCGGCGTGTGGTCCGGGATCGATCGCCGGTTCCCGGTCGGCGCCGAGGCCGCGCTGTCAGGCGTCGTCCGTCGACGCGCCGGTCACCACGAGATGGCCAACCCCGACGTGCTCGGCGTCGCGGTCGAGGGCGCGGTCGGCGACGTCGCCCAGGTCATCCCGCGTTACCCCGACGTCGTCGGGGTGCCGGCGGCGCGGTTGCGCACCGCGTGCCAGACCGCGGCGGCCCGGGTCGCGACCCACGTCGACGACGGCGTGCCCGTCGCCGTGGCCGCGCGCCAGGCGCTGCCGCCCCTGGCCGAGGCCCTGACCGCGCTGCACGCGCCGACGCCGAGCCTGTCGACGGCCGAGGTCGCCGCGCTCAACGCCGGCACCAGCCCCTACCACCGGCGCCTGGCGTTCGCCGAGCTGTTCGCGCTCGGCGCCGTGGTGGTGCGACGTCGGCGCCTGCTGCGCTCGGATCACGCGCGGCCGCTGCCGCCGGCGCCGGCGCTCGACGCCGAGCTCGCGCGGGCGCTGCCGTTCGCGCTGACCGCGGCCCAGCGCCGCGCGATCGCCGAGCTGCGCGCCGACCTGGTGCGGCCGACGCCGATGAACCGCTTGCTCCAGGGCGACGTCGGCGCCGGCAAGACCGCGGTGGCGTTCGCGGCCGCGCTGCACGCGCTGCGGGCCGGCGCCCAGGTCGCGCTGATGGCGCCGACCGAGATCCTGGCCGAGCAGCACCACGCGACCTTCAGCCGCTGGTGCGCGCCGCTCGGCATCCGCACCACGCTCTTGACCGCGTCGACCGCGCGCGGCACCCGGGCCTCGACCGTCGCGCTCCTCGGCGCCGGCGACATCGGCCTGGCGATCGGCACCCACGCGCTCCTGGCCGACGCCGTCGGCTTCGCCCGCCTGGGCCTGGCGATCATCGACGAGCAGCACCGGTTCGGCGTGGCCCAGCGGGTCCGGCTGCGCGGCAAGGGCGACGGCCTCGCGCCGCACCTGCTGGTGATGACCGCGACGCCGATCCCGCGCACGCTGGCGCTCACCGCGTTCGGCGATCTGGACGCGACGGTGATCGACGAGCTGCCGCCGGGGCGCGCCGCGCCGACGACCGTGGTGGGGCGGGGCGCCAAGGGCCGGGCCGCCGCCTACGCGCGCGTGGTCGAGCGCTGCCGCGCCGGCGAGCGGGCGTTCGTGGTGTGCCCGCTGGTCGAGGCCTCGAGCGACGACACCCGGGGCGGCTGGGCCGACGCGGTCGGCGTCCACGCCGCGCTGACCGCGCGGCTCGCGCCGCTGCGGGTCGGGCTGGTCCACGGGCGGCTGCCGGCCGACCTGCGCGACGCGACGATGGCCGCGTTCGCTGGCGGCGACCTCGACGTGCTGGTCGCGACCACGGTCATCGAGGTCGGCGTCGACGTGCCGGCGGCGACCGTCATGGTCATCGAGGACGCCGATCACTTCGGCCTCGCGCAGCTCCACCAGCTCCGCGGTCGCATCGGCCGCGGCGGCGGCGCCGCGTGGTGCCACCTGCTCACCAAGGGCGGCAAGACCGACGACGGCAAGCGCCGCCTCGAGGTGATCGCCGACACCTCCGACGGCTTCCGCATCGCCGAGGAAGACCTGCTGCTGCGCGGCCCCGGCGAGCTGCTCGGCGCCCGCCAGGCCGGCGTGCCGCGCCTCCGCTTCGGCGACCTGGCCCAGCACACCGCGCTCTTGCTCGCCGCCCGGGCCGAGGCCGAGGCCGTGCTCGCCGACGATCCCGACCTCGCGCGGCCCGAGCACGCCGCCCTGGGCCGGCTGGTGCGCCGGCGGGAGGCCGCGGCCGAGGCGTTCGGGGCCGAGGGCGGCTGAGCGCACCGCCTTCGAAGCCGCAGGGGCAACGATCCGCGCTGATCCGCGCCGGCCTCGGCGCTCCAATCTCGAAGTGGCGTGGCAGAGGTTGGGCGTTCCTGTGACGACGTGACGAAGCGATCGCGCACGAGGCGTGGCGGGGGCACAGCGGGTGAAGGCTGCGCTGACGCGCGGGCCCGGCGGGAGCCCACGCCTCCGGCCGCGGCGCCCGGCGCGCGGCCGCCGCGCCCCCCCCCGGCGGCGCCCGCCGGCGCAATCGCCGGCTGACGGCGACGTGGTGAGGCGGTGGTGGGCGGGCACTCGGTCCACGCGGGGCCTAGCACCCTGACCCTGTCCACGATCATCGAGCCGGGCCGCAAGGCCACGGCCACCACCTGGACATTGTCGGATCGCGACACCGCTGAGGTCTTTGCGACCGCGGCGTGTCCCGGGGACGAGCACGGCGACCACGCCCGGGAGGACGGTCGCGCCGCGGCCCGCAAGCACGCCCTCGGGCGCGGCCTGCGGATCGTCGACGCCGACGTGCGGGTGGCCTGACGCCGCGGAGCCGTCGGGCCGTCGGCGGTGAGCCCCCCCGAGGTGCCCGCCCTGCAGCGCTTCGAGTGGTCGGACGTTGGTTACTCGACCAGCAGCTTGTCGAGCAGGCGGTCGAGGTGGTCGAGGTCGAGGTAGCGGATGGCGATCGTGCCGGCCTTGCTGGCGCCGCCGTCCTCGTCGAGCGTGACCGGCGCGCCCAGGGCCCGGGTCAAGCGCTCCTCGAGGTCCTTGGCGGCGGCCGACTTCTCGGCCCGCGCGGCGTCCCGGGGCCGCGATCGCGCGGCGGGGCGGGATCGTGCGTGGCGCGCACCAGCGACTCGGTGGCGCGGACCGACAGGCTCTTGGCCACGACGGCGCGGGCGGCCACCTCGATCGCCGCGGTGTCCTCGAGCCCGAGCAGCGCGCGGGCGTGGCCCATCGACAGCCGGCGATCCTCGACCATCGCGCGCACGCCGTCGGGCAGCTTGAGCAGCCGCACCGCGTTGGCGACGGTCGAGCGGTCCTTGCCGACCCGGGCCGCGACCTCGTCCTGGTGCAGGCCGAACTCGTCGATCAGCCGCTGGAACGCCAGCGCCTCCTCGATCGGGTTGAGATCGGCGCGCTGCAGGTTCTCGACCAGCGCGCGCTCGAACGCCTCGCGCGAGTCGACGTCCTGGATCACCACCGGCACGTCGTGCCGGCCGGCGCGCTGCGCCGCGCGCCAGCGGCGCTCGCCGGCGATCAGCGTGTAGCCGCCGGCGGGCCGCGGCCGCACGACCAGCGGCATGATCACGCCGTGGGTGCGGATCGACGCGGCCAGCTCGTCGAGCTCGCGGTCGTCGAAGCGCCGGCGCGGCTGCTCGGCGCTGGGGTAGACGTCCTCGATCGGCGCCTGGAAGTAGGTGCGGGCGATGATCGCGGCCGGGGCGGCCGGCGCCGCCGTCGGGACCGCCGCCACTGGCGGCTTCGCCGGCATCAGGGCCCCGAGGCCGCGCCCGAGGCCGCGCCCGCCGCGCTTGGGGTCGCTCACGACGCCGGCCTCATGGCCGGCTGGCCCTGGCGGGCCAGGTACTCGTCGGCGACCGCCAGGTAGCTCTTGGCGCCCGGGCTGCGGAAGTCGTAGAGCAGCGCCGGCTTGCCGTGGGACGGCGCCTCGGACAGCCGCACGTTGCGCGGCACCAGCGTGTCGAACACCTTGGCGCCGAAGAACGACTGGACCTCGCCCCGGACCTGCGCCGACAGGTTGGTGCGCGCGTCGAACATGCAGAACAGCACGCCGTCGATGGTCAAGCGCGGGTTGTAGGTGGTGCGGACCCGCTCGATCGTCGTCGACAAGGACGAGATGCCCTCGAGCGCGAAGTACTCGGCCTGCATCGGCACGACCACGCCGTCGGCGGCGCACAGGGCGTTGAGCGTCAGCATGCCGAGCGACGGCGGGCAGTCGATCACGATGTAGTCGTAGCGGTCCTTCACCGTCGCCAGCGCGTCGGCCAGGATCCACTCGCGGCGCTCGGCGCTGATCAGCTCGATCTCGGCGCCGACCAGATCGGTGTTGGCCGGCGCCACCCACAAGGTCGTGATCTCGGTCGGCCGGATGACGTCGGCCAGGGCGACCTCGCCGACCAGGGCGTCGTACATCGACAGCTCGATCCGGTCGCGCGGGTAGCCGACCCCGGAGGACGCGTTGCCCTGGGGGTCGAAGTCGCACAGGAGCACGTGGTAGCCGCGGCTGGCGACGGACGCGGCCAGGTTGATGGCGGTCGTGGTCTTACCGACGCCGCCTTTCTGGTTCGCGACCGCGACGATCCGGGTCATCGCGACGCCGTTAGCACGTTCGTCTGACGTCGCGCCATCGCGTCATCGTCGTGAACCCGCAACGCAGCGCAATTCGTTGCCGAAAAGTTTACCGAGGTGATCCTTTGGAATACCTTGTGAACAGATGTAGGACATGTGGGTCCTACAGGGAGAAACCACGATGTCTACCTCGCCGCGTATCTATGGTTCGTTCGCCGAGTTCGAGCGCGATGAGCTGCGCAAGCTGGACTCGCTTCACACCTCGGTCTCGGACATGGTCGAGGAGCGCTTCGCGGAAGAGCTCGACTTCGCCGGGTCGGGCGAGGCGCCTCGCAAGCGCGGTCGCCCCCGCAAGATCCGCTAGCCCCGTCACCCCGCCGCGCGGGGTCACAGCTCCCAGGTCAGGCCCGCCTGGACCAGGGCGCTGGACCAGGTCACGCCCGCCTGGACCAGGGCGCTGGCCCGGGACGGCAGGAGGGTGAAGCCGGGGTAGCTGTAGCGGAGCAGGTCGAGGCGGGTGTCGAGCAGCAGGCGCCGCTGCTCATGAGCATCGGGTTCGATCAGCACCTTGGTCAGCTCGCTCTGACCAGGTGGCCGGTGGTCGCCCAGATCCTCGTCGGACGTGTCGTAGGTGTACGCGCTCGGCGCCAGCCTCGACGGTGAGCGCCGCGCGCGGCTCAGCCGATGCCGTACTCCTTCAGCTTCTTGTAGAGCGTCGAGCGATCGATCTCGAGGATCCCGGCGGCCTGGGCCTTGTTGCCGCCGGTGGCGGCCAGGGCCGCGATGATGCCCTCGCGCTCGAGCTCGCGCAGCGATCTGGCGGCGGGCGCCGCGGGGGCCGCGGGCGGCGGCGGCGCCTCGGCGCCCGGCGGATCGATCCGCGGCTCGGGTACGATCGGCGGGACCACCAGCGCCGGCGAGCTGGTCGGCGGCACCGGCAGGCCGGGCAGGCTCTGGGCCGCGAGCGTCACGGGGCCGGTGATCGTCATCGAGCCCAGCGGCGGCGTCGGCGCGCTGCGGCGGTGCGGGATCCGCGCGATCAGGTTCGGCGGCAGGTCGCCCTCCTCGATCCACTCGCTGCGGCCGAGCACGACCGCGCGCTCGATCGCGTTGCGCAGCTCGCGCACGTTGCCGGGCCACGGGTGCGCGACCAGCGCCGCCATCGCGTCGGGGCGGAACCCGCGCACGCGGCGCCCGATCTGCTGGCGCATGCGGGTCAGGAAGTGCTCGGCCAAGAGCGGGATGTCGTCGGCGCGCTCGCGCAGCGCCGGGACGATCGCGTGGATCACCGACAGCCGGTAGTACAGGTCCTCGCGGAACAGGCCGCGCCGCGCCAGCTCGGGCAGATCGCGGTTGGTCGCGGCGATCAGCCGGACGTCGACCGCGACCGACCGGGTGCCGCCGACCCGCTCGAACTGCCGCTCCTCGAGCACGCGCAGCAGCTTGGTCTGCAGCGCCAGCGGCATCTCGCCGATCTCGTCGAGGAACAGCGTGCCCTTGTCGGCGGCCTCGAAGCGGCCGATCTTCTTGTCGGTGGCGCCGGTGAACGCGCCCTTCTCGTGGCCGAACAGCTCGCTCTCGATCAGCGTCTCGGTCAGCGCCGCGCAGTTGACCGCGACGCACGGGCCGGCCGCGCGCCGGCTGCCGCGGTGGATCGCCCGGGCCACCATCTCCTTGCCGGCGCCGGACTCGCCGCCGAGCAGCACCGTGGCGTCGGTCGGCGCGACCCGGGCGACCAGCTCGAGCAGCGCCCGCGCCGGCGGCGATCGGCCGATCAGCTCGCGGTCGCCGAGCCGCTCCTCGAGCACCTCCTGGGTGCGGACCAGGAGGCCCTGGGTGTCGGCCGCGGCCAGCGCCGCCGCGACCAGCTGGCCGAGGCACCCGGCCGCCATCAGCTCGAGCTCGCCGAAGCTGCCGGTGGCGCGATCGGCCACCAGCACCGCGGCGGCGGCGCCGGTCCCGACCGGCACCGCCAGCGCCGGGCGTGAGCCGAGATCGATCGCGAGCGCGCGCCCGCGGCCCAGGACCGTGTCGAGCACCGCGTCGGGCAGCACCAGGCTCGGCCCCGCATCGCCGGCGCGCCCGAGCGGCGTGGTCGCCCCGCGATCGCGCGCCAGCACGAACCCGCGCTCGGCCGAGACCAAGGTCAGGCTGGCCTCGGCGGCGGCCTGGGCCACCTCGCCGCGGCCGCGCCCGATCGCCGCGGTCAGCCGCTCGCCCAGCGCCGCGAGCGTCGCCAGGTGCCGACGCGCGCCGGCGTCGACGGCGGGCCCGCCCAGCGCCATCAGCTCGCGGGTGCCGATCTCGATCGTGACCTTGGCCGGCGCCGCCGCGCGCGTGACCGTGACCGCGCCCTGCGGCAGGAACGTCAGCCGGGTCTGGCCGACGGTGATCTCGTCGCCGGCCTCGAGCAGCCGCTCGGTCACCGGCGCGCCGTTGACCAGCGTCTTGTTGCGGCTGCCGGCGTCGACGACCGCCAGGCCGCCGTCGCGCGGCTCGAGCGAGCAGTGCAGGCGCGACACCGACGGATCGGTGAGCTGGGCGGCGTTGTCCTCGCCGCGGCCGACGCCGCCACCGCGGGCGGTGATATCGAACTCGCGCCCGCGATCGGGGCCGTCGATGACGATCAGTCGCGCCAGAGCCACGGCGCCATCGTACCGGATGCGCGGCCGTCGTGAACGTCGGCGACCGCGCCAACATCTGTGGTGCTATGCCCGATCGATCGCGCGCGCGCCTGCTACAACACGGCATGCGTGTCCGTGCCCTCGTCGTCGTCGCCATCGTGCTGGTCGCCTGCGGCGGAAGCAAGAAGCCTGCGACCGATCCCGGCCAGGGCTCGGGCTCCGCGCCGCCGGATCCCGGCGTCGTCGCGCAGACCCTCGTCGGCTGGGGCCAGCAGCCGGTGCCCGACGGCAAGCTCAACCTGTTCCTGGAGGTCGGCGACCACACCGGCGCCGCCAAGTCGTACCCGATCGGCACCACCGTCGGACCGTGCGCGGTCGCGCCGCCCAGCGGCCCCGACGCGGTCACCGTGCTCCGGTGCGTCACCGACGGCGTCGGCCGCGAGTACCGCGCGGTCTACCGCGGCGAGATCATCGTGCTGATGCGCGCGGTCGACCCGTCCGACGATCCCGCCGACGTCGAGCTCTCGTTCCGCGAGGTGCTGCGCGTCGACGTGCCGGTCGGCTCCAAGGTCGGCCCCGCGCAGTAGTCCGTCGGCGCATCAGTCACCCGTCGGCGCCGCAACCCGCCCGCGCGTCAGCGCGCGATCGTCGTCGGCCCCGGCTGGTGGCGCTCGAGGATGAAGAACGACGCGGTCGGCACCCGCAGCGGGCCGAGCGCGTAGTAGGCCTTGCCGAGCAGCAGGTCGGGGTCGGCGGCGTCGACCTGGACGACGTAGTCGCGCAGGCCGGCGCTCGCGTCGAAGCGCGGGTTGCCGCCGCGCCCGTAGTCGAGCAGGAGCGCGTGCAGGTAGCGGTTGTCCCGCGCGGTCGGATCGACCGGCGCGACCGTGTAGAAGCCGAACCGCTTCGGGGCGGTCACGCTCGGCAGGCCGTACCAGCCGTCGGCGATGCGGTTCTGCTCGACCGGGTAGTTGTAGCCCCAGGTCGCGCCGGCGGCGTCGCGCCAGAAGCCCTTCACGAACTTCTTGATGCCGAGCAGCTTGAAGTGCGCCGGCGAGTTGAGGCCGCGGAACTCCCAGCCGGCCAGGCCGGCGAGGTCGGGCGTCACGCCGCGCACGAACACCTGCTCGAGCGCGGCGAGCGACATGCGCTCGAGCTCGAGCACGCGCGCGCTCGGCTGGTTGGGGCGGGGCGGCGGCGCGGTCGGGGCGGGCGCGGGCGCGGGCGTCGTCGTGGCGGTGGTCGCGGTCGTGGTCATGGCGGTCCTCGCAGGTCGAGTGGCGATCAGGTCCAGGTGTCGAGCACGTGCGCGGCGGCCCGGGTGGCCAGCGCCATGATCGTCTCCATCGGGTTCACGCCGATCGGCGTGGGGAACAGGCTGGCGTCGCAGACCATCAGCGCGTCGGCGTCGTGGACGTAGCCGTGGCCGTCGGTGACCGCGCGCGCGCGATCGGTGCCCATGGCCGCGGTGCCCATCATGTGGACGGTCACGACCTCCATCGCCTTGCGCGCGATCGGGTGGGCGTAGAGCGCGCGGGTGTCGTCGGCCGAGGTCAGCTCGGGCACGCCCGCGAACGGCGTCGCGATCCGCCGCGCGCCGGCCGCGAACAACAGCTCGGCCAGCAGCGCCACGCCGCGGATCAGCTTGTGCGCGTCGAACTCGGCCAGCTGGTAGAACGCCTGGGGGCGGCCGGCGATCGTGCGGACGCGCCCGGTCGCGGTGTCCTCGCACAGCATGCCGGCGACGACGGTCTTGTCGTAGTCGACCATCAGCCGGTGCAGCTCGGCGCCGCGCGGGTGCGAGGTCATCGCCAGGATGCCGGGCGGGATGTTGACCGCCGCGAACAGCAGGCCCTCGCCCTCGAACTCGCGCACCTGGAAGGCCTGGTGCACGCCCTCCCAGCCGCGGACCGGCTGATCGAACACCGCCGACAGCTTGACGTTGGGGTGCAGCGACAGGTTGTGGCCGAGCCGGCCCGACGGCGAGCGCACGCCCGACCGCGCGAGCAGCGCCGGGGTCTGGATCGCGCCGCAGGCCGCGACCGTCAGCTTCGCCTGGACGCTGATCCGGTGCCCGGGCCGGCCGTCGGCGCCGACGACGCGGCCGACGATGCCGGTCGCGCGCTTGCCGGCCATCACGACGCGCTCGACCCGGACGTCCGACAGGAGCCGCGCGCCGAAGTGCAGCGCGCGGGGGATGTAGCTGACCAGCGCCGACTGCTTGGCGCCGGTCGGGCACCCGAACGCGCAGTTGTTCGAGCCCGGGCAGTGGACCTGGTTGCGCAGGTTGGGGATGACCTTCCAGCCCATCGCGTCGGCGCCGCGCTTGAGCAGGTGGTTGTCCTCCCCGATCGACTCGGGATCCTGGCCGGCGACGTGGATGCGGCGCTCGACCCGGGCGAAGTACGGCTCCATGTCGGCGGGGCGGACGCCGTCGATGCCGGCCTCGCGCCACCAGCGATCGAGGATGCGCTCGGGCGTGCGCCACGACATGCCGCCGTTGATCACCGTCGAGCCGCCGACCGCGCGGCCCTCCTGGAACAGCACCGGCGGATCGCCGATCGCCATCGACGCGCCGCCGTCGCGGTACAGCGTCCGGACCGCGGCCGAGGCGTCGGCGGTGAAGTCGCGGGTCGTGTAGTAGCGGCCCTCCTCGACGATCACCACGTCGAGCCCGCACTCGGCCAGCTCGGCCGCCAGCGTGGCGCCGCCGGCGCCGGAGCCGACGATCACGACGTCGGCCTCGAGCGCGAGGTCGCCGTGGACGGCGTCGCGGGTGATGACGCCGGCGGGGATCCGATCCTGCGCGACCGCGGGGCGAGGCAGGGCCACCATCAGACGTGCTCCTTGGCGCGGGCGCCGACCCTGGGCCGCAGCGGATCGGGCTCGATCAGGCTGCGCTGGTGCCGGTCGATGTCGGCCTGGTAGACCTCGAGCCGCCGGCGCTTGACCCGCTCGATCCACGCCGCGGGCGTGTAGCCGAGCGCGGCCTGCATGGTCGGGTGCTCGTAGCAGGCCAGCTTGAGCAGCTGGCCGATGCCCTTCGCGAACTGCTCGTGGGCCGGGGTCGGGCCGTGCTCCCAGGTCAGGTAGTACCGCTCGGCCAGATCCGGCGGCAGGCGGTGGGCGCGGCGGCGTCCGCCCGGGCCCCAGGCCACCGCGAGCGCGTCGTAGCCGAAGATGCCGGTCACGAGCGCGCGCCGGAATCCGGCGGGCAGGGCGCCCATCGTCAGCCCGACGTGGGCGACGACGTCGTCGGCCAGGTCGTTGGCCTCGGGCGGCAGGATCACCGGCACCAGGCTGTGCAGCAGCGCGGCGGTCGTCGGCGAGTGGGCGTAGGTCACGTCGGGCCTCCCAGCATGGCGGCGTCGTGGCGATCGAGGTAGGCGGTGATGCGCGTCGCGGCGGTGGCGCCGTCCTTGCGATCGAGCGCGTCGAGGTAGCCGGTGGCCGCGACGACGTAGTCGTCCGGAACCCGGACGGTCACGACCGTGGCGATGTCGAGGTAGACCCCGGCGATCCGGTTGAGCATCCACACCGCCGGCAGGAACCCGGTGGCCTCGACCACCGCCCGCATGACCAGGAAGTCCTCGTGGACGAACGCGGCCGGGCGATCGCGCGCGGCCCAGGCGCGCTCGACCTGGGCCCGGGCGGCGGTCGTGCCGCCGGCCGGCATGCGCGCCGCGATCAGCTTGACGATCTCACCGATCAGCGTGCGCCGCAGCGCCAGCAGATCGCGCAGCAGGTCGAGCGTGGTGGTGCCGTCGGGCGGCCGGCCGTAGCGCAGGAACGCCGGCAACACCTCGATCGTCCACTCGGCCCGGGGCCGCACGAC